>NZ_FNSA01000003.1:1237081-1546351 GCF_900104775.1 Tsukamurella tyrosinosolvens
CGGCGCCGCGGGCTACGGCCTCGCCGCGGGTAGCAACGGCGGTGCCGGCGGCAGCGCCGGTACCTTCGCGCTGTTCAGCTTCGGCGGCGCCGGCGGTGCAGGAGGGAACGGCGCCCAGGGCGCCAAGGGCACGACGGGCGCCACGGGCGTCACCGGGGCCCGCGGCACGGACGGTGCCGACGGCAGCACGGGGTCGACGGGGTCCCGCGGCACCACGGGCGCGGCCGGCACCAACGGGACCAATGGGACCACCGGCCCGAACGGCACCCCGGGAGGCACAGGAGGCAACGGCCGGATCAGCCTCCTGCC
Organism: Tsukamurella tyrosinosolvens; assembly: GCF_900104775.1. Lineage (NCBI taxonomy): Bacteria > Bacillati > Actinomycetota > Actinomycetes > Mycobacteriales > Tsukamurellaceae > Tsukamurella > Tsukamurella tyrosinosolvens. The sequence goes on from NZ_FNSA01000003.1 coordinate 1,237,391, forward strand.
GCCCGTCTTCCATCCCTCCGGCTACAACGGGGGCCCCGGCGGACCCGGTGACCCCGGAACCGACGCGACGACCGCCGGCACCGACGGCAAGGACGGCGGCGTCGGCGGCACGGGTGGCGTCGGCGGCACCGGCGGGTCGGGCACCCCGGGCGCAACGGGCGGGACCGGCGGGACCGGCGGTGCTGGCACTCCCGGTACCGCGGGCGGCCTCGGCGGCGCCGGCGGCGCCGCGGGCCTGTTCAGCGTCTTCGGCGGCGGCGGAGCCGGTGGCGCGGGCGGCTTCGGCGGCGGGGGCGGCACCGGCGGTACCGGTGGCACGGGCGGCACCGGTGGCACCGGCGGCGATGCGGGCGACGGCGGCACGGGTGGCCGGGGCGGACCCGGCGGCGACGGCGGTACCGGTGGCACCGGCGGCACCGGTGGCACGGGCGGTACCGGCGGTACCGGTGGCACCGGCGGAAACGGCATCCGGCCCCCGGGCAGCCCCATCTCGGCCCCCGGCGGTAGCGGCGGCCAGGGCGGCACGGGCGGCCAGGGCGGCAACGGCACCGCGGGCGGGAGCGGCGGCGCGTCCGGCCCGGGCGGATCGGGCGGCGCCGGCGGTGCCGCGGGCAACCCGGGCGCGGGCGGCTCCGGCGGCCTGGGCGGCGCGGGTGGCTCCGGCGGCTCGGGTGGCGCCGGCGGCGCCGCGGGCGCGGGTGGCTCCGGCGGGCTCTTCGGCGGCGCCGGCCAGGCAGGGCAGGCCGGGTCGTCCGGAGCGTCCGGTGCCACGGGCGCGACGGGCTCCAGCGGCGCCACGGGCAGCTCCGGCGCGACCGGGTCCACCGGCGGCACGGGCGCGTCCGGTGCGGGGGGCACCGCGGGCCAGAGCGGCCAACCCGGCGGCACCGGTCAGGGCGGCCAGCCCGGCGACGGGGGGCAGTCCGGTGGCCTCCTCAGCGGCGCGGGCGGTTCCGGGGGTGCCGGCGGCGACGGTGGCACGGGCGGTACCGGCGGTGCGGGCGGTGCGGGCGGCCATACCCCGTAGCGCGGCGCGCCAGCTCGAACTCGACGGGGCGCGACGGCCACGGTCGCCGCGCCCCGTCCCGGTGTCGCCGGCCGTCCCCGACGCGCTCGCGCTGCGGAGCCGGTGGATTCGGATACCGTGCAGCGAGTGACCACGACACTCGACACGGCCAAGCTCGCCAACCGGATCGACGACGCGGTCGACGACGGGGATCTGACCACGGTCTCCTCGCTCATCGCGCCCCTGGCGTCCCACGAGGTCGCGGACGTCCTCGAGCGCCTGAGCCGCAAGGACCGCGCCGTCGTCTTCCGGCTGCTCGCGAAGGACGAGGCGCTCACCGTCTTCGAATCCCTCGACGCGCCGCTGCAGGGCGAGCTCATCCACGACCTGCAGGACGAACAGGTCACCGGGCTGTTCGCCGAGCTCGACCCCGACGACCGCGTGACCCTGCTCGACGAGCTGCCCGCGACCGTCGCCGCGCGGCTGCTGCACGGCCTGCCCGAGGGGGAGCGCGCCGCCACCGCCGCGCTGCTCGGCTACCCGCAGGGCTCCGTCGGCCGCGAGATGACCCCCGAGTTCGTCTCGGTGCACCCGGGCGACACCGCCGAGCAGGCGCTCGCCGCGGTGCAGGCCCACATCGACGACGTCGAGACCATCTACGGCATCCCCGTCGTCGGCCCCGGGCGGGTACTCGTCGGCATCGTCGGGCTGCGCGGTCTCCTGCGCAGCGCCCCCGACACGCCGGTCAGCGAGATCATGAACATCGCGGGCACGGCCCGGGCGCGGGAGTCCGCCGAGGAGGCGGCGCGCCGCTGCGCCGAGCAGCGCCTGCTGGTGATGCCCATCGTCGACGACGAGCACCGCCTCGTCGGCATCCTCACCGTGGATGACGCGCTCCGCATCCTCGAGGAGGCGGAGAGCGAGGACGCGGCGCGCCAGGGCGGCGTGGAGCCGCTGAACCGCCCCTATCTGTCGACGCCCGTGCGGACCCTGGTGCGCTCGCGCGTCGTGTGGCTGCTCGTCCTGGCGATCGGCGCGACGCTGACGGTCAAGGTGCTCTCCGTCTTCGAGGACAGCCTGCAGGAGATGGTGGTGCTCTCGCTGTTCGTGCCGCTCATCATCGGCACCGGCGGCAACACCGGCAACCAGGCCGCCACCACCGTGACCCGCGCGCTCGCCCTCGGCGACATCACCACCTCCGACGTCTTCCGGGTGCTGGGACGCGAGGTCCGTGTCGGCGCCACGCTGGGCCTCGTCCTCGGCACGCTCGGCGCGGTCATCGCCGGCGCCCTCTTCGGGGTCGACGTGGGACTGGTCATCGGCGCGACGCTCTTCGGCGTGTGCACCATGTCGGCCACCGTCGGCGGGCTCATGCCGATCGTCGCGAAATCCATCGGCGTCGACCCGGCCGTCTTCTCCAACCCGTTCATCAGCACCTTCGTGGACGCGACGGGCCTGATCCTGTACTTCCTCATCGCCAAGGCGATCCTCGGGATCTGAGCACCCACCCTGGAGAGGTGACTCCTCGGTCGGGGCCTTGGCGGTGGTCGCGTCCCGTAGCGCCACTACGCTGGGGCTGTGCCCCTCGATATCGCCATTGACCCGATCGACCTCACCGCCGCGCTGGTCGACATCCCCAGCGTGAGCCACGACGAGGAACGGATCGCCGACGAGGTGGAGGCCGCGCTGCGGGCGCTGGACCGCTTCGAGGTGCTCCGCGTGGGGAACAACGTGCTCGCGCGGACGGATCGCGGGCTGCCGCAGCGCGTCATGCTCGCCGGGCACCTCGACACCGTGCCGATCGCCGACAACGTGCCCAGCCGCCGCGAGGGCGGCGTCCTGCACGGCTGCGGCACCGTCGACATGAAGAGCGGCGACGCGGTCTTCCTGCACCTCGCCGCCACGATGGCCGATCCCGCCTACGACCTGACCCTCATCTTCTACGAGTGCGAGGAGATCGCCTCGCAGTTCAACGGTCTCGGCCGCATCGAGCGCGAGCTCCCCGCATGGCTGCGGGCCGACGTCGCGATCCTCGGCGAGCCCTCGGGCGGGCTCATCGAGGCCGGCTGCCAGGGCACCATCCGCGTGCGCATCACCGCGAGCGGCGTCCGCGCGCACAGCGCCCGGTCGTGGCTGGGCGACAACGCGATCCACAAACTCGGCCCCGTTCTCACCGCCCTGCAGGACTACTCCGCGCGCACCGTCGACATCGACGGCTGCGAGTACCGCGAGGGCCTCTCCGCCGTGAAGATCGAGGGCGGCGTCGCCGGCAACGTCGTGCCCGACGAGGCGTTCGTGGACGTCAACTTCCGCTTCGCGCCGGACCGCACGGTCGACGAGGCGGTCGCCCACGTCCGGGAGGTCCTCGCGGGACCGCTGGCCGACGGTGCCCTCGGCTTCGAGGTCACCGACGCCGCGCCCGGTGCGCTGCCCGGCCTGGGCGCGCCCGCCGCGGCCGAGCTCGTCGCGGCCGCCGGCGGTCGCTTCCGCGCCAAGTACGGCTGGACCGACGTCTCGCGCTTCGCGGCCCTGGGCATCCCCGCCGTGAACTTCGGTCCGGGCGACCCCAACTACGCGCACAAGCGCGACGAGCACGTGGAGATCGCGCAGATCACCGAGGTGGCCGCCGTGCTGCGCGCCTTCCTCGCTGGGTAGGTTGTGCGTCATGGCCTCCGATAAGAAGCCCTCCCACGACCACTACCTGCGCTACCGCGGCCCCGTGCGCGTGCAGGGCGCGGCGGCGACGGAGTCGTCGACTACCGATCAGCGGCTCCTCGCGAACGCGGACGACGCCGACTGGCTGCACCGCGATCCCTGGCGCGTGATGCGGATCCAGGCCGAGTTCGTCGAGGGCTTCGGCGCGCTCGCCGAATTGCCGCAGGCCGTCACCGTCTTCGGTTCCGCTCGGATCAAGCCGGATTCGCCGGAGTACGCCACCGGTCGCGAGCTGGGCGCCGGGCTGGTGCGCGCGGGCTACGCCGTGATCACGGGTGGCGGTCCGGGCGCGATGGAGGCCGCGAACCGCGGCGCCAAGGACGCCGACGGCCTCTCGGTGGGGCTCGGCATCGAGCTGCCGTTCGAGCAGGGGCTCAACGACTGGGTCGACCTCGGCATCAACTTCCGGTACTTCTTCGTGCGCAAGACGATGTTCGTCAAGTACGCGCAGGCGTTCGTCTGCCTCCCCGGCGGTTTCGGCACCCTCGACGAGCTCTTCGAGGCGCTGACCCTGGTGCAGACGCACAAGGTGACCCGGTTCCCGATCGTGCTGCTGGGCTCCGCCTACTGGGGTGGCCTCGTGGACTGGATCCGGGGCACGCTGACCGACCAGGGCATGGTCTCGCCCGGCGACGCCGACCTGATCACCGTCACCGATTCGGTGGCCGAGGCGATCGACATCATCGTGCGCGCCGACGCCGCGCGCGAGCGCGAGGCCGAGGCCAGCGAGGTGGATCCCTCGTGACCGCGATCGCCGTGTTCTGCGCCTCGCGCCCCGTGCCGCAGGAGTACATCGACCTCGCCACCGAGGTGGGCCGGGGCATCGCCGCCGGAGGCGACTCCCTGGTGTGGGGCGGCGGGCACGTGTCCATGATGGGCGCGGTCGCGCAGGCCGCCCGCGACGGCGGCGCCCACACCCTGGGCGTGATCCCGACGGCGCTCGTCGACCGCGAGGTCGCCGACCACGGCGCCGACGAGCTGCTCGTCGTCGCCACCATGCGCGAGCGCAAGCAGCTCATGGACGACAACGCCGGCGCCTTCCTCGTGCTGCCGGGCGGCGTGGGCACCCTCGAGGAGTTCTTCGAGGCCTGGACCGCGGGCTACCTCTCCATGCACGACAAGCCCGTGGTGGTGCTCGATCACGACGGCTTCTACGCACCGCTGCTGGACTGGATCGACGGGCTCAAGGCGAAGGGCTTCGTCGGTGACGCGGCTCTCGGACGGCTGTTGCGCGCGACGGACGTCACGGCGGCCCTCGAGGCGTGCCGTGGTACGGCGGTGCCACGGTAGGCTCGCCGCGTGAGCTCTACGCATAAGAACAGCACCGTCGGCGTCGCGGATCTGGCGAGGGGCGTCGGGAAGCTGCTGCCCGACCTGCCTCTCCTGGTCAAGGAGGGCCCGTCGATCCTGCTGCGTACGCCGAACAGCAAGGAGAGCATCGGCACGGTGTTCGCCAAGCGCGCGGCGCAGCACCCGTCGCGCGACTTCCTGCGCTTCCACGGCGAGGGCATCAGCTATGGCGAGGCGAACGCCACCGTGAACACCTATGCGCGCGTGCTGCTCCAGCGCGGCGTGAAAGTGGGCGACGTGGTCGGCGTCGTCATGCACAACCACCCGCAGATGGTGCTGGTGATGCTCGCGATCGTCAAGGTCGGCGCCACCGCCGGCCTGGTCAACTACAACCAGCGCGGCGCCGTGCTCGGGCACAGCCTCGGCATCCTCGACACCGGCACGATCATCGCCGGCGCGGAGGACCTCGAGGCCTTCGACTCGCTCGACGCCGCGGACCGCCCCGCCGACGGGGTGGTGCTCACCATCGACGAGCTCGCCGAGCAGGCCCGGCAGGTGCGCGAGCAGGACCCGCGCGCGACCGAGAACCCGGCCGTGACCGCCACTCTGCCCGCGAGCACCCGCGCCTTCTACGTCTTCACCTCGGGCACCACCGGCATGCCGAAGGCGTCGATCATGACGCACTACCGCTGGCTCAAGGGCATGGCCGGCTTCGGCGCGACCGCCGTGCGCATGCGCCGCGACGACGTCATGTACTGCCCACTTCCGCTGTACCACAACAACGCCGCGCTCGTCGCCCTCGGTTCGGTGCTGGTCTCCGGCGCCACCCTCGCGATCGGCCGCAAGTTCTCGGCGACGAAGTTCTGGGACGAGGCGAACGAGAACTCGGCCACGATGTTCATCTACATCGGCGAGATCTGCCGCTACCTGCTCAACCAGCCGCCCAAGCCGAGCGACCGGTCCAACACGATCCGGGTGGCCGCGGGCAACGGCATGCGCCCCGAGATCTGGCGGGACTTCCAGGAGCGCTTCGGGATCGAGCGGATCATGGAGTTCTACGCCGCGAGCGAGACGAACATCGCCTTCGTCAACGTCTTCAACATCGAGGGCACCGTCGGACTGTGCCCCCTGCCGCACGCCGTGGTCGAGTACGACCTCGACACCGCCGGCCCCCTGCGCAACGCGAAGGGCCGGCTGCAGCGGGTCAAGAAGGGCCAGAACGGCCTGCTGCTCACCAAGATCACCAAGTCCGCGCCCTTCGACGGCTACACCGACGGGAAGGCGGGCGACGCCAAGCTGATCCGCGACGGCTTCAAGGACGGCGACGTCTGGTTCAACACCGGCGACGTGGTGACCAATCAGGGCTTCGATCACATCGCCTTCGTCGACCGCCTCGGCGACACCTTCCGGTGGAAGGGCGAGAACGTCGCGACCACCGAGGTCGAGGGCGCGCTCGACGAGGCCGACCAGGTGGAGGGCGCCATCGTCTACGGCGTCGCGATCCCCGGCGCCGACGGCAAGGCAGGCATGGCTGCGGTGAAGCTCGCGGAGGGGCGGGAGTTCGACGGTGCCGCGCTCGCCACGCAGCTGCGGAACGAGCTGCCGGGCTACGCGATCCCGCTCTACGCGCGCGTCGTGCCCAGCCTGGAGGTCACCTCCACGTTCAAGAGCCTCAAGGGCGAGCTCCGCAAGCAGGGCTTCGCCGAGACCGGCGACGACCCGCTGTACGTCTTCGTCGGTGGCGCGGACGGCTACGTGCCCGCCTACGACGGGTACGCGGACGACGTCGCGGCCGCCAAGGTCCCGGATCTGCGCTCCTAGGATGACCGCACCGTCGGGCGGCCCGATCCCCGTGCGCCCCACCTTCTGCGGCCGCCCGGTGCCGAGCGACCGGGCGCTGGTGATGGCGATCATCAACCGCACGCCGGACTCCTTCTACGACCGCGGTAGCTACTTCGCGGTGGACGCCGCGCTCGACCGCGTGGACGCGGCCGTCGCCGAGGGCGCCGACGTGGTGGACGTGGGCGGCGTCAAGGCCGGCCCGGGCCAGGAGGTGGACGCGACCGAGGAGATCGCGCGGACGGTGCCGTTCATCGCGCAGGTGCGGGACCGGCATCCCGACCTGCTGATCAGCGTGGACACCTGGCGGGCGTCGGTGGCGGAAGCCGCCGTGGACGCCGGGGCCGACCTCATCAACGACACCTGGGCCGGTGCGGACCCGGATCTGCCCCGGATCGCGGCGGCCACGGGGGCCGGGCTGGTCTGCTCGCACACGGGCGGCGCGGTGCCCCGCACCCGCCCCTTCCGGGTGCGTTATCCGGACGTCGTCGCCGACGTGCGCGACTCGCTCGCCGCCGCGGCCGAGGCCGCGTTCGCGGCGGGCGTGCGGGAGGACGGCATCGTCATCGATCCCACGCACGATTTCGGCAAGAACACCCACCACGGGCTCGCGCTGCTGCGGCACCTCGACCAGCTCGTCGGGACCGGCTGGCCGGTCCTGATGGCCCTGTCCAACAAGGACTTCATCGGCGAGACCCTGGACGCCGGGCTCAAGGAGCGCGTCGCCGGCACCCTCGCCGCGACGGCCCTCGCGGCGCACGCCGGGGCCCGCATGTTCCGCGTGCACCAGGTGGCCGACACGCGCCGCGTAGTGGAGATGGTCGCCTCCATCGACGGCGCCCGGCCGCCCGCGCGCGTCGTGCGGGGTCTCGCATGAGCACCGCGCACAGGTTCTTCGAAGAGCCCCGCTGGAGCATCGACGAGCTCGTCGCCGCGAAGGCGGGACGCACCGTCTCCGTCGTGCTCCCCGCCCTGAACGAGGAGGCCACCGTCGGCGCCGTGGTCGAGACCATCGCGCCGCTAGTCGGGACGCTGGTCGACGAGCTCATCGTGCTCGACTCGGGCTCGACCGACGCGACGGCGGAGCGGGCCCGCGCCGCGGGCGCCACCGTGATCAGCCGCGAGGAGGCGATCCCGGGGCTGCCGCCCGTGCCCGGCAAGGGGGAGGCCCTGTGGCGCGGGGTGGCGGCGTCGTCGGGCGACCTCATCGCCTTCGTCGACTCCGACCTGATCGATCCCGACCCGCGGTACGTGCCGAGGCTGTTGGGCCCCATGCTGTTCCATCCCGAGGTGCACCTCGTCAAGGCGTACTACCGGCGACCGCTGCGCGTCTTCAAGCAGGGCGAGGACCCGACGGGCGGCGGGCGCGTGACGGAGCTGGTGGCGCGGCCGATCCTGGCGGCGCTGCGGCCGTCGCTGCGCGCGATCCTGCAGCCGCTGGGCGGCGAGTACGCGGGGACCCGTGAGTTCCTCGCCTCGGTGCCCTTCGCAGCCGGCTACGGCGTGGAGATCGGCCTGCTGCTGGACGCGGAATCCCGGTACGGGCTGGCGGGCATCGCACAGGTGAACCTCTCGGTGCGCAAGCACCGCAATCGCGACCTGCGCGACCTCGGCGTCATGAGTCGACAGATCCTGGGGACGGCGTTGCGGCGCTGCGGGATCGAGGACTCCGGGGCGGGCATCACGCAGTACCTCGTGGAGCCCGGACCCGAGGATCGGTTCACCGAGGTCACCACGGAGGTCTCGCTCCAGGATCGGCCGCCGGTGACGTCCCTGGTGTAGCTGCTCAGCCCAGCAGGGCGTCGAGTGCCGCGGCGCCGGAGACGAGGGCGCGGCCCCGTCGGACGAGGTTCGCCTGCCAGCCGTCCAGCGTCCCGCGCAGCGGCTCCACCCCGCCCGCCTCGCGGACGCGCTCGGTGAGCTCGGCGATCCGGGTCAGGCCGTAGCCGCCGCGCCGCAGTTGCTCCGCCATTCGCGCGTCGCGGACGTCGGCGGGGGAGTACACGCGGTAGCCGGTGGCGCGGTCGCGCGCCGGCCGGACGATGCCCGCCCGTTCCCAGGCGCGCAACGTCGCCGGGACGACGCCCAGGCGGTGGGCGACCTCGCCGACGAACAGTGCGGCGCCGTCGTCGTCGCCGGGGTCGCCCAGGTCGCCGAGGGCGGCGCGCACCCGGCGGAAGGTGTCGCGGTCGCCCGCGAGTTCCTCGTGCGCCTGGTCGAGCAGTGCGAAGGCGGCGTCGGGGTCGTCGCGATGCACCGCGCGCAGGATCGAGCCCGCCCGTGCGTGCCCGCACCCGGGGACGAGCGCCAGGAAGGCGTCGAGGGCGAGTCGGTGCCGCTCGGTGTAGGCGCGGTAGCCCGACGGGGTGCGTCCGGCCGGAGGCAGCACGCCCTGTTCCTCGTAATTGCGCACCGCCTGGGTGGAGAGCCCGTGGGGGCGCGCGAGGTCGACCGGGCGCACCGTGCTTTGAGGGTTATTCGGCATCTTCCACGTGATTCTGGGGCGAAGTTTCAACGGAGTGTTCAACGATATCGTGAAAGGAATGAACCATGACCGGGTAGACCTCGTTTCCTTCCTCCATGATGCGCCCACCCCGACCCGCCTGCTCGCCCTCGGCGAGCCCATGCACGGGTCCGAGGAGATCCTCCGCGCCCGCAACGCGGTGATCGAGGACCTCGTGCTGCGCGGCGGCTTCCGCTCGATCGCGGTGGAGTCGGACCTGCACCGCTCGCCGCTGGTCAACGACTACCTCGCGGGCGCCGACCTCGACCCGCAGCGGGTCCTCGCCGAGGGCTTCAGTCACCCTTACCTCCACGCGTTGGAGGCGACGGGTGAACTGCTGCGCACGCTTCGCGCGCTCAACCGGACGCTGGACGCGCCGGTGCGGTTCTACGGCTTCGACGGCCCCATGGAGATGGCGGCGGCCCCGAGCCCCCGTGCGTTCCTGCTCCGTCTGCGGGCCGCGATCGCCGAGGTCGCCCCGGACGTCGTCGCGGAGGCCGACCTCGACGCGCTGTTCGGCGACGAAGCGCGGTGGACCGAGGAGGCCGCCATGTACGAGGCGGACCGGGGCGTCGGGCGGACCGTCGACGCCGAGCGGCTGCGCCTGCTGACCGACGACCTGTGCGCCGTTCTCGACGCGCACGTCCCGGACCTCGCCGAGCGGGACGAGGACCGGTGGTGGCTGCAGGCGGATGCCGCCACCGCCGTCGGCCTGTTGCGCTACCACGCGATCATGGCGACCGACACCGCGGACCGCCTCGGCCGGCTCAGCGCGCAGCGGGACGTGATGATGGGGCGCAACCTCCTGGCGATCGCCCGCCGCGAGGCGCCGCGCGGCGGCACCATCGCGTTCGCGCACAACCTGCACCTGCAGCGCGGGGTGAGCGAGATGCGGATGGGGCCGCACACCGTGCGCTGGTTCAGCGGCGGAGCGCAGGCGGCGGCGCGCCTCGGCGACGGGTACCGGCATGTGGCGATGGCGATCGGCGCAGCGCCCGCGCACGGACTCGCCGCGCCGGCGCCGGGCACCGTCGAGGGGGAACTGAGCCGCGCGCAGGCCGACCCGGCCCGCCTGTACGCGGGGCCCGACCTCGCCGAGCGGCTGCGCGGCGCGGCCGCGCGGACGGACCGGGACGTGCTCGGCGCGTACTTCCCGCTGGATGCCGAGCGCCTGGCCCGGACCGACGGTGTCCTCTTCCTCCCCGAGGTTCGGGCATGATGGCCCCATGGTGATCGTGTTGTACGCCCTGGGTCTGCTGGCCGTCGCGGCCGTGCTGTACGGCGTGGCCGCGCTGGTGTTCGGGCGAGGCGACGAGACCCCGCCGCTCGAGACCGGTGCCACGCCGACCGTGCTGCCCGCCGAGGACGTCACGGGCGTGGACGTCCGCGGCCTCCGGTTCCAGCAGGTGGTACGGGGGTACAAGCCCGCCGAGGTGGACTGGGCCCTCGAACGACTGGCACGGGAGATCGACGTCCTGCGCGCCCGCCTCGCCGCCGAGCAGGAACCCGCGGCGGCCGCGACCGACGCCCCGGGCGAGGCCGATTAGGTGCACATTGCCAGTGGTCCGCACCGATCGGTGCAGCGCACAGGCTAGAATGTGGAGCGGACCCGCTGCGGGCTGCGCTCGGGCGGGTGAAGGATCGGAAGGGAGCAACGGATGGCGGCTATGAAGCCACGTACGGGGGACGGCCCCTTGGAAGCGACCAAGGAGGGGCGCGGGATCGTGATGCGCGTACCCCTGGAGGGTGGTGGACGCCTCGTGGTGGAGCTCACGCCGGATGAGGCCGCTGCGCTCGGCGAGGAGCTGCGCGGCGTCACGTCGTAGCCCCGTCGTCCTGCTTTCATCGGAGATCCCGCGCGGTGTGACCGTGCGGGATCTTCTCGTTCACAGGGGGTCCCATGGTGCACGTACCGCCCGGACTGGTCGCGGTCCTGCCCGCGCTCGCCTGCCCGCACTGCGGGGGCGGCTTCGACGCCGACGGCGGCACGCTGCTGTGCCCGGCCGGTCACTCCTTCGACGTCGCCCGCCAGGGCTACGTCTCCCTGCTCGCCGGTGACGCGAGCGGCCTGATCGCCGACGACGCCGCGATGATCGCCGCCCGGGAGCGCTTCTTCGCGACCGGCCACTACGAAACCTTCCACGCCGCGGTGGCGGCGGCCGCCGCCACCGCGCCCCACGGCACGGTCCTCGACTGCGGCGCGGGCGAGGGGGAGTACCTCGCGCGGGCCTGCGCGGTCCGCGCCGCGAACGGGCTCGGCGGCACCGGCATCGGGCTCGATCTCTCCAAGCCCGCCGCCCGGCGCACCGCCCGGCGGGGGCCGTCGATCGGGGCGGTCGTCGCGAACGGGTGGGCGCGCCTGCCCGTCGCCGACGGTGCCGTCGCCGCGGTCCTGTCGGTCTTCGCGCCCCGCAACGCCGCCGAGTTCGCGCGCGTGCTCGGTCCCGGCGGCCGGCTCGTCGTGCTCACCCCCGGGCCGCGGCACCTGCGCGAGATCGTCGAGCCGCTCGGGATGATCTCCGTCGAGGAGGGGAAGGTCGCCCGGCTCGACGGTGCGCTGCACGACTTCTCACTCGTCTCGCGCGAGAAGCACGAGTGGGTCATGGATCTCACCGCGGAGGCCGCGGCCGACCTCGTCGCGATGGGGCCGAGCGCGCACCACGGTGCGCCCGAGGAGCGGGCGGCCGCCATCGCCCGGCTGACCGCCGGCGGCACCGCCGCCGTGACGGCGTCGGGCACCGTCAGCGTCTACGCGGTGCGGTAGCGGCGCGCCGGTCGTGCGTTGAGCGCGCGGGCTATCCGCGGGCGGCGATGGCGTGCCGGTAGACGTCCAGGGTCTGCGCGGCGATGGACTCCCAACTGAAATCGGCGACGGCCCGCGCCCGGCCGGCGGCGCCGTACGCGGCTGCGCGCGCCGGGTCCGCGCAGAGCGCGTTCACGGCGTCGGCGAGCCCGGCCTCGAAGGCGTCGGTGTGCGCCTCGTCGTAGTGCACGAGCGTGCCCGTGTCGCCGTCCACGACCACCTCGGGGATGCCGCCCACGTCCGACGCGACGACCGCGGTGCCGCACGCCATGGCCTCGAGGTTGACGATGCCCAGCGGCTCGTACACCGACGGGCAGACGAACACCGTGGCGGCGCTGAGGATCTCGCGCACCTTCGGAGTGGGGAGCATGTCCTGCACCCAGTGCACGCCGTCCCGCGACTCGGCGAGCGCGGCCACCGCATCCGCGGTCTCCGCGGCGATCTCGGGGGTGTCCGGAGCGCCGGCACAGAGCACGAGTTGGATGTCCGGATCGAACCGGTGTGCCGCGGCCACCAGGTGTTTCACACCCTTCTGGCGCGTGATGCGGCCGACGAACGCCGCGATGGGGCGGTCCGGGTCGACGCCGCGCTCGACCAGCGGGGAGTCCTCGCCGAAGGTGGGGGCCGGGTGCCAGACCTCCGAATCGATGCCGTTGAGCACGACGTGGACCCGGGCGGGATCGAGGTTCGGGTAGGCGTCGAGCACGTCGTCCGCCATGCCGCGGCTCACGGCGATCACCGCATCGGCGTATTCGACGGCGTTGCGCTCGGCCCAGCTGGAGAGGCGGTAGCCGCCGCCCAGCTGCTCGGCCTTCCACGGGCGGTGGGGTTCGAGCGAGTGCGCGGTGAGGACGTGCGGCACGCCGTAGAGCTGTGCGGCGACGTGCCCGGCGAAGCCGGTGTACCAGGTGTGGCTGTGCACCACCTCGGCCTCGGCGGCGAGGTTCGCCATCCGCAGGTCGGTGGAGAACATCTCGAGGGCCGTGTTCGCGCCGGCGAGCTCGGGGTCCGGGCCGGAGACCGTGACGCCGTCCATGTCCGGCCGCGGGGCGCCCATGCAGTGCACGTCGACCTCGCAGAGGCTGCGCAGTCGCGCGACGAGTTCGGTCACGTGCACGCCCGCTCCGCCGTACACCTCGGGCGGGTACTCCCTCGTCATCATCGCTACACGCATGGCACCACGCTAGAGCCTGCCGGGGCCGCACGCAGCCGGTTCGACGGAGCCCGAGCGGTGCGGTTCACCTGTGGTTCTCCGCCCGGACGCCTGTGCATCGCCGTGGAACAGGATGCACTGTCGCAGAACGCTGCACGGGTGCCCGGATTGGGGTTAGCGTGGACCCCGTGAGCAACCAGCCTCGTGTCCTGGGAATCGTCCTCGCCGGCGGCGAGGGCAAGCGCCTGTATCCGCTGACCGCGGACCGCGCGAAGCCCGCCGTGCCCTTCGGCGGTTCGTACCGCCTCATCGACTTCGTGCTGTCGAACCTGGTGAACGCCGGGTATCAGCGGTTGTGCGTGCTGACCCAGTACAAGTCGCACTCGCTGGACCGGCACATCAGCCAGACGTGGCGCATGTTCGGCTTCCGCGGCGAGTACATCACTCCCGTCCCGGCGCAGCAGCGCGTGGGCAAGCGCTGGTTCACGGGCAGTGCGGACGCGATCTTCCAGTCGATGAACCTCATCACCGACGACGATCCCGACTACATCGTGGTCTTCGGCGCCGACCACGTGTACCGGATGGACCCGTCGCAGATGGTGCAGGCGCACATCGAATCCGGTGCGGGCGTCACCGTTGCGGGCATCCGCGTGCCGCGGGCCGAGGCGAAGGCCTTCGGCTGCATCGAGTCCGACGATTCCGGCCGCATCACCCAGTTCCTGGAGAAGCCCGCGGACCCGCCCGGCACCCCCGACGACCCGGAGGTCACCTTCGCGTCGATGGGCAACTACGTCTTCAGCCGGCAGGCCCTCGTCGAGGCGATCATCGCCGACGCCGAGAACCCGGATTCCGACCACGACATGGGCGGCGACATCATTCCCGCCTTCGTGGCCCGCGGGGAGGCCGCCGTCTACGACTTCAGCGACAACAAGGTGCCCGGCGCCACCGAGCGCGACGCCGGCTACTGGCGCGACGTCGGGACGATCGACGCCTTCTACGAGGCGCACATGGACCTCGTCTCCGTGTACCCGATCTTCAACCTCTACAACCGTCAGTGGCCCATCCGCTGCGAGAACGACAACCTCCCGCCGGCGAAGTTCGCGCGCGGTGGTCTCGCGCAGGAGTCCATGGTCGGCGCCGGCAGCATCATCTCCGGCGCGACGGTGCGTAACTCCGTCATCGGCGCCAACGTCACCATCGGCGACGGGGCGACCGTCGAGGGCTCCGTGCTCATGCCCGGCGTGAAGATCGAGCCCGGCGCCGTCGTCCGGAAGGCGATCCTCGACAAGAACGTCGTGGTGGGCCGCGGGGAGATCCTCGGCGTGAACCTCGACCGCGAGCGCGAGCGGTTCAACGTCTCCGCCGGTGGCGTGGTCACCGTCGGCAAGGGCATCCGGATCGGCTGACGTGTCGCGGTCCCGCGCGTGGACGAGCGCGCTCGGGCTGATGCTGCTGTGGTGGTGCGCGACCTACGGGTTCGGGTCGCTCGACCACCCCCTGGTATGGCTGCGGTGGTTCCCGCACGTGGGCATGGTCGTCACGGATGCGCTGAGCTTCCTCGTCGTTCTTCTGGCGTCCTGGCGGCTGGGCCTGTTCGACGGTGCGCTGTTCCGCCTCGGTCGGGTCCGGGCGTGGGCGTGGCTGGTGCCGCCGCTGCTCGTCGCGTGCCTGTACCCGTTGATCGGCCGCGACGGGGTGCCGGGGATCTACGGCCAGTCGTGGGTCCTGCTGTCATTGGCCGCCGGGACGGCTGCGACCGGGATCTCGGAGGAGTTCGGGACGCGCGGGCCGGCGATGACGGCGCTGCTGCGCGCCGAACGCCCCGTGGTGGCGGCGGTCGCCACATCGGTGGTCTTCGGGGTGATGCACGTGGGGAACGCGCTGTTCGGGCAGTCCGCGAGCGCGACGGCGTGGCAGGTGGTGACCGCCGGCTCCGCGGGTTTCCTGTGGGCCGGTGCCCGGCTGGTCACCGGGTCGCTCTGGCCGGGGATCGTGCTCCACGCGCTGAGCAACTTCCTGCAGATCGCCTCGCCCGGCCCGACGCCGCAGTGGTTCCAGTGCGTGGTGGCCGTGTTCTCGGTGGTCTGGGGACTGGTGCTGATCCGGGTGGCGGGTAGGTCCGCGGCGTCACGCTGAATCCGTCTTGCGTTCGAGCGCGCTCGAAGCCCTAGCTTCGCAAGCATGACGACGAACAGAGAATCGAATTGGCTGATCACAGGCGCTTCGCAGGGCTTCGGCCGGTGCCTGGTGGAGGACGCACTGCGGCGCGGCGACGCCGTGACGGCGGTGGTCCGCGACGGGGTATCCGTGCACGATCTCGTCGCCGCCCATCCGGGGCGGCTGGACGTGATCGAGGCCGACCTGCGTGACGAGCGGGCGGTGGATCGGGTCGCCGACCGGATCGCGCGGTCGCGGATCGACGTCCTGGTCAACAACGTCGGGCGAGCGATCAGCGGCTCGGCGGAGGATCTGGGGATGGCGCAGTTGCGGGAGCAACTGGAGCTGAACTTCTTCGCCGCTGCGGCGCTGACCCGCGCGGCGCTGCCGGGGATGCGGCACCGTCGGACGGGAACGATCGTGCAGATGAGCAGCCAGGGCGGCCGCTTGTCGTTTCCTGGAGTGGGCGCGTACTCGGCGAGCAAGTTCGCCCTGGAGGGATGGTCCGAGGGGCTTGCGGCCGAGGTGGCCGAGTTCGGTATCAGAGTCCTACTGATCGAGCCGTCGCGGTTCCGAACCGGCTTCAACACTGCGCATTCGCTGGAGGTCGCGGCACCGTCCGACGCCTACGCCGGCACCGTCGGAGTCGTTCAGAACGGACTGGCGAGTGCGGACGGCGAGCAGGAGGGCGACCCTGTGCGCGCGGCGCGGATCATCGGGGACGTGGTCCGGTCGGAGCGGGTGCCGCTCCGACTGCCATTGGGCTCCGAGGCGGTGGACCGACTGTTGCGCGCCTACACTGCGGCGATCGACGGTGTCCGCGAGTGGGGAGACATCGCTGGATCCGCGGACTTTCCGAGTGAAGGAGCGTGACTACGGTGGCGACCGACGATGTGATGGCGCGGGTACTCCGCGAGGTGGACGAGTACACGGAGATCGATGGGGCGGTCTCGGTGGAGGCGATTCACCGGCTCGTCGATGCGGGGGACGATCCGCCGGTGCGGTCGATCGCGGAAGTGGCGGACATGCTTGAACTCTCGCCGCACTCGATCCGGTACTACGAGCGGGCGGGTCTGATCGCCGTGGATAGGGACTCCCTCGGGCACCGGATGTATGACGCCGAGGCGCAACGCCGACTGGTGTTCATCACCCGAATGAGACTGTCCGGGATGCCGATGCGGGACCTTCAGCACTACGTCGAACTGGTCGACCTGGGGGAGGATTCCGTCGAGGAGCGGCTCGAGATGCTCCTCGAGCATCGGGACACCATTCGGCGCCGGATGCGTGAGCTGACGCTGTCCCTAGCTGCTACCGAGTACAAGATCGCCGCATATGGCCGGCGACGGGCGCACTGACAGGACGAACGCCCCAGCGACGCGGTCCGGTCAGGCCGCGTCGGCGCGGGCGAGCAGGCCGCCCGAGGAGCCGCGGAGGATGATCTCGACGACGGCGTCGGCATCGTCGGACATGGGGACGTGACCGCTGCCCGGGAGCCAGATGTGCTCGGCCTCCGGCAGCTGGCGGCGAGCGCGCCGGCCCTGGTACGGGAGCAGGACGCGGTCCTGCGTGCCCCACGCGATCGTGATGGGGACGTCGGCGGCGATGTCGGCCTCGAACGGGAACGCGCCGCCGATGATGTCGCGGAGCGTGTGGCGGGCGCCGACCATGTTCTGCAGGTCGCCGAGCACGCGATCGGCGGCCAGGCGCTCGCCGTGCGTCATCAGCGAGGCGAGCATCAGCCGCCGGCCGATGCCGCTGCGGGTGAGCAGCGGCGCGAGCGGTGCCGCCACGCGGCCCGCGGTGATCAGCGCGGCGAAATGCGCGCGGATCAGCTGGAAGTCCTTCTCGTCGCGCCAGAAGCCCGCGGGCGAGAGCCCCGTCGCGCTGCTGACGATGCCGCTGGCCGCCGCCTCGAGCGCGATGCGGCCGCCCAGCGAGTTGCCGGCGATGTGCGGGCGCACGAGCCCGAGCTCGTCGAACAGGTCCTCCAGATGCTGCTGCAGGGCCTCCTGGACCGTCCGGCCCGCGAGGTCGAGCGCGGGGGACTCGCCGTGGCCGGGGAGGTCGAACAGGATGACCTCGCGGTGCTCCCCGAGCCGCTCGGCCACGGGGTACCAGGCCTGACGGCGGTGCGCGATGCCGTGGACCAGGACCAGCGGCTCGCCCGAGCCGAATCGTTCGTACGCCAACATCTCGTGCCACCTCGTCGTGGTCGGGCGGGCGGGGCCCGCGGGGTCCGACGGTGCGCCGGACGGATTGTTCGGAGCGTACGGATTGATAGATCTAGGCGCAATACCTCTCAGAAAAGTTGCTGGTGATCGGTTCCGCTGTGTGCGGGCGCTCCCGGCGGCCGTCCTGCGGCGCTGCGATCAGTCGCGGGCGAGGGCGGCGCGCACCTGGTGGGCCACGGTGGTGTGCTCCGCGGATTCCGGCAGGGCGTCGACGGGCCACCAGCGCAGGTCGTTCGACTCGTCGCTGATCGCGAGCTCCGGCGTGCCGGCGCCCACGGCGAAGGCGCGGAAGCGCAGGTCCAGGTGGCGGGTCGGGACGCCGAGGGAGCAGCGGATCGGGTGGGTGTGCAGCGTGAGGAGATCGGCGTCGAGGACGAGATCGGCCAGGCCCGACTCCTCGTGCCCCTCGCGGAGCGCCGCGGCGGCCACCGTCGAATCGGCGTCCTCGCAGTGCCCGCCCAGCTGCAGCCACTCGCCGACCCGCGGATGGTGGGTGAGGACGACGTGGGTCCGGGCCTCGTTGAGGATCACCACCGACGCCGTGATGTGGCCCGGCACGTTGGCGCGGGCGCATGCGTTCGGCTGGGCGTCGAGGAAGGCGAGCACGGTGTGGCGCAGGGCGTCGTCGGCGTCGGTGCGGGCGTCGAACCGGGCGAGGACGTCGATCGCGGAGGCGTGTAGAGACGCGAAAGTCACTCGGCTACCGTCCTTCCGGCCCAACAGGGGGCTCGCCGGCCTGTGCGGCGCCGCCGGGAGCGGGTATCTCGATGAGCATGTCGCCCGGCGGGAGGGGCGGCCGGGGCGTCGAGAGCACGGACGGGTCGGCCGGGTAGCCGACGGCGATCGCGCCCGCGGGTCGGTAGTCGTCGGGGAGTCCCAGCACCTCGCGGACGGTGTCGGCGGCGAAGATCGTCGACCCCACCCAGCAGCTGCCGATCCCGCGCACGGCGAGGGCCACGAGCAGCGACTGCACCGCCGCGCCGACGGCCACGGTGAACATCGTCTCCTCGGCCGCGGTCCGTCGCGCGTCCGGGTAGGCGTGGGCACCGTCGGGGACCATGAACGGGAGGATCAGTTCCGGGGCGTCGTAGAGCAGCTGCCCGCGCCGCACCCGCTTCGTGACGGACTCGGGGGTGCGCCCGTCGCCGGAGAGGTCCTGCGCCCATTGCTCCTTCATGGCGTCCAGGAGCGCCGTACGGCGCTCCGCGTCCCGCACCCAGACGAACCGCACCGGATGCGTGTGGTGCGGCGCAGGAGCCGTCAGGGCCTCCGCGACGGCGTCGCGGACGTCCTCGGCCGGCACCGGCTCGTCGGCGAAGGCGCGGATGGAGCGGCGCACGAGCAGCCCCTGCCGGCGAGCCAGCTCGACGCCGGTGTGGAACAGGTCGTCCTCGCCGGGGCGCACGAGGCCGCGGGCCGTCGCGAGCGGCGAATCCGCCTCGGGCGCGCGCACCGCGAAGCCGCGCACCACGGCGACCGGAACGCCGCCCAGCTTGCCCTTGACGAGGTCCGCGGCGGCGGCCAGCTCGTCGGCGACGGCGATCTCGGTGACCACCAGGTCGTTGCCGTAGGCGTCGACCGCGCCCGCGTATCCGTGCAGGACCTCCATGCCGGCGGCGCCGATCGCGGCGTCCGTCTGGCCGTTGCGCCAGGCGCGGCCCATGGTGTCGGTGACCAGGACGGCGACGTCCACGCCGAGGCGCTCGCGCAGTCCGGCCCGGACGGTGGCCGCGCTGCCGTCGGGATCCTCGGGCAGCAGGGCGACGGTGTCGGAGGCCACGTTCGAGGCGTCCACGCCGGACGCGGCCTGCACGATGCCGAGCCTGTTCTCGGTGATCCAGGTGCGGCCCTTGGTCGCCAGGACGCGCACCGACTCCTCGGCGATCAGGCGGCGCCGGAAGGCGTCCCGCTCCTCGGGGTCCGACGGTGCCTCGAGGACCCGGCCCTCCGCCTTCGAGAAGACCTTCGAGGTGACGACCACGACGTCGCCGTCCGCTAGCCAGGGAGCGGCGTCCGAGAGGAGGGCGGCGACGTCGTCGCCCGGCGTCACCTCGGGGACGCCGAGGACGGGGAGGATCTCGAGCGACGCGGCGCCGTGATCGCGCTCGGGGCGCGACGCCCGACCATCGGGCCCGGGCGTGCTCACAGGCCCACCAGGACGAGGCCGGCGTCGATCATCGCCGCGGTCGCCTGCGGGGAGCTCATGAGCAGGGGCACCGCGGCGACGGGCAGGCCGTCGATCGCCACGCCCGCGTCCTCCTCCGAGACGAGCCAGCCGTCGAGGATGCCGTTGCCACTCCGGGCGCCGAAGTGCTCGCCGATCGCCTGGGCGCTCGTCTCGATGCCGAGCACGTCCAGGCAGCGGTCTGCCATGCCGCGCAGCGGGGCGCCGCCGATCACGGGGGAGACGCCGACGACGCGAGCGCTCGTGGTGCGCAGCGCCGCGCGGATCCCGCCGACGGACAGGATCGCGCCGATCGAGACGACCGGGTTCGACGGGGCGAGGAAGACCACGTCGGCCTCCTCGATGGCGGCGATCGCGGCCCGCGACGCCTGCGCCTTGCCGGACCCGCCCCCGTCGGCGCCGCCCACCTGGGCGAAGCCGAACGTCTCGATGTCGGCGCGGTACCGCACCCACCATTCCTGGAAGTGGATGGCCTTCTTGGCGCCGTCGGTGGAGTCGGGGTCGGCGACCACGACGTGCGTCTCGTGCCGGCCGTCGGTCGCGGGCAGCAGGCGCACGCCCGGCTGCCAGCGGTTGCACAGCGCCGCCGTGACATCCGTGAGCGGATACCCGGAGGAGAGCATCTGCGTGCGGATGAGGTGGGTCGCGAGGTCTCGGTCGCCGAGGCCGAACCAGTCCGGGTCGGCGCCGTACTTCGCGAGCTCCTCCTTCGCGTGCCAGGTCTCGTTGCGGTGGCCCCACCCGCGCTCGGTGTCGATGCCGCCGCCCAGGGTGTACATGCAGGTGTCGAGGTCGGGGCAGATCCGGACGCCGTGCATCCACGCGTCGTCGCCGACGTTCACCACTGCGGTCACGGAGTGGTCGCCGGCACCGTCGGGGACGGAGCCGTCCTTGTCCGGGAACGGCGTCACCCCGAAACGCTCGCGTGCGCCCTCGAGGAACCGCGCACCGCCGACACCGCCCACCAGCACCGTCACCTTCACGGCTTCGAGGGTAGTGGTCGCGGGGCGACGGCCCCCGCGACGGGTCGCGGCCGTCGAGGAGGTCGCGCGAACGCCCCATTCCCTGGCATGATCGAAGGTGCGACGCGCACCCGTGGTGCGTCGGCGGGCGCGTGTGAAATATGACGCGGATCACATCTCAACCACGTGTCGAGGGCTCGCATTCGGGCATCCAGGTGGTATTAGCTAATTTCCCGGTTCAGCTTGACGTGGCAGCTTTGCGCGTGTGTAATCACAACCGTGTCATTCAGTGCGGCGATCTCTTCGCCGGCGCGGGGCATGCAGACAGGAAGACCATCGAACACCACGAAAGCAACGAGGGAGGCGGGCCGATGACGATCGACGCTCATCGTGAACCGTTCGGAAGCTTCTCCGGTGGGTCCAGCCGCGCGCACTTGAGTGTCGTGCCCGCGGGTTTCGAGGAACTCTACGAGGCCGTCGAGGATCAGTGGCAGGACCGCGCACTGTGCTCGCAGACGGATCCCGAGGCGTTCTTCCCCGAGAAGGGCGGCTCCACCCGCGAGGCCAAGCGCATCTGCCTGGGCTGCGAGGTGCGCAACGAGTGCCTCGAGTACGCCCTCCAGAAGGACGAGCGCTTCGGCATCTGGGGCGGCCTGTCCGAGCGTGAGCGGCGCAAGCTCAAGCGCGGCATCATCTGATCGTTCGTCGCGCGGCGGCCGCTGTTCGTACAGCGCCCCGAACGACGCGTCCGTCCGAGCGGTGAGTCCCGCCCGGGCGGACTTTTTCGTTCCGGCACCGGTCGGCCGCGTGCCTCCACCGCCGAGGAATCGATCGTGGCCGGGGCTCCGCCGCTCAGAGCGCGTCCGGGCCGGCGAGCAGGGTCTCCTCGGTCACGCCCAGGTAGTCGCTGATCTGATGCACCAGGATCGCGAGGATCTCGTCCAGCAGGTCCGCCTCCGTCTTCGCGCGACGCTGCAGCGGGCGGCGGAACAGGATCAGCCGCGCCCGCGTGCGATTCCCGCGGCGGTCGATCCCCACCGGGACCATGCGCGCCAACGGAATCGGGCCGTCGGCCTCCACCTCGGCCGGCCACGACACCGCGTCCGGATCGTGCGGCAGGATCCCCGGCACGTCGTCGACGGCGATGTCCAGGTCACTCAGCTTGTCGTGCCACAGCGAGTCGATCTCCGCGAACGCGTCGAGCACCACCTCGTCGAAGTCCTGCGCCCGCGTCCGGTACGCCGGGAGATCGCGGGGCACCAGCGGGCCGCGCAGCCCGTGGCCGCGACGATCCCGCGCCACACGGCGTCGCAACTGCGCGCCGCCCTCGGGCGTCCGTCTCCTGCTTCTCATCGTGTTCTCAGTCTAGGCGGAGCCGCCCCGGACGGCCGCCGCGCGGCGCTGTCCGGTGTGTCGGGAGCGCGCCGCCCGAGCCAGGGGTTAACCTTCTTGCTGTGAACTCCGTCCGTCAGTGCTGCCGCCCCGGCTGCAGGAACCACGCCGTGGCGACGCTGACGTTCGACTACCGCCAGTCGATCGCGGTGTTGGGCCCGCTGGGAACCACGAGCGAGCCCCACTCCTGGGACCTCTGCGAGTTCCACGCCACCCGCATGACCGCGCCGCGCGGCTGGGAGATGCTCCGCAATCTGCCTGCGTACAGCGCCGCGTCCGTGGGCAACGCCGCCCTCGACGACGACCTCACCGCGCTGGCCGACACCGTCCACGAGCGCGCCGCGCGCGAGCAGGGCCGCCACGCACCCGAGCCCGCCGACGCGCCCCTGCGCTCGCTGCCGCCGATCGGCGCGATGCGCCCCGTCCACGACGGTCTCGGTGGTCCGAACGTCACGCCGTCGACACATCCCGGCGGATCGGCGCCCAAGCACGCCGCCCGGCCCGGCCGTCGCGGTCATCTGCGGGTGCTGCCCGACCCCGTCGACTGAGAGTCGCCCGAGAAGCGTCACGTCGCTCGCGCCGGATGCCTGTCCGCGTCCCGTTTGCCGATAGGGTGGGGCGTCCGCACGGGCCCGCCGGGTCCGTGCCTGCCGTTTCACAGGAGGTCGTCGAGCGTGGTTCGAGCGCTGGAGTCGGTGCAGGCTGTCATCAAGGCGTACGACGTGCGCGGCCTGGTCGGGGAGCAGATCGACGAGGGCTTCGTCCGTGACGTGGGCGCCGCCTTCGGCGCGCTGATCCGCGGCGAGGGCGCGACCGACGCCGTCGTCGGCCACGACATGCGCGACTCGTCGCCGTCGCTGTCCGCGGCCTTCGCCGAGGGCCTGACGGCGCAGGGCGTGAACGTCACCCTCATCGGCCTCGCCTCCACCGACGAGCTGTACTTCGCGTCGGGCCTGCTCGACCGCCCCGGCGCGATGTTCACGGCCTCGCACAACCCCGCGGCCTACAACGGCATCAAGCTCTGCCGCGCCGGCGCCAAGCCGGTCGGGCAGGAGACGGGTCTGCAGCAGATCACCCAGCAGGTGGCCGACGGCGTCCCGTCGTACGACGGTGCCCCCGGCCGGGTGTCCGAGCGGGACGTCCTCGACGAGTACGGCGACTACCTGCGGAAGCTCGTCGACCTGTCCGGCTCGCGCCCGCTGCGCGTGGCCGTCGACGCCGGCAACGGCATGGGCGGCTTCACCGTGCCCTCGGTCCTCGGCCCCGTCGAAGCGCTCGACGTGCGCCCGCTGTTCTTCGAGCTCGACGGCAACTTCCCGAACCACGAGGCCAACCCGCTCGACCCGAAGAACCTCGTCGACCTGCAGAAGTTCGTGGTCGAGCAGGGCGCGGACATCGGCCTCGCCTTCGACGGCGACGCCGACCGCTGCTTCGTCGTGGACGAGAAGGGCGAGCCCGTCTCGCCGTCGGCCGTGACCGCCCTCGTCGCCGAGCGGGAGCTCGCGAAGAACCCCGGCGCCACCGTGATCCACAATCTCATCACGTCGAAGGCGGTGCCCGAGATCATCGCCGAGAACGGCGGCACCGCGGTGCGCACCCGTGTGGGCCACTCGTTCATCAAGGCCCGGATGGCCGAGACGGGCGCCGTCTTCGGCGGCGAGCACTCCGCGCACTACTACTTCCGCGAGTTCTGGGGCGCCGACTCCGGCATGCTGGCGGCGATGCACGTGCTGGCCGCGCTGGGCGAGCAGTCCAAGCCCCTCTCCGAGCTGATGGGCGTGTACGACCGGTACGCGGCGTCGGGGGAGATCAACTCGACGGTGGCGGACCAGGGCGAGCGCACGCGCGCCGTGCTCGATGCGTTCGCGGACGAAATCCAGAGCACCGATGAACTGGACGGCGTGACGGTACAGTTGGATTCGGGCGCCTGGTTCAACCTGCGCGCTTCCAATACCGAGCCGCTGCTCCGGCTGAACGTCGAGGCGGCGTCCACGGACGAGGTGCGCGCGCTGACCGAGCGGATCCTGGCGATCGTACGTGCCTGATCGCGCAGTGTGCTCCGGCGGTCGGAACGGCGCCGGCGGGGCCCAGCGCCGATGGGACGGGAGGAAGCCGTGACCGAGATTGCCGATCTCGATGATCCGGCGGGTCTGATCGCGGCCGACGTGGGCGGGCACCTGCGTGCCGCCGCGCTCGCGGGCGCGCAGGCGCGCGCGGTCGCCAGCGCCGTCGACGAGGGCGCCCTCGCCCAGCTCGACGGCCTCACGCCGCGCGCCGTCGTGGTGGTCTGCGGCGCGGGTCCCGCGGCGGCCGCCGCCGGCTTCGTCGAGGCCCTCACCGCCGGCCGGTTCGACGTCCCACTCGTCCGCTCCACCGAGCTGCCGCCGTGGGTGGGGGCGCTCGACGTGGTCGTCGTCTGCGGCTTCGACGCGGGCGACCTCGTGCTCGCCCGTGCCATCGCCACGGCCGCGCGCCGCGGCGCCGTCGTCGTGGTCGCCGTCCCCATGGAGGGCCCCGTCGCCGAGGCGGCCGCGGGGCGCACCGTCGACCTCTCGCCGCGCCTGCGCGTGCCCGAGCGGTTCGGCTTCGTCGGCGTCGCCGCCGCGCTGCTCGCCGTGCTCGGCCGGCTCTCCGGCACCGACCGCGGCGACGCGCCCGGGGAGGGATTCCTGCACTCGCTCGCGGAGACGCTCGACGACGAGGCCGTGCGCGGCGCGCCCGATCGGGACGTCGAATCCAATCCCGCCAAGCGCCTCGCGGCCCGCATGACGGGCCGGCGGGTCGCGCTCACCGCCGATACCGCGCCCGGCCTCGCCGTCGCGGAACACGCGGCGTCGCAGGCGCTCACGCTCGGCGGGCAGGTCGTCGCCGCGGTGGGCCTCGCCGACGTCGAGCTGGCCACGCCGGAGCTCGCGTCCGCGCCGTCCGGCGGCGCGCTGGAGACGGGCGCCGCGGTGGACCCGCTGTTCCACGATCCGTTCCTCGACGGCCCCGCTGCGCAGACGCCGCTGCGGGTCCTGATCCTGACCACGGAGCAGCGCGCGCCGCTGGTGGAGGCGCGGCTGCGCGCCCTGCCGGACGTGGAGTCGCTCCCCGTCGACGAGGGCGCCGAGCGCGCGCCGGAGACGACGGGTCCGCGCGCGGACGCGCTGGACCTCCTGGCACTGGCGGTACGGTTCGATCTCGCGTCGGTCTACCGGCGCCTGACGGGGGAGGCGTGATGCAGCGGATCGAGGGAGTCATCCGGCCGTACGCCTGGGGCTCGCGGACGGTCCTGGCGACGATGCAGGGGCGGCACGTGCCGTCCAACCATCCCGAGGCCGAGCTGTGGTTCGGCGCGCACCCCGCCGACCCGGCCAAGCTGTACGACGCCTCCGACACCGCCACGGACGGTGACCTGCTGTCCGCGATCGGCGCCGACCTCGACGGTCAGCTCGGCCCCGCGTGCCGCGGCGAGTTCGGCGACCGCCTGCCCTACCTGGTGAAGGTGCTCGCGGCCGACGAGCCGCTCTCCCTGCAGGCCCACCCGTCGCGGGAGCAGGCCGAGGAGGGCTTCGCCCGCGAGAACGCCGCCGGCATCCCCCTCGACGCCCCCGAGCGCAACTACCGCGACGCCGCGCACAAACCCGAGGTCGTCATCGCGCTGAGCCGGTTCGAGGCCCTCGCCGGCTTCCGCGACCCGGCAGTCACCGTCGAACTGCTGCGGGTGCTGGCCGTACCGGAGCTGGACAGCTACCTGGGCCTGCTCGCCGGGCAGCCGGACTCGCAGGGCCTGCGCGCGCTGGTCACGACGTGGATCACGCTGCCGCAGCCCGCGCTCGCGGTGCTGGTGCCCGCGGTGCTCGCCGGCTGCGTGCGCTACCTCGAGAGCGGCGCGGAGCAATTCAAGGGCGAGGCGCAGCTCGCGCTGACGCTGGGGGAGCGCTACCCCGACGACGCCGGAGTGCTGGCGGCGCTGCTGCTCAACCGGATCGTGCTCGACCCGGGACAGGCCCTGTACCTGTCGGCGGGCAACTTGCACGCGTACGTGAGCGGCGCGGCCGTGGAGGTCATGGCGAACTCCGACAACGTGCTCCGCGGCGGGCTCACGCCCAAGCACGTCGACGTGCCGGAGCTGCTGCGGGTGCTGGACTTCACGCCCCGCGCACCGTCGGACCTGGCGCCCCGCACGGCGACCGTGGGCCCGGAGGTCGTGTTCTCGACGCCCGCGCCGGAGTTCCGGGTCTCGCGGGTGCGGCTCGACGGGACCGCGCTCAAGCGCGCCGCGTCGGTGGAGCTGGACGCACGCGGCCCGCAGCTGCTCGTCGTCACCGAGGGAACGGTGACGGTGCGCAGTGCGGGCCGGTCGATCGACGTGCCGGCGGGCAGCGGCCTGTGGATGGCCGCGTCCGATCCGGGCGTCGTGGTGGCCGCCCACTCACCGGCGGCGGAGTTCTTCCGCACGCTGGTGGGCGGGCACTAGGCCACCGCAGCGGTCAGCAGCCGCCGAGGTTCTCGTAGAACGTCTCGGGGATGTCGAAGGTCTGCATGTTCGCCACGGCGACGGCCTCGGGCTGTGCCTTGCTGAGCACGGCGAGCGGCTTGCCGTCGCGCGTGAGCAGCACATCGTCTCCACCCTCGACGATGCCGAGGAGCTGGGCGACGGTCTGATCGGTGGTGTGCGCGAAAGTCTTGGTCATAGGCCCGACGGTAAGTGTTACTTGCCGGTACGCCAACAGTTTTCGCCTACCAACCAGTAACACCCGCGAGTAACTTCCGCTCCCATGCGACTGCCAGCTCCACGGCAGAGTGCGCCCAGGCGGCGCCGCGAGAGTGGTCCTTGCAACGAAGAACGGCCGACGAGGCCACGACGCAAGGAGATGAACACATGGCAGCACCGGGACAGGGCAACGGTCAGGGACAGCGACCGGGACAGCCGAAGCCTGCGCAGCCCCAGCGCCGCCGGGTGCGTCGCTGGAACCCGCAGGCCCGCCGCTGGGACTGGGTCTGGCAGTGACCCGAGGAGTCCGATGACGTCCACGAGCATGCTGCGGCTGCTGTGGGCCCACACGCCGGGCCACCGACGATCCCTCGTCGGTGGCCTGGCACTGTTGGTCGCGGCGGCCCTCGTCGAGGTGGCGTCGGTGCTGGTCATGGCCGACGTGCTCACCGCGGTCCTGGATTCCGCCTCGCTCGCCGGCGCGGTCCGCGGGGTCACGGCCTGGGTGGGCGTGACGCTCCTCGGCGCCCTTCTCACCTACGCCGGGACCCTCGCGACCTGCCGGGCCGCCGAGGGCACCGTCCTCGCTCTGCGCGACGAGGTCCTCGCCCGCGTGCTGCGGCTGCCGATGGACGAGGTCCACCGCCTCTCCACCGGCGACGTGGTGGTCCGGCTGACGGAGGACGTCGTGGTGCTGGAGACCGCGCTGTCGGTCTCCGTGGTGCAGGCCGTGGTCGCGGTCCTCACCACCGGCGGGCTGATCGCCGTGGCGTGGTGGCTGAGCTGGCAGCTGACCCTGATCGCGCTGGTCGCGGTGCCGATCCTGATCGGGCTCACCCGCGCCTTCCGGGGAGCCCAGGAGCGCGCGACCGCGCGCGAGCGGGCCGCGCACTCCGCGCTCGGGACCACCGTCGCCGAGGTCGCGGGCACCGTCGAGCACGTGCGCCTGCACGCGATGGAGGACGCCGAGCAGGCGGACGTCCACCGCCGCGGGGCGACGCTGTTCGCCGCCCGGATGCGCGAGGCGCGCGTCCACGCGGCGTTCGGCGGGGTCCTCGGCTCCGCGCAGGCGGTCACGTTGATCGCGGTCTCGGTGGCGGGCGTCGTGCTCGTCCGCACCGGTCACCTCACCTACGGTGCGCTGATCGCGCTCACCGGCTACCTCGGCTACCTCTATCCCCGGGTGCAGGACGTCGCCGAGAGCCGGCTCGCGCTCGTCGGCGCGCGGATCAGCGCGGAGCGGCTCGTCGAGCTCGCGGGGCCGCTCGGTGCGCCGGTCCGCGCGCTGTCGCCCGACGGTGCCCGGTCCGGGGGCTCCGCTGTCGGGCTCGACGGTGCCGGGACCCGGCTGATGCGGCCCGGCGTACGGGTGCGAGTGACGGGGCTCCGCGCGCGGCGCGGCGACTTCGCGCTCGACTGTGCCGAGTTCACGGCCGAACCGGGCGGCGTCACCGCCGTGGTCGGGCCGTCCGGCTCCGGCAAGTCGACCCTCGCGCACGTCCTCGCCGGCCTGACGCCGGCCGAGGGCACCGTCGAACTGGGCGGCCGTGCGGGCCTGGCCGGCGCGGAGCTGCGCGAGCTCGTGACGCTCGTGCCGCAGCGCACCGTGATCCGCACCGGGACCCTCGCGTCGAACATCGCCTACGGCAGCGGGGCCGACCCGTGCGTCGCCGGTGACCTCGCGGGCGCCGACGAGTTCGTGCGCCGACTGCCAAACGGCTACGCGACGCCGACCTCCCTGGGCGGGGAGGAGCTCTCCGGTGGGCAGCGGCAGCGGATCGCCCTCGCCCGCGGCCTGGGGCGACTCACCCCGGTGCTGATCCTCGACGAGCCGAGTACAGGACTGGATCGGGCGAACACCGAGCGCCTGGCGCGCGTACTGCGGTCGATCGCGGTGCGCCGCACCGTCATCGTGATCACCCACGATCCGCGGCTCCGCGCCGCCGCCGACCGCTGCTACCGCGTGGCGGACGGGCGGGTGCTGGCGGAGGTCGGTGCAGACGCCTGAAATGCCCCGCCGCGGTGCCGCAGTGGTGTTTGATGAATCGTCACACACCCGAGACGACACAGGAGCACGCATGGCCAACCCACTGCTGCGCACCAAATCGGTGGAACAGTCGATCGCCGACACCGAGGTGGTCGGTACCCGACTCAAGAAGCAGTTGACCGCATGGGACCTCACGATCTTCGGTGTCGCCGTGGTCGTCGGCGCCGGCATCTTCACCATCGGCGCTTCGACGGCCGGTGACTACTCGGGCCCGGCGGTGTCGGTGTCGTTCATCATCGCCGCGATCGCGTGCGGCCTCGCGGCCCTCTGCTACGCGGAGTTCGCGTCGACGGTGCCCGTCGCCGGTTCGGCGTACACGTTCTCCTACGCCACGTTCGGCGAGTTCGTCGCGTGGATCATCGGCTGGGACCTGGTGCTCGAATTCTCCATCGCCGCCGCGGCGGTCGCGAGCGGCTGGTCGAGCTACCTCGGCACGGTCTTCGGCACCGGGCCCGCGGCGGTCGAGGTCGGCGGGCACACGATCGACTGGGGCGCGATGCTCATCGTCGGCGTCCTGACGGTACTGCTGACCTTCGGCGCGAAGGTCTCCTCGCGGGTGTCCGCGGTGATCACCGCGATCAAGGTCGCCGTGGTGCTGCTGGTCATCGTGGTCGGGGCCTTCTACATCAAGGGTTCGAACTACTCGCCGTTCGTTCCCGAGTCCGTGCCGGGGGAGAAATCCGGTGTCACCCTGGACTCCACGCTGTTCCAGGCGATCTTCGGCAGCGGCTCGTCGTACGGCTGGTTCGGCGTGCTCGCCGGCGCCGGCATCGTATTCTTCGCGTTCATCGGCTTCGACATCGTGGCGACCTCCGCCGAGGAGACCGTGAAGCCGCAGCGCGACGTGCCGCGCGGCATCCTCGGCTCGCTCGCGATCGTCACCGTTCTCTACATCGCGGTCACCGTGGTCGTCACGGGCATGGCGAGCTACAAGGACCTCGCGACGAGCGCCGGCGAGGGTGGCGAGAAGAACCTGGCCTACGCCTTCTCCTTGAACGGCGTGGATTGGGCGGCGACGATCATCTCGATCGGCGCGCTCGCCGGCCTCACCACCGTCGTCATGGTGCTGCTCATGGGCCAGAACCGCGTGCTGTTCGCCATGGCGCGCGACGGCCTGCTGCCGCGTCAGCTGGCGAAGACCTCCGACCGCGGCGTGCCGGTGCGTATCTCGGTGGGCGTCGGCGTCGTCGTCGCGTTCCTCGCCGGAATCTTCCCGCTCAAGGAACTGACCATGCTGATCAACATCGGCACGCTCTTCGCGTTCGTCCTGGTGTCCGTCGGCGTGATCGTGCTGCGCAAGCAGCGCCCCGACCTCAAGCGCGGCTTCACCGCCCCGCTGGTCCCGCTGGTGCCGATCCTGTCGGTCCTCGCCTGCGGCTGGCTGATGTTCAACCTGACGCTCGAGACCTGGGTCCGGTTCCTCATCTGGATGGCGCTCGGCGTGATCGTCTACTTCGTGTACTCGAAGAACCACTCGATCCTCGGCAAGCGCGAGCGCGGAGAGGTCATCGAGTCGCTGGCCGACTGATCGGTCGGTACACGCTGGGAACCGCGGCCGGAGCACCTACTCCCGCCGCGGTTCCGCGTTTCGGGGGCTCGGGGGCACCGGGTGATCATGGGCGGCGCTCTCGGATTCCGTCCGCTGCGGACAGACGTGGGCTATATTCAACATCGTGAACACCGACGTGGGGGTAGCACGCTGGCGGGAGCTGATCGACGCCTTCCTGGAGCAGCGCGAGCGTCTGGTCCGGATCCATCCGGACCTGTACGAGATGTCGCAGCCGAATCCCGGAGCAACGGAGGAGCAGTTGCTCGCTGCTGAGGCGCGCCTGGGATACCGCATCCCCGCGCAATATCGCGAGTTCCTCGCCGTCGCGGACGGGTGGAGCGAGTGGAACAGCGACGTCAGCCTGCTCTCGTGCGCGGAGATCGGCCACGGCACGATCAGTGAAACGGAGGGATTGGGAATCCGGCTGGCCGAGGGCGACGTCCTCGTGAACTGGTCGACCGACGTCGACTGGGTTCGGATCGCCGACAGCGACGGAACCTACTGGGAGACCTTCCTTCTGCACCGTGACAGTCAGGGCTATCGGGCCGGGCAGCTCATGATGACGCCCCACGGCGACCACTTCTACGAATCCTTCGAGCAGTACCTCGTCGAGGAGCTGGCGGACCTGACGACGAGGCTCGACGGCGAGGAGCTCGGGCCGCACGGCAAGTACTGGGGGAGGGACCTCCGGCTCGACCCGCCGACGATGCAGCAGATCGTCGAAAGGCTTGCTGCCCTCCGCGTCGAGTTCGCCGAGCTGTGTGGTGACCCTGCCCCCGGATCGCCGAACCCCGGCGCGGCACCGTCGGACATCGCCGCGCTCGAAGTGCACCTGGGCCGGCCGTTGCACCGGGAGCACCGCGAGCTCCTGGAGACCGCCGACGGATGGCCGGGCAAACCCCCACATCCTGAGCTGTGCGGAGATCATCGCCGGTGACGCATGGGCCGAGACGCTGGCGGCGCGCGACCGGCACAACGACTGGCAGGCAGCGGACTTCGCGAGATGCGGGGTCTCCACGTGGCAGAAGCCCGGTCCGGCGGCAGACGCCGCCGGCACCGTTTCGGTGACGCCGTTCGCGACGCAAGTCATCGCGGTGTGGGGGATCGACACCGACGTTGGCAGTGTCCTCGACGTGCTCACGTACGTGGACGACGTCGCGCGCGGCTACAAGAGGTCGTACGGCACCGTGCGCGAGCACTTGTTGTCGCAGATCGACGGGCTGTGTCAGCAGATCGAATCACGACGGCGGACGTTCGGGTAGCCGTCGCACCATCCCTTCGGGGATTCGGCGGATTTCGCGATCGCATGCCGGGCGGCGGCACCGTCGGGCACCAGGAGCGATAGCCTGGACCGCGTGACTTCTACGCTGACCGCCGATACGGCGAACGGAATCGACTTCAAGGTCGCCGACCTCTCCCTCGCGGAGGCGGGCCGCAAGCAGCTGAGCCTGGCCGAGCACGAGATGCCGGGCCTGATGGCGCTGCGTCGCGAGTACGCCGACGTCAAGCCGCTCAAGGGCGCGCGGATCTCGGGCTCGCTGCACATGACCGTGCAGACCGCGGTGCTCATCGAGACCCTCGTGGACCTGGGCGCCGAGGTGCGCTGGGCGTCCTGCAACATCTTCTCCACCCAGGACGAGGCCGCCGCGGCCGTCGTCGTGGGCCCGCACGGCACCGTCGAGGCCCCGCAGGGCGTGCCCGTCTTCGCCTGGAAGGGCGAGACCCTCGAGGAGTACTGGTGGGCGGCCGAGCAGATGCTCACCTGGCCGAACGAGCCCGCCAACATGATCCTCGACGACGGCGGCGACGCCACCATGCTCGTGCTGCGCGGCGCGCAGTTCGAGGCCGCGGGCGTCGTCCCGCCGACCGACGAGGACGCCGACAGCCACGAGTACCAGGTCTTCCTGGCCCTGCTGCGCGAGTCGCTGGCCAAGGACGCCACCAAGTGGAGCAAGGTCGCCGAGTCGGTCAAGGGCGTCACAGAGGAGACCACCACCGGCGTGCTGCGCCTGTACCAGTTCGCCGCCGCCGGCGAGCTGGCCTTCCCGGCGATCAACGTCAACGACTCGGTCACCAAGAGCAAGTTCGACAACAAGTACGGCACCCGTCACTCGCTGATCGACGGCATCAACCGCGGCACCGACGTGCTGATCGGCGGCAAGAAGGTCCTCATCACCGGCTACGGCGACGTGGGCAAGGGCTGCGCCGAGTCCCTGGCCGGCCAGGGCGCGCGCGTCCAGGTCACCGAGATCGACCCCATCAACGCGCTGCAGGCGCTCATGGACGGCTTCGACGTGGTCACCGTCGAGCAGGCCATCGGCGACGCCGACATCGTCATCACCTCCACGGGCAACAAGGACATCATCCTGCTCGAGCACATGAAGGCGATGAAGGATCACGCGATCCTCGGCAACATCGGCCACTTCGACAACGAGATCGACATGGCCGGCCTCGAGAAGTCGGGCGCCGTGCGCCTGAACATCAAGCCGCAGGTCGACCAGTGGACCTTCGGCGACACCGGCAAGTCGATCGTGGTGCTCTCCGAGGGCCGCCTGCTGAACCTGGGCAACGCGACCGGCCACCCGTCGTTCGTGATGTCCAACAGCTTCAGCAACCAGGTGATCGCGCAGATCGAGCTGTGGACCAAGCCCGACGAGTACGACAACGAGGTCTACCGCCTCCCGAAGCACCTCGACGAGAAGGTCGCGAAAATCCACGTCGAGGCCCTGGGCGGCACCCTCACCAAGCTCACCAAGGAGCAGGCCGAGTACATCGGCGTCGACGTCGAGGGCCCGTACAAGCCGGAGCACTACCGCTACTGAGCGCTAGCGCACCCGCGACGAACTGATACACACCTTCCACCCTCCGGATTCCTTCCGGAGGGTGGTCGTGTCCGTGAGGGACCGCGAGACGACCGTCGACGAGCCCACCGGCGTCGACGTGACCTCGGCCTCGGCCTTGCCCGCGCCGGCGTCGACCCGGACCTCCCCGACGACGACCTCCCAGCGACCGTCGGCCCCGAGCAGCGTGTCGATCTCGGCGGCGAAGGTCTGCGAGGTGAACTGCGTCTGCAGCATCTGGACGTCCGCGGCGCAGCGGACGCCGATCAACGCCGCCAGGTCCCGGTCGTTGAGGGTCTTGGTCTCGGCGGCGATCACGTCGCGGATCTGCTGCTCGTCGTCGGCGCCGGCGCGCTGGGACAGGATGTACCAGGTGGCGCCCAGGATGATCGCGATGATCAGCACCGTCGCGCCCAGGACGATCGCGACGGACCGGTCCTTCGCCGGCGGCGGCCCCGCGGGTGCGCCGGGAACGTACGGCGGTGACCCGGGGACGTACGACGGGCCGGCGGGGGAGGCGGTGGCGACCGCGCCCGGTCCGTCCTGGCCCGACGGTGCCGGCGCGTCCTGTCCCGACGGTGCCCCGGTCACGGCGCGCCCCGTCAGGTAGGGCGTGCCCGCCGAGGAGACGGGCCCGCCCGTGCCGTACAGCTGCGGCGGGCGCGGCGGAGCGATGCCCAGCCGCTGGTAGGTCTCCGGCGTCAGGACGGGGTGCAGCAGCTCGCGGGGGTCAGTCGGGCGCATCGACGCGCTCCTCGTCGACGTTGCGCGCGTGCTGCATCGACTGCAGCAGGGCGGTGAGCGCGTCCAGCTTCTCGTGCACCTCGTCGAGCTCGCGGCGCATGTAGTCGCGGCTCGCGGCCTCACCGACGGCGAGGCGCACCGATGCCAGCTCGCGGGCGAGGAACTCGGTGTCGGCCTTGGTCTGCGCGGCGCGCATCCGGTCCTCGTCGAGCGAGACGCGGTCGCGGCTCTCCTGCCGGTTCTGTGCGAGCAGGATGAGCGGCGCCGCGTACGCGGCCTGGGTGGAGAAGGCCAGGTTGAGCAGGATGAACGGGTACGGATCGAAGTGGTAGGTGAACCACAGCACGTTGAGCGCGATCCACACCAGCACGATGACGGTCTGGATCGCCAGGTAGCGGCCGGTGCCGAGGAACCGGGCGACGCGTTCGGCGCCCTGGCCGATCATGTCGTCGCCCAGGTTCAGGTGGAAGCTGCGGCCCTGCCGCGGCGTGTCGAGCCGGGAGCGTTCCTTCATCCGGTGACCTCCACGGTGCCCTCGTCCTGATCCTCGTCGCGCCAGTCCTCGGGCAGCAGGTGGTCGAGCAGGTCGTCGACCGAGACCGCGCCGAGCAGGTGGTTCTCCGCGTCGATCACCGGCCCGGTGACCAGGTTGTACGCCGCGAAGTAGCGGGTCACCGCGCCCAGGGGGTCGTCCGGCCCGAGGCGCGGCAGGTCGGTGTCGACCATGCCGCCCACGAGGTCGGCCGGGGGCTCGCGCAGCAGCTGCTGCGTGTGGACCGCGCCGAGGTAGCGGCCGGTCGGGGTCGCCGTGGGCGGGCGGACGACGAAGACCATGCTCGCCAGCGCCGGGGTGATGTCGGGGTTGCGGACCCGGGCCAGGGCCTCGGCCACGGTGGTCGACGGGGTGACCACGATCGGCTCGGGCGTCATCATGCCGCCTGCGGTGTAGGGGGAGAAGGTGAGCAGGCGGCGGACGGTGCCCGAGTCCTCGGGGTCCATCACCGCGAGCAGTTCCTCGCGCTGGGTGTCGGGCAGCTCGCCGAGGAGGTCGGCGGCGTCGTCGGGGTCCATGGCCTCGAGCACGTCGGCGGCGCGCGCCTTGGACAGGTGGGCGATCACCTCCGCCTGGTCGTCGTCGCCGAGCTCCTGGAGCACGTCGGCGAGCCGCTCGTCGTCGAAGGCGGCCGCGATGGACAGCCGGCGCTGCGTCGGCAGCTCGCGCAGGGCCTGCGCGACGTCGGTGGCGCGCATGTCCTCGAAGACCGTCAGGGCCTCGGCGATGTCGTGATCGGCGCCGGTGAGCGCGGTCGTGGTGAAGCCGGAGACGTGGGGAAGGTCCACCACCTGGACGCCGCCGCGCCGGTTCCAGCCCGTGGCGCGGATCTTCACGGCCAGCCGGTGCACCACCCAATCACGCGTGCGGGTCTGTTCGATGCCGACGTCGACGACGGTGGCGTCGGCACCGTCGTACGGCTCGCCCGGCTCCTCGATGCGGACCTTGGTGCCCAGGAGCTGGCCGAGGGCCAGCGCCTCGCCGGGGCGGATGTGCAGGCGGCGCAGGCTCACCGAGCCCGTGTTGAGGGTGACGGCGGCGGGTTCGATGCTGGTCACGCGCAGCATCGGCACGAAGATGCGGCGCCGGTTCGCGAGCTCGACGGCGAGGCCCAGGACACGCGGGGCCTTGCGGTCGGCGCGCAGGCCGAGCACCGCGTCGCGGACGCGGCCGACGGATTCCCCGTCCGGGCCGACGACGGGCAAGCCGGACAGTCGCGCGACGAATACTCTGGAGACAGCCGACATGTACTTCAGGGTAGTTTCGTTCTACGCATCGCATGTGAGGGAGGGCGCCGAATGTCGCAACCGCTACCCGGACCCGGGTCGCCGAACCAGCCGGGAGGGCCCGCGGGACGTGGCCTGCCGACGCCGCCGAAGGGCTGGCCGATCGGTTCGTACAGCACCTACGCCGAGGCGCAGCGCGCCGTCGATTACCTCTCGGACCAGGAGTTCCCGGTCCAGAACGTGACCATCGTCGGCGTCGACCTGATGCAGGTCGAGCGCATCACGGGCCGCCTGACGTGGGGCCGCGTGCTCAGCGCGGGTGCCGCGTCCGGCGCGTGGCTGGGCCTGTTCCTCGGCCTGCTCGTGGGCCTGTTCGTCGGCGGCGGGGAGTCGCTGCCCGCGACGGTCATCGCCGGCGTCATCGGCGGCATCGTCTTCGGCCTGATCAGCGCGTCCGTGCCCTACTGGGCATCGCGCGGCACCCGCGACTTCTCGTCGACGATGCAGCTCGTCGCCGGCCGCTACGACGTGCTCTGCGATCCGCAGGTCGCCGAGCAGGCCCGCGACATGCTGGCCCGGCTGAACATCCAGTAGGGCTTCTCACCGGGCTGTTCCCGGTGGGGCGCTACGACGGTGAGCTGTGGGCGGCCCCGGCGTGTTGGGGCCGCGCCCATTCGACCGGCGGGGGATGTGTTGCGCGCGACAGTGATGCGTCCGGCGCATACCCTCATCTGTGCAGGTAGTGGGCCGTTTTCTGAGGTCGGTTATGCGTATCTTGCATAGCTCGGCATGGGTGCGCACGCCAGGAGGCTTCGGCGCGGCGGGCGGGGCCGCCGGCTATCGCATCGTCGCGGGTCTGAGCTCGGACGGGCGGGAGTGATATCCCGCTATCGGTTCTGGTTCTTCATAGCGTTGGAACGCTATGAAGAACGGAGACTGATCTGTGGACCGCGGTCTGGCGGTGGGGCCGGCGGTGATCCTTGCGGATCCGTTGGAAGCGGGCACGGTGTCGACGTACGCCGTTCTGTTCCTCGTGTCGGGCGCCGTCTACGGCCTCGGTGAGGCGTTCGTGCGGTGGCTCAAGTGGCGTACCGCGCGCTGATGGACTCGGAAGGCGGTTCGGCGGCGTTCAACGACCTGATTCATCCGCGGCAGCGGCTCATGATCTGCGCAGCGTTGGATCAGGCCAAGGAGATCCGGTTCGACCTGCTCGCGAAGGCCCTCGACATGAGCGCGCCCACGTTGAGCAAGCATCTGGCGAAGCTCGAGGAGGGGCAGTACGTCGCCACCCGGCGTGATTCGGCGGACTCGCGGCGGCAGTGGGTCGAACTGACGCCGACGGAGAAGTCCGCCTTCGCGCGACACGTCGCGGCGCTGCGTGAACTGACGGCCTGACCCGGCCTGCGCGGCGCCCCGCGACGAGTCGTCTCCGAACAGGCCCGCCGGCCCGCGCGGCGCACCGTCGAACCCCCGTCCACCTGCGGTGACAGCGCGAATCCCGCCGATCTATTTACCGGGACACCTAGTCCTGCTAAATTGCGAAGTGATAGCGATCACAAGGAGGACTCTCATGGCCGACATCCTGGGACGCGTGAGCCGGCGCGAGCTCGATCAGGGCTACCGCGACGTGCTGGAGGATCTGTCGGAGGGCTCGGTGCACCGCCGTTTCGACCCGTTCCTCGACATCGACTGGGACGCGCCGGAGCTGCGGCTCGACCCGAACGACCCCCGGTGGGTGCTGCCGCCGACGCTCGACTCGCTCGGCGCGACGCAGTGGTACCGCGACCTCCCGCTGGAGCGTCGCATCGAGATCGGGAAGTGGCGCATGGCCAACACCATCAAGGTGGGCGCGGCCTTCGAATCCATCCTGATCCGCGGAATGATGCAGTACATCATGAAGCTCCCGAACCAGTCGCCGGAGTTCCGCTACTCCCTCCACGAGATGACGGAGGAGTGCAACCACATCCAGATGTTCCAGGAGCTGGTCAACCGCATCGACGTGGACGTGCCCGGCATGCGGAAGTGGTTCCGGCGGGCCTCGCCGATGATCGGCGTGCTCGGCGGCTACGCGCACGTGATCCTGTTCATGGGAATCCTCGGCGGCGAGGAACCGATCGACCACTACCAGAAGGCGATCATGCGGCACGGCGGGCAGATCCCGCCGCTCGTCCTGCGCACCATGGAGATTCACGTCGCCGAGGAAGCGCGCCACATCTCCTTCGCCCACGAGTTCCTGCACGCCCACCTGCAGGACATGACGCCGCGGCAGAAGCGGATCTGCGCGCTCGCCTTCCCGCTCGCCATGCGCTGGCTCGTGGGGGAGATCTTCACCCCGCCGAAGGCCTTCTTCGAGGAGTTCGAGATCCCGCGCGAAGTCAAGCGCGAGGCGTTCTGGCGCGGTCCGACCGCCCGCGCCCTTCTCAACGACTACTTCGCCGAGATGCGCGCGCTCGCCGACGACCTCGGCCTCATGACGCCCGTCGGCAGGCTCATGTGGAAGCTGCTCAAGATCGACGGTCACAAGGCGCGGTACCGCGGCGAGCCCACGCGGCCCGCGCAGCTCGCCGCCTGAGGTCCCGCGGGGCGCTCCACCGGCCGGGCCTGGTGGGCCCGGGACGCCTCCGGGCGGGCGTAACATCGCCCGGTATGGCGACCGCGCACGAGCCCGAGAGCGGCTACGAGTTGCGCTGGCGCGCCCACAATTCACAGCGACGCGAGCTCATCCTGCGCGCGGCGGCCGAGCTGGTGGAGGAGTCGGAGCCCGGCGCCCCGATCCCGGTGCGCAGCATCGCCGAACGCGCGGGCCTGGTGAAGTCCGTGGTCTACCGCCAGTTCAAGAGCAAGGACGACCTGGCGCGCGGCCTCCGCGGCTTCGTGGTCGACCAGTTCGCCGCCGAGCTCGAGGCCGACCTGGACGTCTCCACCGGCTCGCTGCGCGAGATCCTGCGCCGCTCGATCGCCAGCGCCGCCACCTGGATGCAGGACAATCCGCGCCTCGTCGACCTGCTGCGCGCCGGCCCCACCGACGCGGTCGGACCGGACGGCGTCCCGGTGGCGCCCGACGCCATCGGCGAACTGCGGCACCGCGTGGTCGCCCGCGCCGAGCAGACGATCGACGGCCTCGCGTCGCTCACCGGCCTCGATCCCGCGGCCTTCGCCGGCGTGCCCTTCGTGGTGTTCACGATGGTCGAGGGCACGCTCACCAGCTGGGTCCGCGGCGAGGCCGCCGTCCGGGGCAGGACGCGCGCCGAGGTGGTCGAGTCGCTCACGGACGTCACGTGGTTCGTGCTCGACGGTGCCGCCCGCACTCTGGGGGTGCACGTCGATCCGGACGCGGAATTGACCCGCTTCCTCGAATCCCTGGCGCCCGACGGAGTGGCCTCCGGACGAGCGGTTCGTCGCGGGTGAACGGCAGGTCCGGAGACAAACACAGGCAGATCCGTGCTCTCGCGCGTGAGTCTGGCACGATTATCCCGAATGTGGTTCACCTCACCGGTCGGGTCGACTAGCTTTTCGAATCGACGCTTCCGGTCGGTAGCGGGGATAGGAGCGGCGCGTGGCGGGCAGAACGAGTCGAACACGGAACGGCCTGCCGGCCAGGCTCGGCGCCGTGGGGTTGACGTCCGCCCTGGGCGCGACCCTGCTCGCCGGTTGCGGCACGGGGGCGAGCGGCACCGAGATCAGCGTGTACGTCGGCGCGGACAGTGCCGCGACCGTGCAACGCGTGGCGGAGAAGTGCTCGACGTCCGAGTACAAGGTGGTCGGCTACGGGCTGCCCAAGTCGGCCGATGACGCACGACTCCAGCTCGCGCGCCGCATCACCGGCGGCGACGCGTCGCTGGACGTGATGGCGCTCGACGTCACCTGGACGGCGGAGTTCGCGCAGGCCGGGTGGGCGGTGAAGGTGCCGGACGACGTGGCGCAGCGCACCGAGAAGCGCGTCCTCGCGGGTCCGCTGAAGACGGCCAAGTTCACCGACGAGCTGTACGGCGTCCCGGCGTGGACCAACACCCAGCTGCTCTGGTACCGCAAGGACATCCTCTCCCAGCTGACGGGTAAGCCCATCACGGCGCCGCCGAAGTTCAC
Organism: Tsukamurella tyrosinosolvens; assembly: GCF_900104775.1. NCBI lineage: Bacteria > Bacillati > Actinomycetota > Actinomycetes > Mycobacteriales > Tsukamurellaceae > Tsukamurella > Tsukamurella tyrosinosolvens. Next base: position 1,277,371 of record NZ_FNSA01000003.1, read on the forward strand.
GTGGTCCCAGCTGCTGGACTTCACCGGGCAGTCGCTCGGTAAGCGCGGCCCCGCACAGATCGGCGTCACCGCGGCGCAGTACGAGGGCTTGACGGTGTGGTTCAACTCGCTGCTGGAATCCGCCGGGGGCAAGGTCGTGGACGAGACCGGCAAGCGGGTGGTGCTCGGCGAGGGCAAGAACCGCGAGGCCGCCGTGCAGGCGCTGCGGACGATGAAGGATGTGGCGACCGCCCCCGGGCACGATCCGAGCTTCACTCAGACGATGGAGACGGAGATCCGGCTCGGCATGGAGCGCGGGGACGCCCTGTTCGAGGTGAACTGGCCGTTCGTCCTGTCGGCGATGCAGCAGAACTCGGCCGCCGGGACCGTGCCCTTCCTGCCGGAGATGACGCGCTTCGCCGACGTGGTCAAGAAGCCGACCAACGATCAGCTCAAGCAGATGAACGCGGTGATCCAGAAGAAGTTCGACTTCACCACGTACCCGCGGATCGCGCCCGGCGTCCCCGCGCGCCCCACGATCGGCGGGGCGAACTACGCGGTGTCTCCCACGTCGACGAAGAAGGACCTGGCGTGGAAGGCCATCGAGTGCTTGACGAATGACGAGTCGGAGAAGGCCTACGGCCTCGACGCCGGCACGCCGCCCGTCCTGCCCTCGCTCTACGACGACCCGGAGTACCTGGCCGTGTACCCGATGGCGAAGCTCATCCGGGACCAGTTGCAGGAGAACACCTCCTCCGTGCGCCCGGTCACGCCCGTGTACCAGGCCATGTCCACGCTGCTGCAGGCGAAACTGAGCCCGGTCGGATCGTGGGATCCGGACTCCCTCGTCGACGAGTTGGTCACCGCCGCCACGAAGGCGATCGATCAGAAGGGGCTGGTCCCGTGACGACTGCGACCACGAACGGGGGTGCCGCGCCGGCACCCGCGGAGGAGAAGGCGGCGCTGTCCCAGGGGCAGCGCGAGGAACGCAAGCTGGGGCTGATGCTCATCGCGCCGGCGGCGCTGGTGATGCTGCTGGTGACGGCGTACCCGATCGTGTACGCCTTTTGGCTGAGCCTGCACAAGTCCTCGCTCGCTGCCCCCGGCCAGGACGAGTTCATCGGGTTCGGTAATTACGGCACGGTGCTGCAGGACTCGTATTGGTGGCAGGCGCTGGGGGTGACCTCGTTCATCACGGTCGTGTCGGTGGTGATCGAGTTCGTGCTGGGCCTGGCGATCGCGTTGGTGATGCACCGGACCATCGTCGGCCGTGGCCTGGTGCGGACCGTCGTGCTGATCCCGTACGGCATTGTGACGGTGGCCGCCTCGTTCTCGTGGTTCTACGCGTGGACGCCGAAGACCGGGTATCTCGCGAACCTGTTGCCGGACGGGACCGCTCCGCTGACGGAGCAGATCCCGTCGTTGTTCATCATCATCCTGGCCGAGGTGTGGAAGACGACCCCGTTCATGGCGCTGCTGCTGCTCTCGGGCCTGGCGCTGGTGCCGGACGATCTGATCAAGGCCGCGTCGATGGACGGCGCGGGCCCGTGGACCCGGCTGACGAAGATCATCATTCCGCTGATGAAGCCGGCGATCCTCGTGGCGCTGCTGTTCCGCACGCTGGACGCCTTCCGCATCTTCGACAACATCTACGTCCTGACCAAGGGCGCCAACGGGACCGGATCGGTGTCGATCCTCGGGTACGACAACCTGTTCAAAGCGTTCAACCTGGGTGTGGGATCGGCTATCTCGGTGCTGATCTTCATCTGCGTGGCGATCATCGCGTTCATCTTCGTCAAGGCGTTCGGCACCGCGGTGCCGGGCTCCGACCAGGACCAGAGGTAGGAGGCGCTCGGCGATGGCAACGAGTACCGCAGGGCGCAAGGTCGCCTGGAGTGTGATCGACCTTCTGGTCGTCTGTTACGCATTGATCCCCGTGTTGTGGATCGTCTCGCTCTCCCTCAAGTCCCCGGCCGCGGTGACGGACGGGAACTTCATCCCGAAGAGCGTGACCATGGACAACTACTCGGCGATCTTCGAGGGCAGCGGCTTCATCCGCCCGCTCATCAACTCGATCGGCGTCGCATTGATCTCGACCGTGATCGCCGTGATCATCGGCATGTTCGCCGCCTACGCGGTGGCGCGCTTGAACTTCCCGGGTAAGAAGCTGTTCATCGGGGCGGCGCTGTTGATCGCCATGTTCCCGCAGATCTCGCTGATCACCCCGCTGTTCAACATCGAGCGCGCCGTCGGCCTGTTCGACACCTGGCCGGGCCTGATCCTGCCGAACGTGACCTTCGCGTTGCCGTTGTGCGTGTACACGCTCTCGGCGTTCTTCCGCGAGATCCCCTGGGAGCTGGAGAAGGCCGCCAAGATGGACGGCGCCACCCCGGCCCAGGCCTTCCGTCAGGTGATCGCGCCGCTCGCGGTCCCCGGCGTGGTCACCGCTGCGATCCTGGTGTTCATCGCGGCGTGGAACGACCTGCTGTTCGGTGTGTCTCTCACCGCGACCGAGCGGTCGATCACCGCACCGGTGGCGATCGTGAACTTCACCGGTAGCTCGCAGTTCGAGGAGCCCACCGGATCCATCGCCGCGGCAGCGGTCATCATCACGATCCCCATCATCATCTTCGTCCTGATCTTCCAACGACGGATCGTCGCCGGACTGACCTCCGGCGCGGTCAAGGGCTGACGCCGGAAAGTATTCGAGGAGCAATCACATGGCCGACATCGTCCTGGACCACGTCAAGAAGACCTACCCCGACGGCTCCACCGCCGTCAGCGACATCAACCTGCAGATCGCCGACGGCGAGTTCGTGATCCTGGTGGGCCCGTCGGGCTGCGGCAAGTCCACCACGCTGAACATGATCGCCGGCCTGGAGGACATCTCCTCGGGCGAGCTGCGGATCGGCGGCGAGCGGGTCAACGAGCGGGCCCCGAAGGACCGCGACATCGCGATGGTCTTCCAGTCCTACGCGCTGTACCCGCACATGACGGTGCGCGAGAACATCGCCTTCCCGCTCAAGCTGGCGAAGCTGCCCAAGGACCAGATCAACGCGGCCGTCGAGGACGCCGCCCGCACACTGGATCTCACGCAGCACCTCGACCGCCGGCCGTCGCAGCTCTCGGGCGGCCAGCGGCAGCGCGTGGCGATGGGCCGCGCGATCGTGCGCAGCCCCAAGGCCTTCCTCATGGACGAGCCGCTGTCGAACCTCGACGCGAAGCTGCGCGTGCAGATGCGCACCGAGGTCTCCCGGCTGCAGAAGCGCCTCGGCACCACCATGGTCTACGTGACGCACGACCAGACCGAGGCCATGACCCTCGGCGACCGCGTCGTGGTGCTCAAGAGCGGCGATGTGCAGCAGATCGGCGCCCCGCAGGAGCTCTACGACCGCCCGAACAACCTGTTCGTCGCCGGCTTCATCGGCTCCCCGGCGATGAACTTCGTGCCCGGCCGCCTCACCTCCGTGGGCATCGACACCGCGCTCGGTGAGATCCTGCTGCTCGACGCGCCGCAGCTGGCCGAGAAGGCCTCCGCCGCCGGCAACAAGACCGGCGACGTCGTGGTCGGCATCCGCCCCGAACACTTCGAGGACGCCCGCCTACTCGACCCGAACCAGCGCGTCGGCGGCCTCACCTTCCGCGCCCGGGTCGACGTCCTCGAATCGATGGGCTCGGACAAGTTCATCCACTTCGCCGTCCCGGCCGACGACGCCCGCACGGACGTCCTCGGCGACCTCCGGGCGGGCCAGCAGCAGGCGCCGCCCGCTGGGGTCGATGAGATCGTGGCGCGTCTGTCCGCCGATTCGAACGCCGCCCGCGGCGCCGAGGTGGACCTGTTCTACGACCCGACGAAGATCGCGGTCTTCGACGCCGCGACCGGGCGCAACCTGGCTCTCTAGGTCCGCCGTGCGGGTGCTCGCCGTCAGCGACGAGGAGGTTCCGGGCCTGGCCCTGGCCTCGTCGACACTGCGCCCCGACCTGATCCTGGGGGCGGGCGACCTGCCCGGTGCGTACCTGGAGTCGCTCGTCGACCGCTACGAGGTGCCCTGCGTCTTCGTGCCCGGCAACCACGATCCCGACCACTCCGGGTACCGGCGGACCCGCGGCGGATTCGTCCGCGGCGGGGTGCCGTGCGAGCCGCCCGGGCCGCGTGGCGGGGTGAACGCCGACGGCCGCGTCGTCACCGTCGAGGGCCTGACGGTGGCGGGCCTCGGCGGCTCCGTCCGGTACCGCGGCGGGCCGAACCAGTGGACGCAGGCGCAGGCCACGCGCCGGGCCTGGCGGGTACGGTTCGCGGCGGGCCGGCGGCCGGTCGACGTGGTGCTCGCGCACTCGCCCGCACGGGGCGTCGGCGACGGGGAGGACGGCCCGCACCGGGGTCTCGCGGCGCTCGGCGGGCTGGTCGAGACGCTGCGGCCGCAGGTGTTCGTGCACGGGCACGTGCACCCGTTCGGCCGCCCGGGACCGGACCACGAGATCGACGGCGTGCCCGTGCTGAACACCGTCGGATACACGTACTTCGAGATCACTCCGGGGAGCCCCGGAACCTACCGCGTGAAGGAGCGACGTCGTGGCGCGTGACACCGGCTTCCCCGACGAGGACGCCCGCACCGACTTCGAGCGGTCCCGGCGCCGGGCCAACATCGCCCGCCTCGCGTCGTGGGTGCGCGGCCAGCCCGGCGACGTCACCGAGGTACTGCCCTACGACGAGGTCGTCTCGGCGCTCGGCTTCGTGTCCGAGCGGCCGTTGGGGCTCCAGGTGGTGCCCGTCGCACAGATCGTGGGCAGCGTCGACCGCACCCGCGACTTCGACCGCTATTTCCGGCCCCGCTCGCCCGCACTGCGGGCCCGCTGGCAGCGGCTGGCGGCGGCGCAGCGTCGCGGTGAGGCGATGCCGCCCGTCGAGCTGAAGAAGGTCGGCGACCTGTACTTCGTGGTCGACGGCCATCACCGGGTGTCGATCGCCTTCGCCCGTGGCTTCGCCACCATCGACGCCGATGTCACCGAGGTGGTCACGAGGATCGGCTCGGGCGGCATCGCGGTCCGTTCCGACCTGCTGCTCAAGGATCACCGGCGGTTGTTCCTGGAGCGGGTGCCGTTGGAGGGCGCCGCGCGGGAGCGGATCCGGTTCACGAACGCCTGGGACTACTCGGTGCTCGCGGAATCGGTGGAGGCCTGGGGCTTCCGGCTGATCCAGGACGCGGGGGAGTACCTCTCCCGGGCGGTCGTCGCCGGCCGCTGGTACGAGGAGGAGTTCGCGCCCGTCATCGAGATGGCGCGGGCCGCCGGGATCATGCAGTCCTCCACCGACGCCGAGGTGTACCTGTTCGTCGCCTGCGAGCGGTACAGGCTGGTGCGCAAGCACGTCTGGACGCCCGAGATCATCCACGAGGTCTCCGCGCAGAACCCGCCCTGGCAACCGGGCAAGTTCTTCTAGGCGGGCGTCCGCCGTCGGGGTCGGAGGCTCCGACCCCGACGCACGTGGAGCGCGCAGGCCGGGTCAGCGCATCCAGACCGTCGTCGCACCGGGGAGCCGGTCGCCCTCGAACTCCGTGCTGGCGAGCAGGATCCGGCCCTCGGGCAGCTCCACCGGCTCCGCGCCGAAGTTGGTGTACGACCGCCATCCGCCGGGCCGCTCGAAGGCGAGCACCGATGCCGACGGATGCGGGATCCAGGTCAGCGACTCCGCGCTCTGCAGGTCGGCGCGCAGTGCCAGCGCCCGCCGGTACAGGTTCAGGGTCGACTCGGGATCGTCGTCCTCGACCGAGACCGCGTAGTCCGCGAACCACACCGGCTGCGGAAGGTGCGCACCGTCGGACCCGAAGCCGTACGAGGGCCCGGTACCGGTCCAGGGAAGGGGCACGCGACAGCCGTCCCGTCCGACCTCCTTGCCCTCGGTCCGGAAGAAGGTCGGGTCCTGGCGCGCCTCGGCGGGGATGTCGCCCACCTCGTGCAGACCCAGTTCCTCGCCCTGGTACAGGTACGTGGAACCGGGGAGGGCCAGGAGGAGCATCGTCGCGGCGCGGGCGCGCCGCTCACCGAGTACGGTATCGACCTCGTCGTGCGATCCGCCCGCCAGGGTCCACGCCGCGGCGTGGTGCCCGAGGCCGGCCGGAAGGCCGTAGCGGGTGGCGTGCCGGGTCACGTCGTGGTTCGACAGGACCCAGGTGCTCGACGATCCGGTCTCCTCGGCACGCTGGACGTTCTCGTCGATGATCTCCCGGAACTGTGAGGCCTCGAACTCCGAGACCAGCAGGTCGAAGTTGAAGGCCTGCCCGAGCCCGTCCGGGCTCGCGTACGGGGCGAGCCGGGACTTGTGGACCCACGCCTCGGCGACCGCGGTGCGGGGCGGCTCGTACTCATCGAAGACCTTGCGCCACGCGCGGTAGATCTCGTGCACCTCGTCGCGGTCCGAGAACGGGTGGTCGGGATTGAGTGTCAACTCGCCCAGTCCCACCACCGCGAACGGGGCGAAGGGCTCGCTGAGGTCCTTGCGCAGGTAGTGCGCGACGTCGATGCGGAAGCCGTCGACCCCGCGGTCCGACCAGAATCGCAGGGTGTTCTCGAAGTCCGCGCGGACGTCCTCCCGCTCCCAGTTCAGGTCCGGCTGTTCGCGGGCGAACATGTGCAGGTACCACTGGCCGGGCGAGCCGTCTGGCTCGGCGACGCGGTGCCACGCCGGACCGCCGAAGTGCGACTGCCAGTCGTTGGGCGGCTGGTCGCCGTTCTCGCCCGTGCCCTCGAAGAAGTGGTAGCGGGCCCGCTCGTCGGAGCCGCGGCCCGCGGCGAGGGCCGCCTGGAACCATTCGTGCTGGTCGGAAGTGTGATTGGGCACGATGTCGACGATCAGCTTGATACCGGCGTCGTGCAGCGCGGTGGTCATCGCGTCGAAGTCGTCGAGGGTGCCGAGGCGCGGGTCCACGTCGCGGTAGTCCGCCACGTCGTAGCCGCCGTCGGCGAGCTCGGAGGGGTAGAACGGGCTCAACCACACCGCGTCGATGCCGAGTTCGCGGAGGTACGGCACGCGCGAGGTGATACCCGGCAGGTCGCCGATCCCGTCGCCGTTGGAGTCCGCGAAGCTGCGCGGATAGATCTGGTAGACCGCCGCCTGGCGCCACCAATCGGCCGTTCCGAGGTCCTTGAGAACCACAACACTCCCTTCGACAGGTGTCTCCGTCGACGAGAATCGTCGACGCGCGTCGACGACGCCCCTCGAGCGTAACGGATCCGTAGGATCGGATCCGGTGTTTCGCCGCTCGCCGGGCGGCGGGCGAGGGGAGGTGCACCTATGGCGACCATGGCCGACGTCGCGCGTCTGGCGGGTGTCTCGCGCAGCACCGTCTCCTACGTCCTCAGCGGCACCCGTCCGATCTCCGCGGACACCCGCGAGCGGGTCCTCGCCGCGATGGAGTCGCTCGACTACGCGCCCAACGTGCTCGCCCGCGCCCTCGCCGGAACGCGCACGGGCCTGCTCGGACTGCTGCTCTCGACCGAGGCCCTCGGCCAGGGCGTCGACACTGCGGGCTATCTCACCGCCGCCGCGGACGAGGCACGCGCACGGGGCTCGCACCTGATGCTGCTGCCGGGGCCCGCCGACGATGCGGGGCCGGTGCGGGAGACCGTGCGGCAGGGGCTCGTCGACGGCTTCGTGGTGATGGAGGTGTACACCGCGGACGCGCGCGTCGACTACCTCCGCGAGGCGGGTGTCCCGTTCGTCCTCGTCGGTCGGACCGACGATGTCGAGGGAACAGCGTTCTGCGACGCGGACTTCGACGCCGCTGCCGAGGAGGCGGTCGCGCACCTCGCGGAGCGGGGACACCGCGACGTGGCCGTCCTCACCGGGCCGGCGGTGGACCGCTCCCACGCCCCGGGTTTCGCCGTGCGCTCGCTAGCCGCCGTCGACGCGGCGGCCCGCCGACACGGCGTTCGATCCCGCGTCGTCCCGACCGCGGCTACCTTCGCCGGGGGATGGGACGCCTACGCCGGCATCGCCGCCGCGGGCGCGACCGGCGTGCTCCTATGCAACGAGCCGGCCGGTCTGGGCATGATCTCGGCCGCCGTCGCCGCGGGAGCCCGCGTTCCGCAGGACCTCTCGGTGCTCACGGTGTTCGCGGGAACGGAGACCGGGGAACTGACCCGCCCCAGGCTCACCAGCATCGGACCGGACCACACCGCGATGGCGCGCCGCGCGATCGAGTTCCTGCTGCGCCGCGTCGCCGGCGAGCCCGCGGCGGACCTGCAGATGCTCAGTGTCCCGGTGTTCCTCGATCGTGGCAGCACGGCGGCCCCCCGCCCGCCACGCCCGGTGTCGCCGGGTCCGTAGGATCGGAACCCGTGACTTCCGTCGTCGACGCCGTCCGGGCGCACCTCGCCGAGCACTACGCGGGCCGCGGCTTCGCGCCACCCGCCTCGGCGTCGGTCACCTTCCTCGGGCTCGAGCCGATGACGATCCAGCGGTGGGTCGGTGAGCCGCTCGTCGCGTTCGCCAGCGTCGGCTGCTCGCGCCACTCCATGACCGACCCCAACGCGCTGGTCACCGCCGAGGACGGGCCCCGCGCCGAGGTGATCCTGGAGCTGCGGCCCGCGGACGACGGGCCGGGCGCCGCCCTCGACGGCGTGCACCGCTCCCTCGCGATCCTCGCCGCCACGCCCGCCGTCGAAGGGCTGGTGCTGGCGCCGGACGCGCTCGTCGACCTGAGCGCGCCGCTGTGGGCGGGGGCGCCGTTCACCGCGGTCCTACTGGGCGAATCGGCCGTGCCCGACCTGGATCGCGCGGACGGCGAGCCGGTGCGGTTCCTGCGCGCGGACCCGATCACCGCCAACGAGGCCGCGTGGGTGCGGCTCAAGGGCGCCACCGCCCTGCGCGAGGCCTGGGAAGAGGCTGGCATCGACCCCGCCGACCCGGGCCGGCCCGCCGCGCGGGCGGTCTAGTTCACGAATTCGCGTTCTGCGGGCCCGGACGTGCGTGGGGACACCTCCACCGCCGCAGAACTCGACATCGTGAGCGCTACAGCCACTTGATCTTGCGGAACACGACGAACAGGCCGAGACAGGCGACGAGCATGATCGCCAGCACGATGAAATAGCCGTACTGCCAGTGCAGCTCGGGCATGTTGTCGAAGTTCATGCCGTAGACGCCCGCGATCATCGTGGGCACCGCGACCAGGCCGATGATGGCCGACATCTTGCGCATGTCCTCGTTCTGCTGCATCCCGATCTTCGCGACGGCCGCGTCGATGAGGGAGCTCAGCACGTCGTTGTAGGTCTCCACGTGGTCGGCGACCATCGCCTGATGATCGAGCACGTCGGAGAAGTAGCGCTGGATCTCGTGCGGGATGATGTCACTGAAGTCGCAGGTCAGACGCTTGAGTGCGTGGGAGAGCGGGTGGATGCCGCGGCGCAGTTCCACGATGTCGCGCTTGATCTGGTAGATCTCGTCGACCTCGGTGCGGGCGCCGGCGCGGAAGACGTCCTCCTCCACCCGGTCGATGTCGTCCTCGAGGAGGTCGGAGACCGCGACGTAGGTGTCCACCACGTGATCGGCGACGGCGTGCATCACCGCCGACGGCCCCAGCTTCAGCAGCTCCGGATTGGCCTCGAGGTTCCGGCGGACGCGGCGCAGGCTGCCGTGGTCGCCGTGCCGCACGGTGATCACGTGGTCGGGCCCGACGAGCACCATCACCTCGCCGGTCTCGACGATGCGCGCCATCGGGTCGGTGCGGTCGTGGCCCACGTAGTTCACGGTCTTGAGGATGAGGAAGAGCGTGTCGTCGAACCGGTCGACCTTGGGCCGGGTGTGCGTGACCAGTGTGTCCTCGACGGTCAGGGGGTGCAGGCCGAAGACGCGGGCCACCTCGTCCATCTGGTGCTGGTCGGGATCGAGCAGGCCCACCCAGACGTAGCCCTCGCCGCGGCGCCGGACCTCCTCGATCGCCTCGACGTAGCCGAACCTGCCGGGCAGGCGCACCCCGTCGACGTAGACGCCACAGTCGACGACGGCGCGCGCGACCGGGACGGGGACGCGCGGCACGACCGCCTCGCGGACCTCGCGGCGGCCCGCGCCGGGCCGGGGCATGGACGGGATGGAGGGCATGGCCCCAGATAGTAGACCCGGGCCAGGCGGCCGGCCCGCGGCAACGCCGGGTAGAAAGTAGGCGTGAGAACTCGCACGTCCCGCCTCGCCGTCGCGGCCCTCGTCGCGCTGGCGGTCGCGGGCTGCTCCGACCCCGGCGACGCCGCCGACCTGGGCCCGCGCACCGCGCCAGGCACCGTCACCGTCGGCTCGTCGGGGAGCGCCGCCTCGAAGGTGGAGGCCCTGATCTACGCCGGCGCGCTGCGGATGGCCGGCACGCCGGTCGAGACGCGACTCGGGCTCGGGCCGGGGGACGACGCGGCGGTCGCCGCCGTCGAGCGGGGCGACATCACCGTCGCGCCCGCGCTGACCGGCGCCCTGTGGGATCGCTACCGGCCGGGCGCCGCCCAGCCGACGAAGGCGAAGGAAGAGGAGTCCGAGAATCCGCGGGCGCAGTGGGACGCGCAGTTCGTCGCGCTCAGCGCGGTCCTCCCCGAGGGGCTCGGCCTGGGCGACCCGACGCTCGCGCTCGATCAGCCGATGCTGTTCGCGCCCAAGGACGCGCCGTCCGCGACGCTCCGGGGCTGCGAGGGCCTCTCCGGCGCTGTCGCGGTGCCGGCGGGGTCGCCGTCGGACCTCCGCGCCCGCTACGGCTGCGCGACGGGGCCGGTCGTGCCGGTCGCCGACGAGGCCGCCGCCGCGCGCGCCGTCCGGGACGGGCGCGCCGCACTGGCGCAGCTCGGCACCCTCTCGGCCGCGGCGAAGGACCTCGTCCAGGTGGCCGATCCCGACGGTGCCGTCCCCTCGCGGGCCGTCGTGCCGCTGGTGCGGCGCGACGGGCTGACGGTGGCGCAGACGAAGCGGCTGTCCGCGGTCGCCGGGGAGCTCACCACGGCGGATCTGGCGGAGATGGTCGCGCGGGTCGAGTCGGGGGAGCGGACGCCCGAGCAGGCGGCCGGCGATTGGGCCGCCGAGCACACGCTGAAGTAGCGACGCGACGAGGGCGGGGTACCGCCGCCGGTACCCCGCCCTCGTCGCGCGAGTGCGCTAGATGCGCTTGTTGAGCTGCTTGTCGACGAGAGCGTTGACCCGCTCGTACGCGGAGCCGCCGAGCCGGACGAGCACGTCGATGATCTTCGCGTCGGCGCCGACGAGCACGCGGCCGCGGTTCTTCTTGACCCCGTTGAGGATCGTGCGCGCCGCGTCGTCGGCCTCGGTGCGGGCGAGGTACTTGTCGAAGAGCTCGGCGGAGGCGGACTGGTCCTTGCCCTCGGCGACGGTGGCGTTGCGCGCGATCGCGGTCTTGATGCCGCCGGGGTGCACGCAGGTCACGCCCACGTTGTGGTCGCTGGAGAGCATCTCGATGCGGAGGGCCTCCGTGAAGCCGCGTACGCCGAACTTGGCGGCGTTGTAGGCGCTCTGGCCGCCGACCGAGAGCAGGCCGAACAGCGAGCTGGTGTTGACGATGTGCGCGTCGCCGGAGGCGATGAGGTGCGGCAGGAACGCCTTGGTGCCGTTCACGACGCCCCAGAAGTCGATGTCCATGACCCGGTCGTAGTCCTTGAAGGACGTGGTCTCGACGGGCTCGTGGTGCGCGATGCCGGCGTTGTTGAACAGGAGGTTGACGGTGCCGTAGTGCTCGACCACGTCGTCGGCGTAGGCGAGGAGCTGCTCGCGCTCGCCGACGTTGACCACCTTGGTGTGCACCTCGGCGCCGCGCGCGCGGGCCAGCTCGGCGGTCTGCTCGAGGCCGGTGGGGTCGTAGTCGCACAGGGAGAGCTTCGCGCCCTCATCGGCGAGCTGGAGTGCCAGCTCGCGGCCCATGCCGGAGGCGGCTCCGGTGACGACGGCGACCTTGCCGCGGAAACTCTTCATGCTGTTCATCCCTCACGATGTCCTGGCCGGGCGGCTGCGATGCGCCGCCGAGCGGCGTACTTACTCGACAGTAGGGTCGGGAAGCGAGGTCTGTCAACGACCTATTGAGTATGATTCAGTAGGTGACCAGAAAGTCCGTCGCCGCAGCGGTGGGGCGCAAGCGCACCCGGCTCAGCCCCCAGGCCCGGCGCCAGCAGTTCATCGACCTGGGCCTGCTCAGTCTGAAGCACCAGGCGCTCGAGCAGGTGTCCATCGAGGACATCGCGAGCCAGGCGGGTGTCTCCGCGGGCCTGTTGTTCCACTACTTCGACTCCAAGCTCGACTTCCAGGTCGCGCTCGTCGAGGAGCAGGCGCGGATCGTCGGGGAGGTCGCCACCCCCGACCGCGACCCCGAGGACATCACCGACGTGATGCCGATCCTCAGCGCCACGCTGGGCACCTACGTGGACCACATCATGCAGAATCGGCAGTCCCTGCTGCCGATGCTCGCGGGCGTCAGCTGGTCCGAGCCGCGGATCCGGACCGCTGTGAAGTCCGTGCGCGAGCAGATCGTCGACCATTTCGTGAGCCAGGCCGAGAACATCGGCATCGAGCGCTCGCCCCGGTTCGTGCTCGCCGTGCACGGCTGGATCGCCGTCGTCGAGGAGACCCTCGTGCAGTGGCTCGACGAGAACGCGGGCTTCGCCGCGATGACCCGCGACGAGGTCGTCGAGCACCTCGCCACCATGTTCGTGGGGATGGCGGGGGCGGTCGGGCTCGATCTCACGTCGGGCGCGGCCTGACGGTGCGCGTCGGGCCTGGGCCTGGGCCTCGGCTGAGTGTGCGTGGGCCGGGCCGGGTGGGGGCGACACCGCTCGCTTAGACGTCACTCCCTCGCCTAGCGGCTCGGGCGCTCCGATGCGCTCGACGGTGTCGCCCCCATCCGCCCCTCCTTCGGTGGCCGACTCGCCTTTGGTGCCGATCCTGCGCACGTTCCGTGCGCGCACCGTCGGAACAACGAGAAGGGCCGGTCCTCCCGAAGGAGGACCGGCCCTTGTCGATGGCTCAGCGGATCAGAGGACGAAGGCCTCGTCGATGATCTGGGCCTGCTCCACGGCGTGCACCTTGGACGAGCCCGAGCACGGGGCCGACATGGCGCGACGCGAGACGCGCTTGATGCCGACCAGGCGGTCGTCGAGCTCCGGCAGGGCGAGGCCGAAGAACGGCCAGGCGCCCTGGTTGGCCGGCTCCTCCTGGACCCAGCGCACGTCCGTGGCGTTGGGGTACAGGTCGAGCGTGGCCGGCAGGCGACGCGAGGGGAGCGGGTACAGCTGCTCCATGCGGACGATCGCGACGTCGTCGCGGCCGTCCTTCTTCCGGCGTGCCTCCAGCTCGTAGTAGAGCTTGCCGGACACGAGCAGCAGCTTGGTGACCTTGCTGCGGTCGCCGCCCTCCACCTCGAACGCGGGGTCGTCGATGACCGAGCGGAACTTGCCGCTCGTGAAGTCCTCGACGGGGCTGACGGCGGCCTTGTTGCGCAGCATCGACTTCGGCGTCGCGACCACCATCGGGCGACGCACGCCGTCGAGGGCGTGCCGGCGCAGCAGGTGGAAGTACGAGGCCGGCGTCGACGGCATCGCGACCGTCATCGAGCCCTCGGCGCACAGCTGCAGGAAGCGCTCGATGCGGGCCGACGTGTGGTCCGGACCCTGGCCCTCGTGGCCGTGCGGGAGCAGCAGCGTCACGCCCGACGTCTGGCCCCACTTGGCCTCGCCCGAGCTGATGAACTCGTCGATGATCGACTGCGCGCCGTTGACGAAGTCGCCGAACTGCGCCTCCCAGCACACCAGCGCGGACGCGTCGGCCACGGAGTAGCCGTACTCGAAGCCCAGGCCCGCGAACTCGGTGAGCGCGGAGTCCAGCACCTCGAACCGCCCGGGCGACGGGCTCCCGTCGGGACCGAGATGCTCGAGCGGGGTGTACTCCGCGCCCGACTGGCGGTCGATGAGCACCGCGTGGCGCTGCGTGAACGTGCCGCGGCGGCTGTCCTGGCCGGCGAGGCGGACCGTGCGGCCCTCCTCGAGCAGGGTGCCGAACGCGAGGAGCTCGCCGAAGGCCCAGTCGATGCCGCCGTCGCGCGACATCTCGAAGCGGCGCTTGACCACCGGGGCCACGCGCGGGTGCACGGTGAAGCCCTCGGGGACGTTGGCGTACGCGTCGCCCACGCGCTGGATCTGCTCCAGCGGCACCGCGGTCACGAGCGAGCTCGGCAGCGGCTGATCGGCGATGATCGACGGCGCGGGCTCGGCCTGGAACTTCTCGAGCTCCTTGACCTCGTTGAAGACCCGCTCCAGCTGGCCCTGGTAGTCGCGCAGCGCGTCCTCGGCCTCCTTGGTCGAGATGTCGCCACGACCGATGAGGGCCTCGGTGTAGGACTTGCGGACACCGCGCTTGGTGTCGATCACGTCGTACATGCCGGGCTGGGTCATCGACGGGTCGTCGCCCTCGTTGTGGCCGCGGCGGCGGTAGCAGACGAGGTCGATGACGACGTCCTTGTCGAACTTCTCGCGGAAGTCGACGGCCAGCTTGGCCACCCACACGCATGCCTCGGGGTCGTCGCCGTTGACGTGGAAGATCGGCGCGCCGATCATCTTCGCGACGTCGGTGCAGTACTTCGAGCTGCGCGAGTTCTCCGGCGAGGTGGTGAAGCCCACCTGGTTGTTGACCACGATGTGGATCGTGCCGCCGTTGGAGAAGCCCGGCAGGTTCGCCATGTTCAGCGTCTCCGCCACGACGCCCTGGCCCGCGAAGGCGGCGTCGCCGTGCAGCATGAGCGGCATGATCGGGTGCTCGCCCTCGGGCGGGTTCTTCATGTCCTGCTTCGCGTGCACGATGCCCTCGAGCACCGGGTCGACCGCCTCGAGGTGCGAGGGGTTGGCGACCAGCGAGACCGTGATCTCGTTCTCGCCGAACATCTGGTAGTACTTGCCCTCGGCGCCGAGGTGGTACTTCACGTCGCCGGAGCCGTGCGCCTGCGACGGGTTCAGGTTGCCCTCGAACTCGGTGAAGATCTTGCTGTACGGCTTGCCGACGATGTTGGCCAGCACGTTGAGGCGGCCGCGGTGCGGCATGCCGATGACGACCTCGTCGAGCTCGTGCTCGGCCGCCTGGTCGAGCACCGCGTCCATCATCGGGATGACCGACTCGGCGCCCTCGAGCGAGAAGCGCTTCTGGCCGACGTACTTGGTCTGCAGGAAGGTCTCGAAGGCCTCGGCCGCGTTGAGCTTGCTGAGGATGTACTTCTGCTCGGCGACGGTGGGCTTGATGTCCTTCGTCTCCACGCGCTCCTGCAGCCACTTCTGCTGCTCGGGCTCGAGGATGTGCGCGTACTCGATGCCGACGTGCCGGCAGTACGCGTCGCGCAGGACCGAGAGCACCTTGCGCAGCTTGAGCCGCTCGGCGCCGTGGAAGCCGCCGACGTTGAACGTGCGGTCCAGATCCCAGAGGGTGAGCTCGTAGGTGAGGACGTTCAGGTCGGGGTGCGACTCGAGGCTCTCGTTGTTGTAGCGCAGCGGGTCGACGTCGGCCATGAGGTGGCCGCGCGCCCGGTAGGCCGCGATGAGCTCGAGGACGCGGGCGTCCTTGTCGATGCCGTGGGCGGGGATGTCCTGCCGCCAGCGGATCGGCTCGTACGGCACGTGCATCGTGCGGAAGATGTCGTCCCAGAAGTCGTCGCTCAGCGTGAGCTCGTGGACGTACCGCAGGAAGTCGCCGGACTCGGCGCCCTGGATGATGCGGTGGTCGTAGGTCGAGGTCAGCGTGGTGAGCTTGCCGACGGCGAGCTCGGCGATCTTCTCGTCGCTCGCGCCCTGGAACTCGGCGGGGTACTCCATGGCACCGACGCCGATGATCGCGCCCTGGCCGACCATCAGGCGGGGCACGGAGTGCACGGTGCCGATGCCGCCGGGGTTGGTCAACGAGATCGTGACGCCGGCGAAGTCCTCGGCGCCGAGCTTGCCGGTGCGGGCGCGACGAACGATGTCCTCGTACGCGGCCACGAACTGGCCGAAGTCCATCGTCTCGGCTTCCTTGACGCCCGCGACCACGAGGCTGCGGCTGCCGTTCTTGCCGACCAGGTCGATGGCGATGCCGAGGTTCACGTGCGGCGGGGTCACCGCGTTCGGCTTGCCGTCGACCTCGGCGAAGTGCCGGTTCATGTTGGGGAAGGCCTTGACGCCCTGCACCAGGGCGTAGCCCAGGATGTGCGTGAAGCTGATCTTGCCGCCGCGGGTGCGCGCGAGGTGGTTGTTGATGACCACGCGGTTGTCGAACATCACCTTCACCGGCATCGAGCGCACCGACGTCGCGGTCGGCACCTCGCGGCTGGCGTTCATGTTCTTGACCACCGCGTTCGCGGCGCCGCGGAGCACGGTGCGCTCCTCCTCGGCCGGGAACGAGGCGGGGGCCGGGGCCTTGGGGGCCGGCGCGGGCTTCGCGGGCGACGACGGTGCCGGGGTCACCGGGGTGGACGGCGCGGGGGTCAGCGTGGTGTCGGCCGTCTTCGGGGCCTTCGCAGCGGGGGTGGCCGCGGGCGCGGCGGGCTGCGCCGGTGCCTGCGCGGCGGGGGCCGCTGCGGCGGGGGCGGCCGCGGGGGCCGCGCCGTTACTCGCCGCGCTGCTGCCCTCCGCAGCTCCCGGGGTGTACTTCGAGAGGAATTCGTGCCAGCTCGGGTCGACCGAATTAGGGTCGGCCTTGAACCGCTCGTACATCTCCTCGACCAGCCACTCGTTTTGGCCGAAATCCGATACAGAACTGCTGCTCACGGCAGGTCCTCGCCTCGATTCATCATCGTCGTATCAAGCGCGCGCCGCACTGGATCGCAGAGGGCGCAGGTCCGCGCGGTCCAGGGTAGTCCACCACGGAAAACCTGTGTCGGTTACTCCCGTTCCCCGGCCCCGGATCACTCGGTGCCGGGACCCGGCAGACCGCGCGCGGAACCGTCGGTCGCGGAGCCCTCGACCACCCGCAGGTGGGCGGTGGGCCAGGTGGTGGGGACGGGGCCGAAGGCCGCCCGGGAGTTCTTGATCACGCCCTTGCCCAGGACGCGGTTGCCGCCGGCGCCCACCACCGCGCCGATCCCCGCGGGGAGCAGCTTGCCGAGGATCAGCGGCGACTTCTTCGCCAGGAACCGTCGGCTGAACATCTTCATCAGCTGCTTGTTCAGGTTGCCCAGCCCGGGGAGCTGCGTCGGGTTCTTCTTGAGGTTCATCAGCGAGGCGTTCTTGGCGCCGACGGTCGCACGCAGCGCGCCGAGGCCCGCCTCGCCGAGGACGGCGGTGAGCACCAGCGCCTTGCGCAGTTCCCGGTCCTCGGGGGAGATCCCGTACACCTCGGCGACGGCCAGGGCGTACAACGCCGAGGCCTCCATGAAGACCACGGTCTCGGCGCCGATGGTGCCGATCGCGGCCAGGGTGCCGACGCCCGGGACGGCGGCGGTGGCGCCGGCCGCGCCGCCCGTACCGGTCACGGTCAGCAGGTAGCGCTTCTCGAGCCGCTCGATGATCTGCGACGGCGTCTCGTCGGGGTGGTCGGCGCGCAGGCTCGCGACGTACTTCGCGACGGCGGGCGCCTGCAGGCGGGCGGCGCGGTCGATGACGGAGCCCAGGACGCCGCCCCCGCCGTGCTGGACGGCGGGGAGGTCGGGCTGATCGGGCTGGATGCGCGCGGGCTTGTTCGCCATGGTGTCCTCCGTCGGAAGCGATCCTGGTGACCTTTCACCCCATCTAACCCCCGACGACCCCCGGAAAGTTCCCGACCGGCGCACCGGGCCGCACCCCGCCCGCGTACCGTCGGAGACCGTGCCGAGCATCGACGAGCAGCCGTACACCCTGGTCATTCCGACGCGCTGGAAGGACAACGACGTGTACGGGCACGTCAACAACGTCGTCTACTACAGCTTCTTCGACACGGTGATCAACACCTTCCTCATCCGCGAGGGCGGCCTCGACATCCACGGCGGCCCCGTGATCGGCCTGTGTGTGGAATCTCACTGCCGCTACGACGCCCCGCTGGCCTTCCCCGAGCCCGTCACCGCCGGGCTGGCGGTCACGAAGCTGGGCCGGTCCAGCGTCACCTACGCCGTCACCCTGTTCGACGGTGCCGGTGCCCCCGCGGCCGAGGGCTGGTTCGTCCACGTCTTCGTCGACCGGGAGACGCGGCGCCCCGCGGGCGTCCCCGACGGGATCCGCGCCGCGCTGGAGCGCCTGCTCGTCGGTGCCCCGCAGTAGCCTGCGAGCCATGGCGTTCCTCACCCCGCTGGAGCCCGTCACCCTGACGGGCCACCTGGTCACGCTCGTGCCGCTGGCGCACGACCAGCACGACGGCCTGCTCGAAGCGCTCGAGGACGGGCAGCTGTGGGACCGCTGGTACACGTCGGTGCCCGCGCCCTCGGGCCTGCGCGCCGAGATCGACCGCCGCCTGGAGCTGCAGGAGAAGGGCGAGATGATCCCCTTCACCGCGATCGATGTCGCGGGCCGCGTGCTCGGCATGACCACCTACTACGACATCGACGCGACGGTCCCGCGGATGGAGATCGGCTACACCTGGAACCGTGCCTCCGCGCACGGCACCGGCACCAACGCCGAGTCCAAGCTGCTGCTGCTCCGGCACGCCTTCGACGTGCTCGGCTGCGAGTGCATCGGGCTGCGCACGCAGTGGGTCAACACGCAGTCGCGCGAGGCCATCGCCCGGCTCGGCGCGAAGCAGGACGGGGTCCTGCGCAGTTACAAGCGGTACCGCAACGGGGCCCTGCAGGACGCGGTGCTCTTCTCGATCCTCCGGCACGAGTGGCCGACGGTGGACGCGCACCTGCGGCACCGTCTGCGCCACCGGCACGAGGCCTACCGCTCCGTCCCGGAGTAGTCGTGCCCCGTCCCCAGGCCGCCGCGCACGGGCTGTGGCGCCCGGGCCTCGGACTCGCGCTGTGGTTCACCGACGATCTCGGCGAGCCCACCGCCGAGCCCGATCTCGCAGCCCTGCCCGCGCCCGTCGCCGAGGTCCTCGGCGACCGCCGCCCCCGCCGCTCGGTCACGTTCGCCGGGCCGCAGGGCCGCCTCGTCGCGCCCGCCCTCACGTTGGGGCCGGAGCGCGCCGCCGCCCTGCTCGACGCCCTCGCCCCGTCCGACGGTGCCGGCGACCTGCGGTACCTGCGCTGGGTCGCGAAGTCCGTCGAGCGGTTCGTCGCCGCCGGGGCCGTGAGCCCGGCGCTGCGCGGCGACGACGGCGAGTGGATCGTGCGCTGGGCGCCCGTCGAGTCGGTGCAGTGGCGCACCTGGGGACAGACGGCCGCGGCCGCGATGCCGCCGGTGCTGCGCCGGACGGGGGACCTCGCCGCGATCCTCGACATGGCCGCGGAGCTCACGGACGGGTACGCCCGGCGGCGGCTCGGCGACGGGCCGTGGTCCTGGGTGGCGGCGCCCTCGCTGCGCGCCCTCGTCGACGGCGAGCCCCTTCCGGCCCGCGCCGTCGCCGACGCCGGGGCCGCCGCCGCGTGGACCGAATGGGCGGGCAGCGTCCGCTCCGCCGAGACCCTGCTGGTGCTGCGGCTCGTGGAGCCGGACGGCCGTGGCCCGGGCGAGAACCCCCTGGCGCCGCGGAGCACGCCGGGCGGGACGCCGTGGCGGCTCGAGGTGTGCCGCCGCGTCCCCGGCGCGGCGCCCGTGCGCGCCGACCCGGGCCGGATGAGCCCCGTCGACCTCGACGACCTGGCGGGCGAGCTGGCCCGGGCCCTCGCGGTGTACCCGCCGCTCAAGCGGGTCGCCCAGGACGATTCGTCGCTGGACTTCCTGCTCACCACCGAGGAGGCGGAGGCGCTGTTCCTCGAGGGCGCCCCCGGGCTGACGAAGGCCGGCTACGAGGTGCTGCTGCCCGCGTCGATCGCGACGGTGCGCCCCGCGCTGCGGCTCGTCGGGCGGGAGCAGCCCGGCCGCACAGCGCTCACGGTGCAGGCCGGCCTCGCCGAGATCAAGGACTTCGCGTGGCAGCTCGCGGTCGGCGACACCGTTCTCACCGGGAGCGAGTTGGCCACCCTGGCGAACGCGGCGTCGGGGCTGGTCGAGGTCCGCGGGAAGTGGGTGCGCGCGGATCGCCGGACGCTGGCGCAGGCCGCGCGGTTCGTCGCCGAGCAGCGTTCCGCCGCCGAGTCCGGCACGGACCTGAGCGACCTGCTCGGCATGATCGCCGATCCCGCGGCCCTGCCGGCCCCGCTCGCCGCCGTCGACGGCCTCGGTTGGCTCGACTCGGTCTACCGCGGCGGCACCATCGCCCCGGTGGAGGTGGCGGCACCGTCGACGCTGAAGGCCCAGCTGCGCGACTACCAACTGCGTGGGCTCGAGTGGCTGGTCACGCTGTGGCACAGCGGCATCGGTGCCGTCCTCGCCGACGACATGGGGCTGGGCAAGACGATCCAAGTGCTCGCGCTGCTCTGCCACGAGCGCGAGCGCGCGGACGAGGCGGTGCGGCCGACGCTGCTGGTCTGCCCGATGTCGGTGGTCGGCAACTGGGTCGCGGAGGCGCAGCGCTTCGCCCCGGGCCTGCGGGTACACGTGCACCACGGCACCGATCGGCCGACCGGTGAGGAGTTCGGTCGGGTCGCGGCGGCCTCGGACGTCGTGCTCACCACCTTCGCGCTCGCCGCCCGCGACCGGGAGCTGCTCGCCGGTCACCACTGGGGCCGCGTCGTGGTCGACGAGGCGCAGCACGTCAAGAACGTCAACACCGCCGCCGCGAAGGCGCTGCGGTCCATCCCGGCCGCGCATCGGGTCGCCCTCACCGGCACGCCGGTGGAGAACCGGCTCGAGGACCTGCGCGCCGTCATCGATCTGGTCAATCCCGGCCTGCTCGGCTCGGCCCGCACGTTCCGCAACCGGTTCGCGCTGCCCATCGAGCGCGAACAGGACCAGGCTGCCGTGCGCCGGCTCAACACCCTGACCTCGCCGTTCATCCTGCGGCGGGAGAAGACCGACCCGGCCATCGCCCCGGAGCTGCCGGAGAAGGCCGAGTTCACGGTGCGCGCCTCGCTCACGCCCGAGCAGGCGGGGCTCTACCAGGCCACCCTGAACCGGCTGGTGGAGGAATTGCGGGAGTCGCAGGGCATGGGCCGCCGCGGGCTCGTGCTGGCCTCGCTGACCCGGCTCAAGCAGATCTGCAACCACCCCGCGCACTACCTCGGCGACGGTTCGCCGCTGCTGCGCCGCGGGCAGCACCGCTCGGGCAAGGTCGAGCTGCTCGCCGACATCCTCACCACCGTCGCCGACGAGGGCGAGCGTGCGCTCGTCTTCACCCAGTACGCCGAGTTCGCGCGGATGCTCCAGCCCTGGCTCACCGGGCTGCTCGGCGCGGAGGTGCCCGTGCTCGACGGTGCCGTGCCGCGCGCCGAACGCGATGCGCTGGTGGCGCGGTTCCAATCCGGCGGGGGCGCTCCCGTCCTGGTGGCGACGGTGCAGTCCGGCGGCACGGGCCTGAACCTCACCGCCGCGAATCACGTGATCCACGTGGACCGCTGGTGGAACCCGGCCGTCGAGAACCAGGCCACCGACCGCGCCTTCCGCATCGGCCAGACCCGCGCGGTGCAGGTCCGCAAGTTCGTCTGCGCGGGCACGCTCGAGGAGCGCATCGACGGGGTGATCGCGGCGAAGAGGGAACTCTCGTCGATGACCGTGCGGACGGGTGAGGCCTGGCTGACGGAGCTGAACAACGACGAGCTGTACGAGCTGGTCGCCCTCCGGGACGAGGCGGTGGTCTAGATGGCGCGAAAGGCGCGTGACACCGCGCGGCCGATGGGCGCGACGTGGTTCGGCCGACGCCTGATCCAGCAGCGCGAGGAGGTCACCGAGCGGCGCAAGGTCCAGTACGCGCGGCGGCTCTACCAGGAACATCAGGTGTACTCGCTCGCCGTGGTGCCCGCGTCGATCACCGCGACGGTCCAGGGCAGCCAGCTCGACCCGTTCGGCGTCGCGCTGTCGCGGGTGCCCGGCGACGCGGCCGCGGTGGTCTCCCTGCTGGTGGCGCAGGGCGCGGCCGCGGAACTGCTCGGTGTCACGCGCGGCGAGCTGGGACGCACGCTGGGCGAGCTGGTGCTGCCCGAGACCGCGTCCGACGTGATCGTCGACTGCGCGTGCCCCGACGACTCCGGCGCGTGCGTGCACGCCCTCGCTGTCACCTACGAGTTCTGCGCCGCCGCCGACGCCGACCCGTCGCTGATCCTCGACTTCGCCGGCGTCCCGCTCGCGGGGCTGCTGGCGCGCGTCAGCACGTCCGAGCGGGAGGGCTCCGCACCGTCGACCCCGGAGGCCGACGGTGCCCGCGAGGGCTGGGATCCCGACGCCTGGGACGCCGGGGCCGCGGCCTTCTACGGGGAGGGCTACGACCTGCCGCCGCTGCCGGAGCCGTCCCCGATCGACGCGATGACCCTGCTCGACCCCGCGCTGCTGCGCATGGCGCTGCGCCGCACCGGGACGAAGCCCGCCGACGTCGCCGAGGCGCAGGACGAGCTCGCGGAGCTCTACGACCGCCTCCGCGACCCGCGCTGAGCTGCTGAATGTGGATGATGTTGGTAGTCTGCATACAAAGCCAACAAGGAGGTTGCGCATGTCAGTCACGCAGATCGACCTCGATGACGAGGCGCTGGCCGAGGTCATGCGACTGGCGGGTGTCCGCACCAAGAAGGAGGCGGTGAACCTCGCGCTGAGCGACTACGTCGACCGGTTTCGCCGCGTCGAAGCGCTTGCGCGCTCGCGTGAGCAGGCGAAAACGTGGGACTACGACGGGTGGATCGCAGCACGTGCCGACGAGAAGGCGGTGCGTTGATTCAGTTCCTCGCGGATTCCTCGGCGGTGTGGCGCCTGCAGCGGGACCCCGAGCTGACGGGACAGTGGCTGGAAGCCCAGCTCAGCGGTGCGATCGGTTCGTGCGACCCGCAACGAGCCGAGTATCGCCGGTCTGCTCGCAATGTCGACGAATTCGACTCGATGAGCGCCATGTTCATCGACCTCTATCCGGATGTTCCGGTGCCGACGACGGTCTGGAGCTGGGTCGACGCTGCGCAGTTCCGTCTCGCGAAGGTCGGCGCGGCGCGCGCGTTGTCCGTGGTCGACCTGCTCGTCTGCGCGACCGCCGCGGCCCGCGGTCTCGTCATCCTCCACGACGACGCCGACTTCGAACTCGCCGAGCGTCTTCTCCCTGCTGTGCAGGCGCGACGCGTCGTCGGACCGACGGCGAACTGATCGTCGGCCCGCGTCGGTGCCGGGACTTGTCGGTGGGGGTCACTACCCTGAGGGGCGACCGACGAGGGGGTGATGGGCATGCGATTTCTGCACACGGCGGACTGGCAGCTGGGGATGACCCGGCACTTCCTCGATGCGGACGCGCAGGCCCGGTTCACCGACGCCCGGCTGGACGCGATCTCCCGGCTCGGCGCCGTGGCGGCCGAGCGGGAGGCGGAGTTCGTCGTGGTCTGCGGTGACGTCTTCGAGGACAACCGGCTCGCACCGGCCGTCGTCGCCCGCAGCCTCGACCGGATCGCCGCGATCGACCGCCCCGTCTACCTGCTGCCCGGCAATCACGATCCGCTGGACGCCGCCTCGATCTACACCTCCGAGGTGTTCCGGCGGCACCGCCCCGCGAACGTGATCGTGCTGGAGAGTCCCGGCGTGCACGAGGTGCGCCCCGGCGTCGAGCTGCTGGCCGCGCCGTGGTTCTCCAAGCACCCCGCCGGGGACCCGCTCACCGAGGCCGTCGCCGCAGCCGCCGCGCCGGCCGCCGGGGTGATCCGCATCGCCGTCGGGCACGGCGGCACCCTGCCCGTCGGCGCCCGGGACCAGCGCCTGATCGACGTTGACGCGCTGTCGGCGCGGATCGCCGCCGGCGAGCTGCGCTACGTCGCACTGGGCGACCGGCATTCGGTCACCGAGGTCGCGCCCGGCATCTGGTACTCCGGCGCCCCCGAGGTCACCAACTTCGACCACAAGGAGACGGCCTCCGGTTCCGTCCTCGTCGTCGACGTCCCCGACGCCGGCCCGGCCCGCGTCGAGCGGGCGCGTGTCGGGACGTGGCGGTTCGCCTCCCGCGAGTTCCCCCTCACGGCCGAGCGCGACGTGGACGCCGCCGTCGGCGCGCTCGCGGCGCTCCCGGACAAGGACCGCACCGTGGTCAAGGTCGGCTTCACCGGCACCGTCGGACTCGCGGCGAAGGCCCGGCTGGACGCCGAGATCGAGGCCCTGCGGGCGCGGTTCGCGGCGGTCGAGCTGTGGGAGCGCAAGACCGATCTCGCGGTGCTCCCCGGCGCGGAGGAGCTGGACGCGCTCGACCTCACCGGCCCGGCCGCCGACGCGGCGCAGGAGCTCCTCGGCGTCGCGCGCAGCGGCGGGGAGCGGGCGGCGGACGCCTCCGGGGCGCTCGCGCTGCTCTACCGCCTCACCCGCCAGGAGGTGGGCGCATGAGGCTGCACCGCCTGGCGGTCAAGGACTTCCGCGGCGTCGACGAGCGGGAGATCGCCTTCGCCGACACCGGTGTCACCCTGCTGCACGGCCCCAACGAGGCCGGCAAGTCATCGATGGTCGAGGCGCTGCAGCTGCTGCTGGAGGTCAAGGCCACGTCGAAGTCCCAGCGGGTGGAGGCCGTGTGCCCCGCGCACCGCGACGCCGGCCCGTTCGTCGAGGCCGAGCTGACCGTCGGCCCGTACCGCTTCGTCTACGCCAAGCAGTACCACCGCCGCCCCGGCACGACGCTGACGGTGCTGGAGCCCGCGCCGCTGCAGCTCACCGGCGGCACCGCGGAGTCGTGGGTGGCGGAGCAGATGGCCGCGCACGTCGACGGCGACCTGCTCGCCGCGCTCACCGTGCTGCAGGGCCCCGGGCCGGGCCAGCCGTCGCTGCGCGACAGCGCGGCCTTCGCGAAGGCGCTGGACTCGGCGTCGGGCGGCGCGGGGGAGGACGAGCCGGGCGCCGAGCGGCTGGCCGAGGCCGTCGCCGCGGAGCGCGCCCGCTACTTCACCCCGACGGGCCGCCCGACGGGCGAGCTGTCCGCCGCCCGCGCCCGCGAGGCCGCCGCCCGCACCGCGCTGGACGAGGCCGAGGCCGCGCTGCGCGAGGTCGACCGGGTCGTCGAGGAGCACGCCCTCGCCTCCGCGCGCCTCGGGGCCCTGGTGGAACGACGGTCCGCGGCCGCCGCGGACCTGGAGGCCCTGGCCGCCGACCAGGAGCGGATCGGCGCGCTCCAGTCGACCCTGGCGCAGGCCCGCGCCGCCCACGAGTCGGCGCTGCTGCGCGAACAGCACGCCGGTGACGCCGCGAACCGCCGGCGCCGGCTCGTCGACAAGCAGGTGCTGGCCGTCGAGCGCACGGCACAGGTCCGCGTGCAGCGCGACCGCGCACTCGCCGACCGCGAGGTGCTCGCCGCGGAGGCGTCGTGGCTGGAGACCACGGTGCACGAGCTGTCGGCAGTCTCCGCCGACCGTCGCGAGCGGAAGTCGCAGGCGCAGTACGCCGTCGACTACGCCCGCGAGTCGGTCGGCTACCAGCGCATCGTCAAGCGGATCGAGCAGGCGCAGCTCCTCGGCAAGGACGTCGAGGACGCGCGGAACCGGCTGGCCGCCAATCCGCTCGACCGTCGCGCCCTGCAGACCATCGCGGTCGCCGAGCAGCGGTACGAAAAGGCGCAGGCCCGGTTCTCCGCGCTCGCCGCCACCCTCAAGCTCGAGCGGCTGGGCTTCTCCGACGTGCTCGTCGACGGGCGCAACATCGGCGAGGAGCCCGTCGACGTCGTCGCCGGGAACGGCACCGTGATCGAGGTGCCCGGCGCGGTCCGGATCGAGGTGATGCAGCGGGGCGAGAGCGCCGACGCGGCCGCCGAGGTGAGGGCCGCGCACACCGCCCTGCTCACCGCGTGCCGCGATGCCGGCGCCGCGGACGTCGCCGAGGCCCGCGAGCTGCACGAGCAGCGCGAGGCCGTGGAGATCGAGCTGCAGGAGGCGCGGATCGCCCTGGCGCACGCCCTGGGCGACAACACCCTCGCCGAGCTGCGGCAGCTCGCGGAGGAGGCGGCGGAGCGGATCGTCGCGCTCGAGGCCGCGGTCGAGCCCGAGCTGCTGGCCGTCGACCCGGAGCGGGCGAAGGCGAATCTCATGGACGCCACGCAGGCCGAGGTCGCCTCGCGCGGTGAGGAGCGGCGGACCCGCGAGCAGCTCGGGCAGAAGCAGAAGGAGCTGCACACCGCGGACGTCACGGCCCGCACGGCGGCCAACCGGCTGCAGGACTTCGACCACCAGGCGGCCGAGCTGACCGCCGAGCTGGAGCGCGCCCGCGCCGAGTCCGCCGACGAGGCGCTGGGCGAGGCCGCCGACGCCGCCGTCGCCGCCCGCGAGGCCGCCGCGGCCCGGGTCGCCGAGCACGAGGCCGCGGCCCAGGATGCCGACGTCGCGGGCTTCGCCGCCCGGCTCGCCGCCGCCCGCGCGCAGGACGAGCGGGCCCGCGCCGCGGAGGCCTCGGCGCGGGAGGAACTCGCCGGACTGGGCGGACAGCTGCACCTGTTCCAGGCCGACGGCCGCCGCGACCGGCTGGACGCGGCCGAGGCGGAGCACGTGCACGCCGAGCGGAGCCTCACGTCGGTGGAGGAGCGGGCGCGCGCCGCGGCGCTGCTGCACGACACCCTGACCGCCCACCGCGACGCCCGCCGCGCCCGCGTGCAGGCGCCGTACCAGCGGGCGCTGGAGGAGCTGGGGCGCACCGTCTTCGGCGACCCGCTCACCATCACCGTCGGCGACGACCTGACCATCGCCTCGCGCACGGTCGAGGGGGTCACCGTGCCCTTCGACTCCCTGTCCGGGGGTGCGCAGGAGCAGCTGGGCGTGCTCAGCCGGCTCGCGTGCGCCCGCCTGGTCGACGGTGCCGACGGCGCGCCCGTCATCTTCGACGACGCCCTCGGCCACAGCGACCCCACCCGCCTCGGCGCGATGGCGGACGCCCTGGTCGAGGCGGGCCGCTCCGCGCAAGTGATCGTTTTCAGCTGCGTCCCCGGCCGGTTCGACGCCCTCCGCGGCCGTGACGGCGTCACCGAGGTCGCGCTCGGCTAGTGCGACCTCGGTTGGCTCCATCAGAGGTGCCGCAGCAGGATATGTGCGATTGCGCAGGCCGCGGGCCCCGCCCCGTGCGAGGCTGATCTCATGGGATTGAACCTCATGCCGTTCGTCGTCCTGCTCATCGTCGCCGTCCTGGTGGCGGCGATCGCCGCTGTCGTCGTCCTGATCGTCAGATCGGTGCGGAAGTCGAAGCAGGTGGCGTCGCCGCCGCCGTATTCGCCGGGACCGTACGGGCAGCAGGGGCCGGGGCTGCCCGGTCCGGCGCCGTATCAGCAGCGGCCGCCCCACGACGGACCGTAGGTCCGCCGCGGAGCGAGAGCTCGTGGCTCAGACCTGCTCGCGCAGTTTGAACTTGAGGACCTTGCCCGCGGGGTTGCGGGGCAGGGCGTCGACGAGGTGCAGGGCCAGCGGCAGCTTGTACGGCGCGAGGGAGTCCTTCGCGAACTCGCGCACCTCCTCCAGCGTGAGCGACGCCTCCGGCTTGAGGGCGACGATGGCGGTGACCGCCTCGCCCCACTTCTCGTGCGGCGTCCCGATGATCGCGACCTCCGCGATCGACGGGTGGCGGTACAGCACGGACTCGACCTCGGCAGGGTAGACGTTCTCGCCGCCGGAGATCACCATGTCCTTCACGCGGTCGACGACGGTGACGTAGCCGTCCTCGTCCTGCTGGCCGACGTCGCCGGTGTGGAACCACCCGTCGGCGTCGATCGCCGCACCGGTGGCGTCGGGGTTCTGCCAGTAGCCGGGAGTGACCTGCGGGCCGCGCACGCAGACCTCGCCGCGCTCCCCGGCGGGGACCTGGGCACCGTCGGGCCCGAGCAGCGCGACCTCGGAGAGCGGAAGGACGTGGTGGCCGGCGGCGCCGATCTTGCGCGCGGTGTCGTACACGTCCATGACGAGGGCGAGCGGCGCGGTCTCGGTGAGGCCGTAGCCCTGGCAGAAGGGGATGCTGCGGCCGTTGTAGAGCGCGATGAGCGGCTCGGGGACGGGCGCGCCGCCGCAGGTGAACTGGCGGACGCTGGAGAGGTCGGTGGTCTCGAAGGCCGGCACCTGGCTCATGAACAGGAACATCGCGGGCACGCCGAACATCGTCGTCACGCGGTGCTGCTCGATGAGCTGCAGCGCGGCGGTGGGGTCGAACGCCGGCAGGATCACCAGCTGCCCGCCCTTCTGCAGGGTGATCAGGGTGGTGACGTTGAGGCCCCCGATGTGGAACATGGGGGCCGCGACGAGGCTGATGTCCGTCGACATCGTGTCGAGGCTCAGGAGTGCGTTCATGTTGTTCCAGAACATGTTCCCGTGGGTGAGCATCGCACCCTTGGGGCGTCCGGTGGTGCCCGACGTGTACATGATGAGCGCGAGGTCGTCCTCCGCCGGCGACTGCGGCTCGGCGATGGGCGCGCGCGCCGCGAGGAGGGGCCCGAGCTGCTCCCAGCCGTCGACCGGCTCGAGCGCGATGGCGCGCGTGATGCCCGACGAGGCCCGCACCGGCTCCACGACGGCGGCACGGTCGGCGTCGGCGACGAGGGTGTGCACGCCCGCATCGCTGAGGATGTACTCCAGCTCCGCCGAGGTGAGGCGGAAGTTCAGCGGCACGAAGACGGCTCCGGCGCGGGACGCGGCGAACATCGTGGTGAGGAAGTCGGGGTGGTTGAAGCCCACGTACCCCACGCGGTCACCGGTCCCGATGCCGCCCGCCACCAGCTCGGCCGCGAGCCGGTCGACGCGGTCGGCGAGCTCGCGGTAGGTCCACGTCGTGTCGCCGTAGGTGACGGCGGGGCGGTCCCCGCTCACGGCCGCGCGGCGCGCGATCCAGGATCCGAGGTCGACGGCGGGGCGAGCGGGCATGGTGCCTCCTTGCAGGCAGCGGCGCGGACGATTGCGTGCATTCTGTCCGGCGGGGCGCCTCGCTGGGGGTGATTCGCCGGATTCCCCCGGCCCGACGGTGCCGCGCCCGCCCGGTTCTCAGGCGTCGCCGGCGCCGGTGTTCTCGCTGCGCTGCTTGAGGGCCGCGAGGCCCTTCTCGAAGTCCTTACCGACGAGCCGGTCCATCGGCACGATCTTGCCGAACAGCGAGGCCAGCCCGCTGGTCTCGCCGGTCATGGTCCACGTGACCCGCACGCCCGCGCCCGCCGGGGCGATGTCGAAGCGCACGTGGTTGTGCGCCGGGAAGGGCTTGAGGAACTCGAGGTCCACGTCCACGGAGGCGTCCGGCTCCACGGCGGAGATCGTCATCCGGCCGGCCCCGGCCTTGCGGTTGCCCTTCCACGCGTAGGTCGCGCCGGGACCGCTCGACGGTCCGCCGTACTCCCGGTGCAGGTGCGGGTCGAGCCCCTCCCAGGGCGACCACAGCCGCCACTCGTGGAGGTCGGCGATGAGCCCGTAGACGGTGGTGGCGGGCGCGGCGATCTCGGTGGATCGGGTGACGGTGAACGCGGTCATGAGCGGAAGAATACGACGCTAACGCAGGCGGAGCGCGGCGAGCGCGATCACGACGAGCACCACGGTCAGTCCGGCGAGGCCCGCGGTGAGCCCCGCGGCAGCGGCGATGGCCCCGACCAGCAGCGGGCCGCCCGCGTCGCCGAGTTCGCGGCCGATCTCCGCGGAGCCCATGGTCTGGCCCAGGTGCTCCTTGGGGGAGCCCTGCGCGAGGTGTGCGAAGCCGAGGGGCGTCACCAGGCCCACGCCGGCGCCGATCGCGACGGCGGACACCACGATCCCGGCAGGGCCCGGGATCGCGACGGCGAGCAGGCCGAGCGCGGCGAGGGCCAGGCCTGAGGCGATACCGGCACCGTCGGACAGCCGACCGGCGTCGCGCGCCCGCCCGGCCCGCGGCTGCACGAGCGAGGCGGTCAGCGCGAGCACCGACACCACCGCGCCCGTGAACAGCGGGCCCAGGCCGTGCTCCGAGCCGGCGACGGGGAGGAAGCCCACGCCGACCGCGAGCACGCCGGTGGAACCCGCGAGTGCCGCGGTGGGGAGGAGGAACGAGCGTGAGCCGAGCCGGCGCGCCAGGTCGAGGACCGTCTGCCGCCGGCGGGGCAGGGGATCGAGCACCGGGACCGCCGCGACGGCCCACGCCGCCACCAGGGCCGCGACGCCGCCGAGCACGCCGAACAACAAGGTGTACCCGCCGGCCCAGATCAGCGCGCCGCCGAGTACCGGGCCCAGGGTGTAGCCGAGGCCCTTCCACGCGCCGTAGCTGCCGAAGGCGCGGCCCTGCGCGGTGTCCGGCGTGAGCCGCGAGACCATGGCGCTCGCGGCGGGGGAGAAGGCCGCGGCCGCCGCGCCCTGCGCGAACCGGGCCAGCGCGAGCCAGGCCGCGTCGCCCGCGACGACGAACGCCGCCGACGCGAGCGCGAAGGCCACGAGGCCGCCGAGTAGCACGGGGCGGGGCCCGATCCGGTCGGCGAGGGTGCCGAAGACGGGCTTGAGCAGGACCTCGGCACCGTCGTAGAGGGCGAGCAGCAGCCCGAGGGTCAGGAGTTGCGCACCGACCGAGCCGGTGAGCCCGCCGAGGCTCGCGGCGATGCTGTGGGCGCCGAAGGCGGTGGTGAAGCCGGCGGCGTAGAGGGGATACAGGGCGCGGCTCTGCGTCGTCGCGGTCACGAGGGGAACCTAACAACACGGGGGTGTCGCGGGCATCACCACAGGGTCGTGGACGCCCGGGCGTCATTAGACTCGCGGTCATGACTGCTGCTCCCGACACGACCTCCGGCGTCCCCGCGTCCGGCCTCACCGCGGCGCAGGTCGCGGAGCGGGTACGCGACGGCCGGGTCAACACGCTGCCCAACCGGTCGGGCCGGAGCACGTGGGACATCGTCCGCGCCAACGTCTTCACCCGCATCAACGCGATGCTCGGGGTGCTCTTCCTGCTGGTGCTTTTCACCGGCTCACTCATCAACGGCCTGTTCGGCCTGCTGATCGTCTTCAACTCGGGCATCGGCATCATCCAGGAGCTGCGCGCGAAGAAGACGCTGGACTCCCTGGCCATCGTCGGGCAGGCCCGCCCCGTCGTCCGGCGCGACGGTGCCGCCACCGAGGTCGGGCAGTCGGAGGTCGTGCTCGACGACGTCATCGAGATCGGGCCAGGCGATCAGATCGTGGTCGACGGCGAGACGATCGAGTTCGAGGCGCTCGAGGTCGACGAGTCTCTGCTGACGGGCGAGGCCGATCCCGTCGACAAGCAGCTGGGCGACGAGATCTTCTCCGGCAGTTTCGTGGTCTCCGGCTCGGGTGCCTACCGCGCCACGAAGGTCGGCGCCGACGCCTACGCCGCGAAGCTCGCGGACGAGGCCAGCAAGTTCACGCTCGTCAACTCCGAGCTGCGCTCGGGTATCGACAAGATCCTGCAGGTCATCACGTGGCTGCTGGTCCCGGCCGGCGTCCTCACCGTCTTCAACCAGCTGGTGATCTCGAAACAGGAACTCAACCAGGCGATCCTGGGCATGGTCGCGGCGCTGGTCCCGATGGTGCCCGAGGGGCTCGTGCTCATGACCTCGATCGCCTTCGCGGTCGGCGTCGTGCGGCTCGGGCAGCGCAAGTGCCTCGTGCAGGAGCTGCCCGCGATCGAGGGCCTGGCCCGCGTGAACGTGGTGTGCGCCGACAAGACCGGCACGCTCACCGAGAACGGCATGCGCCTCGCGGAGCTCGACGTCCTCGATGGGGACCGCGCCGGCATCGAGGCCGCGCTCGCCGCGGTCGCCGCGCTCGACCCGCGCCCCAACGCGAGCGTGCAGGCGATCGCCGAGGCGTACCCGGACGCCCCGGCCTGGCGCGCCGCCGCGGTCGCGCCCTTCAGCTCCGCCAAGAAGTGGTCCGGGATCTCGCTCGCCGACGGCGCCGCGCCGCAGGGGAACTGGATCCTCGGCGCCGCCGACGTCCTCCTCGATCCCGAGTCCGACGGTGCGCGGCGCGCCACCGAGTTGGGCTCGACCGGGCTGCGCGTGCTGCTGGTGGCCTCCACCGACGTGCCGGTGGACACCGAGGTCGACGGGCTCGAGGCGCCCGGGAACCTGGTGCCGCGCGCGCTGATCGCGCTGGAACAGCGGGTGCGCGTCGACGCCCGCGACACCCTCGACTTCTTCGACTCGCAGGGCGTCGCCGTGAAGGTGATCTCGGGCGACAACGCCGTCTCCGTCGGCGCGGTCGCGCACTCGCTGGGCCTGGGCTCACCCGATTCGTCCGTGGATGCGCGGAAGCTGCCGTCGGACAACGACGAACTGGGCGAGGTCGTCACCGACAACGTGACCTTCGGGCGCGTGCGCCCCGACCAGAAGCGGGCGATGGTCAAGGCGCTGCAGTCGCGCGGCGACACCGTCGCCATGACCGGCGACGGCGTGAACGACGTGCTGGCGCTCAAGGACTCCGACATCGGCGTGGCGATGGGGTCCGGCAGCTCGGCCGCGCGATCGGTCGCGCAGATCGTGCTGCTGGACAACAAGTTCGCCACCCTGCCCTACGTGGTGGGCGAGGGCCGGCGGGTGATCGGCAACATCGAGCGCGTCGCGAACCTCTTCCTCACCAAGACCGTGTACGCCGTGCTGCTGGCGTGGCTCGTCGGCCTGGCCGGCCTGGGCGCCAAGATCTTCGGCTTCGCGCCGATCTCGTATCCGTTCCAGCCGATCCACGTGACGATCGCGGCCTGGTTCACCATCGGCATCCCCGCGTTCGTGATGTCCTTGGCGCCCAACAACGAGCGCGCCAAGACCGGGTTCGTCGGGCGCGTGCTGCGGCTCGCGGCGCCGTCGGGCGTGGGGATCGGCCTGGCGACCTTCCTGTGCTACCTCGTGGTGAACCCGGGCGGCTCCGGGGCGGCGCTGGGCGGGAAGGCGGCGACGCTGAGCGTCGAGCAGATCCAGGCGTCGACCGCCGCGCTGATCACGCTGCTCGTGGGCTCGCTGTGGGTGCTCGGCATCGTGGCGCGGCCGTACACCTGGTGGAAGATCCTGCTGGTCGGCGGCTCGGTCGCCTTCTACGTGGTGCTGTTCTCGATCCCGCTGGCGCAGGAGAAGTTCTTCCTCGACATCAGCGATCCCGAGACGGTGGGCATCGGGTTCGCCTTCGGCGCGCTGGCGATCGTGATGGTGGAGGTCTTCCGCCGGGTGGCACCCTCGCTGTTCCGCGCAGTCGCGCACCGTCGGGCCTGAGACCGCAGCCCCGGGGCTAGCCCCGGCCCGGGAGCGGCGTTCCCCACCAGTGGACGCCGTGCTCGTCGGGGACGAGGTGGTCCCGCGTGGACCCGAGTGGCTCGCCGATGCAGCCGCTGGGGAGAGGCGAAATCTTTTTGGGTGAAACCTGATTTCGATACCCTCGGTGCATGGAGAAGCTCGCACCGTCGCCGCTGGATCCACTCGCCGCAGGCGTCGCGAACCGGTTGCACGCACAGAGTAAGAAGCAGATCATCGCCAACGTGCCGGGGCTCGCGCGGCGCATGGCGGTGTCCCTGCTGCGCGAGCGGACCATCGACTTCACGCAGGGCGAGGCGGGCAAGGAGTTCGTGGCCGACAAGCTGGTCGCGATCGCGCCGGCGAAGGCGGCACTGATCCACATGCTGTGCCGGTCGATCGGCGCGACGCGGATCGTGGAGGCCGGCACGTCGTTCGGGGTCTCGACGATCTACCTCGCGGCGGCGGTGCGGGACAACCTCGCCGAGGGCGGGGAGGGCGTGGTCATCGGCACCGAGCACGAACCCGGGAAGGTGCAGCGTGCGCTGCGGAACCTGCGGGAGGCCGGCGTCGCGGAGTACGTCGAGATCCGCGAGGGCGACCTGCGGGAGACCCTCGTCGACCTGGCCGGCCCCATCGACTTCATGCTCGTGGACATCTGGACGCCGATGGCGCTCCCGGCGCTGCGCCTGGTGACGCCGCACCTTCGGCCAGGGGCGCTCGTGGTGTGCGACAACGTCGTCGGTGCCGCCTCCGAGTACCGTGACTACCTCGGGTTCGTCCGCGATCCTGACGGTCCGTTCACCTCGGTGACGGTGCCCGGCAACGGCGGGATGGAGATCTCCCGCAAGCGCTGACCCTCTGCTTGGCTGGGCGCATGGACCGCACCACCGAGCTCGTCGCACAGTTGCATGCCATCACCGCCGAACTCGGCGAGATCCACGGTCGCCGGTTCACGCCGGACGGGCACCTCGTCGGCACGTTGGGGGAGGTGCTGGCGGCGTCGAAGTACGGGCTCACGCTGGCGCCGCCGTCCACCAAGGGGTACGACGCCGTCGACCGCGACGGTCGGAAGGTCGAGATCAAGGCGACCTACGGGACGAGCGTGGCGCTGCGCGCCTCGTCGCACCAGGAGGCCGACGACCTCCTCGTGTTGAGGTTGGACCTGCGCGGTGCGCCCGAACTCGTGTACTACGGGCCGATCGCCCGGGTCGCCGAACGGCCGGTGCAGTCCAACGGCCAGTTCTCCGTGTCGCTCTCGACACTGCGCCGGCTGCGTGCAGAATGAACATTCGAGTGTGTGGTAATAGGTCGAACGTCGCCGTAGGATCGAGGTATCGGTTCAGGGGGTGATCGCGATGAGTGTCATTACGGCAGAAGAGTATCTCGACGCACTCGCGATGTTCGAACAGGTGACGGACCGACTCGCCGCTGCCGATCCCGTGATGCTGTCCTCACAGCAGGTGCTCGACAGCCTTCGCCGGCTGGAGACGGCCGCACGCACGGTTCCATACAGCCAGAACCTCCTGGCCGGGGTCGCCTTCGAGCAGGGGTTGCCCGCGGAGCTCGGCTATACCGGCCTGAAGGAACTCCTCGTCGACCAGTTGCGGCTCGCCGGGGCAGAGGCGCGCGATCGGATGCACGGCGCGCACAACCGCGTGCCGCGCCACGCCCGCGGCTTCGCGCCGGAACCCAGGTACGAACTCATCGCGGAGGCGCAGCGCGAGGGCCGGATCTCCGAGCGGCACGCGACCGCGATGGGGCGCATCCTCGATACCTGCTACCGGCTGAACGGCAGCGATCTGGACGATCTCGAGGAGATCCTCGTGACGGCGGCGGAAAGCGTTCCGCCGGAGGACATCGTGGTGATCGGCAAGCACGCGGTCGCTCTCCTCGATCCCGACGGGGCGGAACCCGACCAGGACCGCATCCGCCGCTCGCGCGAGCTGACCGTGAGCGCCCAGGGCGACGACCTCATGTCCGACATCGGCGGTGCCCTCTCGCCCGAGTGTCGCGCCCTGCTCGACGCAGTGCTGGAGAAGTTCGCTCGCCCGGGTGTCGTGAATCCCGACGATGCTGCGGCTCCCGTCGACCTGGGCGACGCGGACGCGATCCGCGACGCCGCCGCGCGGGACAAGCGCACCGCCGCGCAACGCAACCACGATGCGCTGGCGCACGCGCTGGGCGTGGCGATCGGCTCGGGCGAGCTCGGCAGCCATCGGGGTCTGCCCTGCATCCCGATCATCACCCTGGGGATCGATCAACTGGAATCCGAGACGGGGATCGCGACCACCGCGACGGGCGGCAGGCTCCCCGTCGAGGACGCGCTGCGGATGATGGGAGCCAACCCCAAGTACGTCCTGCTGCTCGACCTCGCCTCGCGCCCGCTGTTCCTCGGCCGCGAGAAGCGTCTCGCCTCCGCGGATCAGCGAATCGCTCTGTACGGCGCCGAGAAGGGCTGCACCGCACCCGGATGCGACGCACCCGCGACCCGGTGCCAGGTCCACCACATCACCGAATGGGCCGACGGGGGCGCCACCGACATCACGGCGCTCACCCTCGCCTGCGACGCCCACCACGGCAAGGTCGTCCCCGACCTCACGGAGAACCCGCGCGGGTGGGAGACGATCACGATCCCGCAGGGCGAGCCGTACGCGGGGCGGACCGGCTGGCGCCGCGGCGCCGACCCCGCCGGCGTCCACCGCGTCAACCACCGGCACCACGCCCGGGAGCTCCACCGCGAGGCGCTCGCGCGCTGGCGTACCCGGTGCGCGCAGTTCCGGGACGCGTGGGCCGAGCAGGATCTTCGTCGCCAATCCGAAGACTCCTCCGCCGACCACGAGGCGATCGCGAGGATCCTCGACGGTCCACACGGCCCGCCGCTCCTCGAGCGCCTGCTCGCCGACCACGATGCCGACACCGCCTGGTGCGCACCGTCGAACGACGATGTCCGCGCGGCCTGAGAAGTCAGAACCGGCCCCGCCAGGCGGCCCCGTCGGGGAGCGGTGCGTCCGGCGCGGCCGTCCAGAACGCGGAGGCGAGGTCGTAGCCGTCGTGCACCAGCGCGGCGCGTGCCGGCCATCGCTCCGCCGTCCACGCGGGCTCGTTGTGCATCGAATCGATGCCCGCGCGCACGCCGCCCTCCAACTCGAAGTGCAGGTGGCGAGCCGCCTCCCGGGCGGGCGGGGCGCTCGCCGGCGCGGCGACGTCGGCGAGTTCGACGGCCGCGCTGCGGATCCGGCGGTCGGTCCAAGCGAAGGTCCGACGGTGCGCGCCCGGGTCCAGCAGGTACATCGCGAGCAGCGCGATCACCACGCCGACCAGCGTCTCCAGCAAGCGGTCGCGGATCACCGGGCCCGCCGCGCCGCCGGTCATGCCGGCCCCGCTCGCCAGCAGGGCGACCGGCGTGATCACCACGACCGCCGCGGCGTAGTTGCGGACGATGAGGATCTCGATGGAGAACTGCAGCACCGCGACCACCGCGATGAGGGCGTAGCCCTGCGGTGCGGCCGCATGCAGCGCCGCGAACAGGACGAGGCCCACCGCGGTGCCCAGGAACCGGTGCAGCGCCCGCACGGTTCCATGGACCCGGTCGACGCCGGTCTGCAGCACCACGAGGGCGCTGATCGCGGCCCAGTGCGGCCGCTCGAATCCGAGGGCGAGGCTCACTCCGCCCGCCACGATGCACGCGACGCCGACCCGGCCCGCGGTGATCGCCGCGTGCGAGGACGGGCTCAGCGAGCGGCGGAGCCGATAGGCGATCGTGGGCCGCAGCCGGGACGTCGTGACCGCGCGCGTCGGATCGGCCTCCGTGTCCGCGTCGTCGGAGGACGCGGCGGCGAAGCGCCGGTTGGCATCCCGGAGGTCGGCCAGCACCGGTGCGTCGGCGGGGCGATCGGCGGCCCGCGCGTCGTCCATCGTCGACCACGCCGCGACCAGGGCGGACCCGGCGGCGTGCCGGCGCTCCGCGGACGGCGGAGCGTCGGAGGCGAGGTAGGCGTTCACCGCACCGATCGCGCGCCCCGCGGCCTCCCGCTGCGGCGCCGACGGGTCGACGAGCGCTCCGGACATCGAGACGAGCACCGACGAGACCGCACCCAGCGCGGCGCCGGCGACCAGCA
This sequence comes from Tsukamurella tyrosinosolvens, assembly GCF_900104775.1. Classification (NCBI taxonomy): domain Bacteria; kingdom Bacillati; phylum Actinomycetota; class Actinomycetes; order Mycobacteriales; family Tsukamurellaceae; genus Tsukamurella; species Tsukamurella tyrosinosolvens. The sequence continues at coordinate 1,314,703 of NZ_FNSA01000003.1, forward strand.
TCGCGGGATCGGCGCCGGACTCCACCGCGATCAACGCGCCCGACCCCACGAGGGCGAAGAACAGCGCGCCCGGCGGGCCGAGGCGCAGGCCGTCGACCACGAAGACGGCGGCGACCGCGGGTAGCACCGTCATCAGCACGGCGCAGGTCTTGAGCACGACGCCGCCCGCGGGCATCGCCCACCCGATCGTCGCCCCGAGGGCCACCGACGCCAGCAGCGCGAGCCCCGCAGCCGCGACCACCTGCGCGCGGACCCGGTAGGCGCGGCCCTCGCCGTACAACACGGCGAAGGCGCCGAACGTCGTGAACAGCGCGGACCCGCCGTGTCCTGCCGCGACGAGCAACGCCCCGGGTATTCCGACCGCGGCCGCCGCCCGCAGGCCGGCGCGCCACCGCCAGACCGGCGCACCGTCGGCGAAGACGAGCGAGCGGACCCGCGCGACGCGGGGCGGGGGATCGGGGAGTGGTTCGGTCACCTATCCATTGGATCACTGTGCCGTCCCGCCGGCATCGCCGGCGCGGGGCTCAGGACACAGGCGGCGGCACGCTGTCGTCGCCGCGCGGGATCGGCAGCCCGGTGGTGCGGTAGGTCTTGTCGTACTCGGCCTTCCAGCGCGGCCAATCCAGATAGGGGCCGCCGCCGAGGCGCCCGCGGTAGCGCCGGTACTGCCCGCGTGCGGTGCGGAGCGTGTTGCGCGACTGCCGTGCGGCGCGGCGCGCCTCGTAGAGCGCGTTCCACAGCTCGCGCTCGGAGAGCGGCCGCGGCGGGTCGGCGAAGATCCGTCGGTTCAGCACGTCGGCTCCAGACGTCGGGGCGACTCGGTCCATCGTGGACAGGATCTTCAGCGTATCGAATTCGCCGCCTGCGATACTGCGCGCACGCGCGTGCGCTCTACGAAATGTGGGAGAGGCCCGCGAGGCAGTGCCTCAGCGGCGCAGATGAAAGTGCCCCCGGCAGGATTCGAACCTGCGGCCTTTCGCTCCGGAGGCGAACGCTCTATCCCCTGAGCTACGGGGGCGCAGGGCGTAGCAAGGTTAGCGCATAGGGCAGGCCCGGCGGAAACCGGGCGGTCAGGCGCACCCTAGGATGGACCGGTGACTCCCGCTGACCTTTCGGAACTCCTGCACGCCACCGCGACCACCGTGCTCACCGAGCGCGGCCTCGACGCTTCCGTGCTGCCCGAACGCGTCATCGTCGAGCGGCCGCGCAACCCCGAGCACGGCGACTACTCGACCAACGTCGCGATGCAGGTGGCCAAGAAGGCCGGCGTCAACCCGCGCGATCTCGCGACCTGGCTCGCCGCGGCGCTCGGCAACGCCGACGGCGTCGACGAGGCCACCGTCGCCGGCCCCGGCTTCCTCAACATCCGCCTCGCCGCGGACGCGCAGAACCAGCTCGTCGCGAGCATCCTTGAGCAGGCCGGCGCGTTCGGGCACGGGACCGCGCTCGACGGTGCGCTCATCAACCTCGAGTTCGTCTCCGCCAACCCGACCGGACCCGTGCACCTGGGCGGCGCCCGCTGGGCCGCGGTCGGCGACAGCCTGGGCCGCGTGCTCGAGGCGCAGGGTGCCGAGGTCACCCGCGAGTACTACTTCAACGACCACGGCGCGCAGATCGATCGCTTCGCCCGCTCGCTCGACGCCGCCGCGCGGAACGAGCCGACGCCCGAGGACGGCTACGCCGGCGACTACATCGGCGAGATCGCGGCCACCGTCGTCGCGGGGCGCCCCGGGATCCTCGACCTCCCCGAGGCCGACCGGATCGAGGCCTTCCGCGCCGACGGCGTCGAGCTCATGTTCGCGCACATCAAGCGCACCCTGCACGAGTTCGGCACCGACTTCGCCGTGTTCACGCACGAGGACGAGATGTTCAGCTCGGGCCTCGTCGAGAGCAGCGTCCAGCAGCTCAAGGACAACGGCAACCTGTACGAGCAGGACGGCGCGTGGTGGCTCAAGGCCACCGACTACGGCGACGACAAGGACCGTGTGGTCATCAAGTCGGACGGCAACGCCGCCTACATCGCGGGCGACATCGCCTACATCAAGCACAAGTTCGATCGCGGCTTCTCCCTCGCGATCTACATGCTCGGCGCCGACCACCACGGCTACATCGGCCGGCTCAAGGCCGCCGCCGCCGCGCTCGGCTACGACCCCGCGCGGATCGAGGTGCTCATCGGCCAGCTGGTGAACCTGGTCAAGGACGGCAAGCCCGTCCGGATGAGCAAGCGCGCCGGCACCGTCATCACCCTCGACGACCTGGTCGAGGCCGTCGGCGTCGACGCTGCGCGCTACTCGCTGGTGCGGAGCTCGGTGGACACCTCCATCGACCTCGACCTCGACCTCCTGGCCCAGGCCAGCAACGAGAACCCCGTGTACTACGTGCAGTACGCGCACGCCCGGCTCTCGGCGATCGCCCGCTCGGCCGCCGAGCTCGGCATCGAGGCGTCGACGGAGCACCTCGGCCTGCTGGACCACGCCCGCGAGGGCGACCTCGTGCGCACCCTCGGGGAGTTCCCCGCGGTGGCCGCGGGTGCCGCGAATCTTCGCGAGCCGCACCGCATCGCGCGCTACCTCGAGGAGCTGGCCGGCGCGTACCACCGCTTCTACGGCGAGTGCCGCGTGCTGCCGCTGGGCGACGAGGAGCCGACCGATCTGCACCGCGCCCGCGTGGCGCTGTGCGCCGCCACCCGCCAGGTGCTCGCGAACGGCCTGGCGCTCGTGGGTGTTTCGGCACCCGACCGGATGTGAGAGGCCACCACTCGTGAGTGAACTGGACCGGGCCGTCTGGCCCGCCCACGCGCGCCGGGAGGCCGACGGTGCCGTCTCCGTCGCCGGGGTGCCCGTCAGCGCGCTCGCGGCCGAGTTCGGCACGCCGCTGCTCGTGATCGACGAGGACGACTTCCGCGCCCGCTGCCGCGGCATGCGGGAGGCCTTCGGCGAGGACGCCGCGGTGCACTACGCCTCGAAGGCGTTCCTGTCCATGGAGATCGCCCGTTGGGTGCGCGACGAGGGGCTGAACCTCGACGTGTGCAGCGGCGGCGAGCTCGCCGTGGCGCTGCGCGCCGGCTTCCCCGCGGAGCGGATCGCGCTGCACGGCAACAACAAGTCGGTCGCCGAGCTCGACTACGCCGTCGAGTCCGGCATCGGCCACGTCGTGGTGGACTCGCTCTCCGAGATCGCGCGGCTCGACGCCGTCGCGGGGGAGCGGAACGCGGTGCAGGAGGTGCTGATCCGCCTCACGCCCGGCGTCGAGGCGCACACCCACGAGTTCATCTCCACCGCGCACGAGGACCAGAAGTTCGGCTTCTCCTTGGCCTCGAACGGGTCCGATTCCCCGGCGATGAAGGCGGTCGCCGCCGTGTTCGCCGCCGACAACCTGCGCCTGGTGGGCCTGCACAGCCACATCGGCTCGCAGATCTTCGACGTCAACGGCTTCGAGATCGCCGCCCGCCGCGTGCTGGAGCTGCTGCGCGACGTGGTCGCCCGCTTCGGCGCGGAGAAGACCGCGCAGCTGGGCACCATCGACCTCGGTGGCGGGCTGGGCATCTCCTACACCTCGCACGACGACCCGCCGCCCGTCGCGGATCTCGCGGCCAAGCTGCGGCACATCGTCGAGACCGAGTCCGCCGCGCTGGGGTTGGCGACGCCGCATCTGGCCGTCGAGCCGGGCCGCGCCATCGCCGGGCCGCCCGGGATCACGCTGTACGAAGTGGGCACCATCAAGGACGTCGCGGTCGACGCCGCCTCCGCGTCGGACGGGGCCGCGGCGCAGGGGTTCCGGCGCTACGTCTCCGTCGACGGCGGCATGAGCGACAACATCCGCACGGCCCTGTACGGCGCGGAGTACACCGCCGTCGTGGCGAGCCGCGACCCGCAGGGCGCGCCCGTGCTGTCCCGCATCGTCGGGAAGCACTGCGAGACCGGCGACATCGTGGTGCGCGACACCGTCACCCCCGGCGACCTGGCGGAGGGCGACCTCCTGGCCGTCGCCGCCACGGGGGCCTACTGCTATTCGATGTCCAGCCGCTACAACATGCAGCCGCGACCCGCGGTGGTGGCGGTCAAGGACGGCGCGGCGCGGCTCATCCTGCGCCGGGAGACCGTGGACGACCTGGTGAGCCTGGAGGTGCTCTGATGACCGAATCCGCACAGCAGAGGGAACTGGGCGTCGCCCTCCTCGGCATGGGCACCGTGGGCACCGAGGTGGCGCGCATTCTCGTGGAGAACGCCGACGACCTCGCGGCGCGCGTCGGCGCGAACCTCGTCATCCGCGGGATCGCCGTGCGCGACACCGGCAAGGACCGCGGCCTGAAGGCCCTCGGCCTGAAGAAGAGCCTGCTCACCGACGACGCGGAGGCGCTCGTCGGCCGCGACGACGTCGACATCGTGGTCGAGGTGATGGGCGGCATCGAGCCCACCCGCTCGCTCATGCTCAGCGCCTTCAAGGCCGGCAAGTCGGTGGTCACCGCGAACAAGGCGCTGCTCGCCGAGTACACCGGCCAGCTCGCCGACGCCGCCAACAAGGCCCGCGCCGACCTGTACTTCGAGGCGGCCGTGGCCGGCGCGATCCCCGTGATCCGCCCGCTGCAGCAGTCCCTCGCGGGTGACAGCGTGGAGCTGGTGGCGGGCATCGTCAACGGCACCACCAACTTCATCCTCTCCAACATGGCGGAGAAGGGCGAGGCCTACGAGACCGTGCTCGCCGAGGCGGGCCGCCTGGGCTACGCCGAGGCGGACCCGACCGCCGACGTCGAGGGCTACGACGCCGCGTCGAAGGCCGCGATCCTCGCGTCGATCGCGTTCCACACGCGCGTCAAGGCCGACGACGTCCACCGCGAGGGCATCACCGGCGTCACCGCCGCCGACATCGAGGCCGCCAAGGCCTTCGACTGCACCATCAAGCTGCTCGCGATCTGCGAGAAGTTCACCGATGCCGAAGGTGCACAGCGGGTCTCGGCGCGCGTCTACCCGGCGCTGGTGCCCGTCAAGCATCCCCTCGCCAGCGTCGACGGCGCCTACAACGCCGTCTTCGTGGAGGCCGAGAACGCCGGCCGCCTCATGTTCTACGGCGCCGGCGCGGGCGGCGCCCCCACCGCGTCCGCCGTCATGGGCGACCTCGTCGCCGCGGCCCGCAACAAGGTCGTCTCCGGCCGCGGACCGCGCGACTCGGCGTACGCCAAGCTGCCCATCGCGCCGATCGGCGAGGTGCTCACCCGCTACTACGTGGCGATGGAGGTGGCGGACCGTCCCGGCGTGCTCAGCGCCGTCGCGAACGAGTTCTCGGCGCGGAGCGTGTCCATCAGCACGGTCCGCCAGCAGGCCGACACCCCGGACCAGGGCGCGCGGCTCGTGATCCTCACCCACAAGGCACCGGACGCGGCCCTCTCGGCCACCGTCGAGGCCCTGAAGAACCTGGACGTGGTGACCGCCGTGTCCTCCGTGCTCCGTCTGGAGGGAACCAATGACTGACGCCGTGCACCAGCCCTGGCCCGGGCTGATCGAGGCCTACCGGCACCGTCTGCCCGTGTGCGACACGTGGGAGCCCGGCTGGGCGCCCGTGACCCTCCGCGAGGGCGCGACCCCGCTGCTGCCCGCCACGGCGCTCTCCGAGCTCACCGGCTGCGACGTGCACCTCAAGGTCGAGGGCCTCAACCCCACCGGTTCCTTCAAAGACCGGGGCATGACCATGGCCGTCACCGAGGCCAAGGCCACCGGCAAGAAGGGCGTGCTCTGCGCGTCCACCGGCAACACGTCCGCCTCCGCCGCGGCCTACGCCGCCATCGCCGGCATCGAGTGCGCCGTGCTGGTGCCCGCGGGGAAGATCGCCATGGGCAAGCTGGCCCAGGCCGTCATGTACGGCGCCACGATCATCGAGGTCGACGGCAACTTCGACGACTGCCTCGAGCTGGCCCGCAAGACCACCGCCACGTTCGACACGATCGCCCTGGTCAACTCGGTGAACCCGGTGCGCATCGAGGGCCAGAAGACCGCGGCCTTCGAGATCGTCGACGCGCTCGGCAAGGCGCCCGACGTGCACGCGCTCCCCGTCGGCAACGCCGGCAACATCACCGCCTACTGGCGCGGCTACAGCGAGTACTTCGCCGACGGGATCAGCGGATCGCGCCCGCGGATGCTCGGCGTGCAGGCCGCCGGCGCCGCGCCGTTGGTCAACGGCGCCCCGGTCAAGGACCCCGAGACCATCGCCACCGCCATCCGCATCGGCAGCCCCGCCTCCTGGAACCAGGCCGTCGCCGCCAAGGACGAGTCGAACGGCCAGTTCCGCGCCGCGACCGACGAGAAGCTGCTCGAGGCCTACCGCCTCATCGCCAAGACCGAGGGCGTCTTCGTCGAGCCCGCGTCGGCCGCGTCCGTCGCCGGCCTGCTCGCCGCCACCGCGGACGGCTGGATCGAGAAGGGCTCCACCGTGGTCTGCACCGTGACCGGCAACGGCCTCAAGGACCCCGACACGGCGCTGAGCAGCCTGCCCGAGATCGCGCGCGTCGGCATCGACCCCGTCGCCGTCGCCTCCGCCATGGGCCTGACGGAGTAGCCGCGGCCGTGTCACCCGCCTCGAACGCCCCGCTCGTCCTGCCCGTCGGCCTGAAGGCCACCGTGACCGTCCCGGCGTCCAGCGCCAACCTCGGCCCCGGCTTCGACACCCTCGGCCTCGCGCTGGGGCTCTACGACGACGTCACCGTCGAGACCGTGGACCCCGAAACCGACGGTGACCTGACCGTCGCGATCACGGGGGAGGGCGCCGACGAAGTGCCGACGGACGACCGTCACCTCGTGGTCGTCGCGCTGCGCCGGACCCTCACCCACCTCGGCGTCACCGCGCCCGGGCTGCGCCTGACCTGCGTCAACCGCATCCCGCACTCGCGCGGGCTCGGCTCCTCGGCCGCCGCGGCCGTCGCCGGGATCGCGGCCGCCGCCGCCCTGGCCGCCGACGCCGACGCGCCCCGCGGGCTCACCACCGACGAGATGGTCCAGCTGGCCTCCGAGTTCGAGGGGCACCCGGACAACGCCTCCGCGAGCGTGCTCGGCGGCGCGGTCGTGTCCTGGACCGTGCCCGCGGTGCCCGTCCCCGACGTGGCCGGCTACCGCGACCACGCCGCGGCGAGCGCGGCACCGTCGGCGCCCCTGCACTACGGGGCGCGCCGCGTGGACGTGCACCCCGACATCCGGGCCTACGCCTTCGTCCCCGATGTGCAGTCCTCCACCTCGGTGACCCGCGGCATGCTGCCTCGGCTAGTGCCCCACGCCGACGCCGCGTTCAACGCCTCGCGCGCCGCGCTCATGGTGCTCGCGCTCACCGCGCACCCGGACCTGCTGCTCGACGCCACCGAGGACCGGCTGCACCAGCGGTACCGGGCCGCGTCGATGAAGGAGTCGTCCGCGCTGGTCGAGCGGTTGCGCGCCGCCGGTGTGGCCGCCGCGATCTCCGGCGCCGGGCCGACCGTCCTGGCCCTGACCCCGCAGGCGCTGCCCACGCGCCTCGCCGACGCCGCCACCGAGGCCGGCTTCACCGTGCGGGAACTGCCCGTGGCCGACGGGGTCGTCCGCAGCTGATCCGCACGCGGCGCGTGCGGGATGTGTGCGCGGATGGGGAAACCCGGGGGCGGTGATTGCCGGGCGCCGGGACCCGCGCTATCATGGCAATAGTGTCCGACGAATGAGCGGACGCTACTTCGGCACTTAGCCATTTCCACGCCCATCAGCAACCAGCTTCGGACGTGGTGGCGCGCCGGTCTCCACATCAGGCCGAGACATCCATGCCCCCGCCGGAAACGCGGGCCCGGCAGCCGAAGCGCATACAAGCACCTTCGTCATTCGTGCGTCGCCCGCGAAAGCACCTGTGTATCACCGCAGGACAGCCCGGCGAGCACGGTAGGCCCCTGCTCTCGCGCTGCGCGAGGAGGGAATTGAAAGGAACTCCGTGACCGAAACGGACGTGACCACCAGCCCGGAGACGGCCACCGCCACGGTCAGCACCACGCGGGCCGACGAGCGGCGTCGCTCGGGCCTCAACGGCATGGTGCTGGCCGAGCTGCGAGGAATCGCGAGCGAGCTGGGGATCAAGGGCGTCTCCGGCCTCCGCAAGGGCGATCTCATCGCCGCGATCAACGACCACGGCGGCGCCGGCGCCAAGGCCGCGCCCAAGGCGGCCAAGGCCGACGCGCCGAAGAGCGAGGCCCCGAAGGCCGACGCTCCCAAGGGCGACGCTCCGAAGGCCGAGGCGCCCAAGGGCGACGCTCCGAAGAGCGAGGCGCCCAAGGGCGACGCCCCCACGAGCGACGCGCCCAAGGCCGACGCCCCCAAGGCCGGCGCCCCCGCGGCCGAGGCCGAAGCGCCCAAGACCGAGGGCCGCCAGGCCCGCGCGCCTCGGGGTGAGAGGGCCGCCAAGGCGGACCGCGCACCGTCGGACAACGGCGACGCGAGCGCCCAGGCCGACGCGCCCCAGGGCGACGCCCCGAAGACCGAGGGCGACCAGGGCCAGCAGCAGGGCCAGCGCCGCGAGCGCAACCAGCGCCGCAACCAGAACCAGGACGGCGAGAACCGCCAGCAGGGCGATCGCCAGCAGGGCGACCGCCAGCGGAATCAGGGCAACAACCAGGGCGGCCAGGGCCAGGGCAACCGGAACCAGAACAACGGCCCGGACGACGACGGTGAGGGCACGGGGCGCCGCGGGCGCCGCTTCCGCGAGCGCCGCCGCGGCCGCGACCGGGGCCAGAACGACAGCGAGCCGCAGGTCAGCGAGGACGACGTCCTGCAGCCCGTGGCCGGCATCCTCGACGTGCTCGACAACTACGCCTTCGTGCGCACGTCGGGCTACATCGCCGGGCCGAACGACGTCTACGTGTCGATGAACATGATCCGCCGCAACGGCCTGCGCCGCGGCGACGCGATCACCGGCGCCGTGAAGATGCCCCGCGACGGCGAGGGCAACAACGACGGCGGCGGCAACCAGGGCGGCGGGGGCGGCCGCGGCAACCAGAACAACCGGCAGAAGTTCAACCCGCTGGTGCGGTTGGACTCGGTCAACGGCCAGGACGTCGATTCGGCGAAGAACCGGCCCGAGTTCAACAAGCTCACGCCGCTCTACCCGAACCAGCGGCTGCGCCTCGAGACCGCGCAGAACATCCTCACCACCCGCGTGATCGACCTGATCATGCCCATCGGCAAGGGGCAGCGCGCGCTGATCTCCGCCCCGCCGAAGGCCGGTAAGACCACGGTGCTGCAGGACATCGCCAACGCGATCGCCACCAACAACCCCGAGTGCTACCTCATGGTCGTGCTGGTGGACGAGCGGCCCGAAGAGGTCACCGACATGCAGCGCAGCGTGCGCGGTGAGGTCATCAGCTCCACCTTCGACCGGCCCCCGTCAGACCACACGTCCGTCGCCGAGCTGGCCATCGAGCGGGCCAAGCGCCTCGTCGAGGGCGGCAAGGACGTCGTGGTGCTGCTCGACTCGATCACCCGCCTGGGCCGCGCCTACAACAACTCGAGCCCAGCGTCGGGCCGCATCCTCTCCGGCGGTATCGATTCGACGGCCCTGTACCCGCCGAAGCGGTTCCTCGGCGCGGCGCGCAACATCGAGAACGGCGGCTCGCTGACGATCATCGCCACGGCGCTGGTCGAGACCGGCTCCACCGGTGACACCGTGATCTTCGAGGAGTTCAAGGGCACGGGCAACGCCGAGCTCAAGCTGGACCGCAAGATCTCCGAGCGGCGCGTCTTCCCGGCGGTCGACGTCGCGGCGTCGAACACCCGTAAGGACGAGCTCATCATGGCCCCCGACGAGGCGGCCGTGGTGAACAAGCTGCGCCGCCTGCTGGCCGCGCTGGACAGCCAGCAGGCCATCGACCTGCTGATCAGCCAGCTCAAGAAGACGCAGAACAACATCGAGTTCCTCATGACCGTGCAGAAGAACAGCGGTTTCGGCGACAACGACTGACGCCGGCGAGGCCGACGACGGCGCCCCACTCCCTCGGGAGTGGGGCGCCGTTCGCCTGTGCGGGGACTACTGCGGCAGGTACTGCGTGATGGCCGCGGCGATCTCGGCGCCGCGGTTGCAGTCGCGGTTGCCGACCTTCTGCAAGCCGATGTAGAGCACGCCGTTCGACAGCGACTTGTACGCGGTGATGCAGTAGTCCGGCGTCGAGGTGTTGGTGCTCGGCACCGTGAAGGAGCGCCACTTCGTCGATCCGGAGACGGAGACGGGCGTCCCCGTCTCCCACGAGTTCGACGTGACGAAGGTCGCGAACTTCACGTCCGCGTTGCTGGCCTTCGAATCGGAGCCCTTGCACGCGTATTTCGCGCCGGCCTCCGTCGACCGCTGGCCAGGGTCGTCCGCGAGCGGGCTGATCCCCAGGGCCGTGATCGCGGACACCGGCAGCAGGCACGGGTCGATGTAGCCGTCCCGCACCGTCGACAGGTTGTTCGCGGGCGTCGTGGTGCTGGTCGTGACGGGTGCGCTGCTCCTACTCGTCGGCGAGGCGACGGCCTCGTCGGAGCTCGTGCTGAACACCAGGATCGAGATCGCGGCCACCGCCACGACCGCGACCGCGGCGATCGCGCCGACCACGACGCCCTTCCTCGTGCCGCCCTGCTGCGGCGCCGGCCCGGCCAGGCCCACCGGCCCGCCCTGCCACGTGCCCTGCGGGCCCGGGACCTGGCCGGTCGAGTTGGAGATCGGGCCCGACGGCCGGGCGAACGGCTGCGAAGGCGCGCCCTGGAACGGCGGGGGAGTCGCCGGGCGGAAGCCCGCGCCGGGCGGCGGCGTCGCGACCCGCGCCGTCGGGTTCGACGGTGCCTGCCCCTGCTGCGGATAGGCGCCCGCCGCCGCGGCGTGCAGGGCCTGCGCGAAGTCGTGGCAGGTCGCGTACCGCTGCTGCGGCGACTTCGCCATCGCCCGCGCGATCACCGCGTCGATCGCGGGCGACAGGCCCGGGCGCTGCCGCGACGGCGCCGGCGGCGGCGCCATCAGGTGGTCGCGGATCACGGCGGTCCCGCTGCTCGCGCCGTAGGGCTTCGCGCCGGTGAGCAGCTGCACCGTCGTGCCGGCGAGGCTGTACTGGTCGCTGCGGCCGTCGACGGGGTCGCCGCTGAGCTGCTCCGGCGAGGCGTAGTCGAGGGTGCCGACCACCATGCCGACGGAGGTGAGATCGCTGTGCTCCTGCTGCTGGCGCGCGATGCCGAAGTCGCCGAGCATGACGCGCGGCGACGACCCGGTGGTGTCGATCATGATGTTGCCCGGCTTGACGTCGCGGTGCAGCAGGCCCTGGGTGTGCGCGTAGTCCAGCGCCGCGGCCACCGCGTCGACGATGGTCAGCACCTGGTCGACGGGCAGGCCGCTCGGGTTGCTCGCGAGCAGCGCCGCGGCGTCCCGGCCCGGGACCAGCTTCATCGACATCCACAGCCGGCCGTCGTCGTTGCCGCGGTCGTACACCGGGACGATGTTCGGGTGGTCGAGCCGCGCGGCCATGTCGGCCTCGCGCTCGAACCGAGCCCGGTACGTGGGGTCGTGGGAGAAGGCGGTGGGGAGCACCTTCAGGGCGTCCACGCGCGGCAGCCGCGGGTGCCGCGCCGCGTAGACCGCGCCCATGCCGCCCGCGCCCAGCAGGCGCTCCACGACGTACCCGCCGATCACGGTCCCGGCGGGCTCCACCGCAGGTCCATTGGCTGACTCGTTCACGTCTTCACTCCCGGATTACTCGAGAACTCGGCCCGCTCGCTTCGCTCCCGGCGCCGGTCTGGTGACAGCTCGTAGCTAACACCGGCCGGCTTACGGCGCGCCAGTCAACCGCCAAACGTCGGCCGCATCGTGACCACGGCGGCCGCGGTCACCGGGACCCGGGAATTTCTCGAAGCCCCGTGCGTTCTGGCATACTGGAACGTCGGTATGGGTTCCGGTTCACGGTCCTGGCGCACGCCAGGGGCGACCCGGCGACCAAGAACGAGAAGGACGGCAATCATGAAGCAGGGGATCCACCCCGATTACGTGGCCACCACCGTTGTCTGCGGTTGCGGTAACACGTTCGAGACGCACAGCACCAAGGCCGACGGCCGCATCAACGTCGAGGTCTGCTCGCAGTGCCACCCGTTCTACACGGGCAAGCAGAAGATCCTCGACACCGGCGGCCGCGTCGCTCGCTTCGAGAAGCGCTACGGCAAGCGCCCGAGCAAGGCCTCGGCCTCCGAGTAGCTGTCCCGCCGACGCCCGTCCTGCCCCGCAGGCCGGGCGTCGGCGCGTTTCACGGGCACCCGTCCCCGCACCGTCTTGACGCCCCGTCCGAGAAAGGCCCGCCGCCATGAGCGCCTCGTCCCCCTCCGCGATCGACGACATCCTCGCCGAGTACTCCGGTCTCGAGCAGCAGATGTCCGACCCCGCGCTGCACAACGACGCGGGCGCGGCGCGCAAGGTGGGCAAGCGCTTCGCCGAGCTGGCGCCGATCATGGCGACGCACCGCAAGCTGGAGGCCGCCCGCGAGGACCGCGCCGCCGCCCAGGAGCTGGCCGCCGCCGACGCGTCCTTCGCCGACGAGGTGACCGCGCTGACCGAGCAGATCGAGGCGCTCGAGCAGCAGCTCACCGACCTGCTCGCGCCGCGCGACCCGCACGACTCCGACGACGTCGTGCTCGAGGTCAAGTCGGGCGAGGGCGGCGAGGAGTCGGCCCTGTTCGCCGGCGACCTCGCCCGCATGTACCTGCGGTACGCCGAGCGCCGCGGCTGGAAGGTCGAGACCCTCGGCGCCACCTACTCCGACCTCGGCGGCTTCAAGGACGCCACGTTCGCGATCAAGTCCCGCGGCCCCGGCGCCGACGGGTCGATCGACGGCGTGTGGGCCCGGATGAAGTTCGAGGGCGGCGTGCACCGCGTGCAGCGAGTCCCCGCCACCGAGAGCCAGGGCCGCATCCACACGTCCGCCGCCGGCGTGCTCGTCTACCCCGAGCCCGACGAGGTCGAGGAGGTGCAGATCGACGAGTCCGACCTGCGCATCGACGTCTACCGGTCCTCCGGCAAGGGCGGCCAGGGCGTCAACACCACCGACTCCGCCGTGCGCATCACGCACCTCCCCACGAACATCGTCGTGACCTGCCAGAACGAGCGGTCCCAGCTGCAGAACAAGGCCCGCGCCATGCAGGTGCTCGCCGCGCGGCTGCAGGCCCTCAAGGAGGAGGAGGCGGAGGCCGCCGCGTCGGACTCCCGGGCCGCGCAGATCCGCACCGTCGACCGCTCCGAGCGGATCCGCACCTACAACTTCCCCGAGAACCGCATCGCCGACCACCGCATCGGCTTCAAGTCGCACAACCTCGACCAGGTCCTCGACGGCGAGCTGGACGCCCTGCTCGACGCGCTGCAGGCGGCGGACCGCCAGGCCCGGCTCGAGGCCGAGTAACCCGCCGTGACCCGACCCACGATGCTGGCCGCCGCCGCGACGGCCCGGCTGGCGGAGGCCGGCGTCCCGTCGGCGCGGTTCGACGCGGAGGCCCTGCTCGCCGAGGCCCTCGGCATCGACCGCGGGCGCATCCCGATCGCCGACGACGCGACGCCGGAGCAGGCGGCCGCGTACGAGGCCCTGCTGGCCAGGAGGGCGGCCCGGGAGCCGCTGCAGCACATCCTGGGCCGCACGTACTTCGGGCCGCTCACGCTGGCCGTGGGCCCCGGCGTCTTCGTCCCGCGGCCCGAGACCGAGCTGCTCGCCGTCTGGGCCGCGCGCCAGGTGGGCCGCGGCGCCGCGATCGTCGACCTCTGCGCCGGCTCCGGCGCGCTGGGCCTGTACCTCGCGGCGACGGTGCCCGGCTCCCGCGTCGTGCTCGTCGAGCGCGATCCCGCGGCCCTGGACTACCTGCGCCGTAACGCCGCCGCGGCCGCGCTCGCGGGCACGGCGACGGTGCTCGACGCCGACGTGCGCGACCCGGAGCTGCCGGATCGCGTGGCGGAGCTGCTCGGCACCGTCGACCTGGTGGTCACCAACCCGCCCTACGTGCCCGAGGGCGCGGATCTCGATCGCGAGGCGGCCGCCGATCCCGCCGCCGCCCTGTTCTCCGGCGCCGACGGGCTGGACCTGATCCGCGAACTCGCGCCGCTCGCGGCGCGGCTGCTCGCGGCCGGGGGAGCGGTGGCGGTGGAGCACGACGACAGCAACGGCGCGGGCACCGCGGAGCTGCTGCGCGCCGCGGGGTTCGGCGGCGTCGCCGAGCACCGGGACCTCGCGGGCAGGCCCCGGTACGTGACTGGCAGGATGGACCCGTGAGCATCGCCAGCCGCGCCTTCGACTGCACCGACCCGGAATCCCGTGCCGCGGGCCTCAGCGCCGCCCGGTCCGCGCTGAAGGGCGGCCACCTCGTGGTGATGCCGACCGACACCGTCTACGGCATCGGCTGCGACGCCTTCGACGGCCGCGCCGTCGCATCGCTGCTCGCTGCGAAGAACCGCGGCCCCGATATGCCGGTCGGCGTGCTCGTGGGTTCCTGGAACACCATCGACGGGCTCGTCAGCCGCGTCAGCGACGCCGCCCGCGAGCTGACCCGCGCGTTCTGGCCCGGCGCGGTGTCCCTCGTCGTGGAGCAGGCGCCCAGCCTCGCGTGGGACCTCGGGGACACCCGCGGCACCGTGATGCTGCGGATGCCGCTGCACCCCGTCGCGATCGAGCTGCTGCGCGAGGTCGGGCCGATGGCCGTGTCCAGCGCCAACGTCTCCGGCCGGCCGCCCGCCGCCACGATGCTCGAGGCCCGCGATCAGCTGGGCGACTCGGTCGACGTCTACCTCGACGGCGGACCGTCCGAGCACGCGGCGCCGTCGAGCATCGTCGACCTGTCCGGGCCGCAGCCGCGCGTGCTGCGCGAGGGCGCCGTGAGCACCGCACGGATCGCCGAGGTCCTCGGCGTCACCGTCGAATCGCTGGCCTGAGCGGTCACTTCCCGGGGTTGACGCCGCCGACGTCGGTGATCAGCCAGTCGCGGCTCTTGTCGACCGTGACCGTGTAGAGCGTGAGGACCTCACGGGTCCCGGCCGACTGCGAGTTCGTCGAGACGACCTTCACGTAGGTGTTGACCTTGGACACCGGCCCGGACCGCGACGTCACCACCGCGTCGAGCACTGTGCCGGTCGACACCCACCGCAGCGGCTGGAGCAGCTGGTTCATCGCGCCCGCGGTCGACTCGAGCTTGGTCTTCAGCTCGGGCGAGACGCCCTTGACGAGGGCGGTGCGCCACGGTCCCAGGTCGCGGTAGTCGAAGCTCGACGCGCCCGCCGCGTACGTCGCGGCGATGTCCTCGGCCCGGGCGTCGTCCGCCGCGGCCTGCCGGGTCGCGGCCAGCTCGGTGCGCGCGTCGTCGGCGCGGCCGTTCGCACCCGCCCAGAGCACGCCGAACGTCACCGTCGACGCCAGGAGGGCGAGGGCCAGGACGGAGGCCACCACCAGTCCCGCCACGAGGCCACCGGATCGACGCGGCGGGGGAGTGGGGGCGCCGTAGGCGGGCGTGTACGCCGGGGGCGCGTAGCCGGGTGGCGGGTACTGCGGCTGATTCACGATGTCATGATCGCACGTTCACGAGAACAACGAAGCGCCCGGACCCTCGCGGGATCCGGGCGCTTCGTCGGTGCCGGGGTGTCAGTTGCCGGGCGCCGGCGTGGCCGCCGGGGCCTGAGCGCCCTCGGTCGGGGCGGCCGGTGCCGGCTGGGTGGCCTGGGCGGACGGATCGGCGAGCGAGCCGCCGACGTCGGTGATCTGCCAGTCCTTGTCCTTGTCCAGCGTCACGTTGTAGACGGTGAGCACGTCGCGGCCGCTGGCGGCCTGGACGTTGGTGGCCTCCACCTTGACGTAGGCGCTGACCTTGTAGATCGGACCCGACTGCGAGTTCACCACGGCGTCCATCACGGTGCCCTTCGACACCCACTGCAACGGCTGCAGCAGCTGGTTCATCGCGCCCGCGGTGGCGTCCATCTTCGTCTTCAGCTCGGGGGAGACGCCCTTGACGATCGCCGTGCGCCACGGACCGAGGTCCTTGAAGTCGAAGGTCGAGGCGCCTGCGGCGTACTCCGCGGCCACCTTCTCGGCCTGCGCCTTCTCGGCGGCGGCCGCCTTCATGTCGCTGTTCTCCGACTTCTGCAGGCCCCACAGCACCCCGAAGGTGATCGACGCCGCGAGCAGCGCCAGGATCACCACGGTGATGACCACGGTGGTGACGGTCGCGCCCGCCGTCGCGCCCGCGGCCTGGGCCCGCGACGCCGCCGCGCGGGCGGACGCCTTGGGGCGACGCACCGGCGCCGGCTCGTCCGCCTCCTCGAAGTCCTCGTCCTCCTCGACCGGGGGAGCGGGGCGCTTCGCGGCGGCCTTCTTCGCGGGGGCCTTCTTCGTGGTCGAGACCTTCTCGGTCGGGGCCTCGTCCTCGACGACCTCGTCGGTCGCGCCGGCGGTCTCCTCGGCCGCCTCGTCGACGGTGTCCTGCACGGTCTCCTCGGTCGCCGCGGCCTCGTCAGCGAGGTTCTTGTCGTCCGGGGTGGAATCAGTCACTTGTCGGGTAGCCAATCGTGTCGGGGTTCGTCGGTCCGGTGGAGCGCTACTTCTTCGGCGGGATGACCACCGTGAGGTTCGCGGCACCGTCGGAGCCGACCGTGTTCAACGCCTGCGAGAGTAGCGCGGCCATGTCGATCTGCGGCAGCGTGTCCGTCAGGGCCTGCACCACGGGCACCAGCGGCTCCGTCATCGGACCGAGGTTCGACAACAGCTTGCTGGTGTTCGGGGCGATCTTGAGCAGGAACGGGTTGACCGACTTGGTGAGCATCTCGGGTCCGTTCATGCCCTTCATGAGGCTGTCGAGCGCCTTGAGCACCTCGACGTCCTTGACCACGAAGGTCCGGGTGGACGGGCCGAACTCGGCGATCGCGCCCGGCAGCCAGTCCATGTCGGCCTGGTAGTTCTGCGTGTTCTCCATCATCCGGCGGATGTTGGGCATCCGCGCGGTGAGGGTGCGGGCCAGCAGGTCGCCGGCCTGCGAGATGTTCGGCAGCGAGCCCTGCGTGTTGCTGGTCGCGTCCGCCAGGGTCTCGGTGATGCCGCCCAGGTCCGTCGAGTTGATGTTGCTGGTGAGGCCGGAGATCAGCTTGAAGGTCTCGGGCAGCGACAGCGGCTCCTTGATCTTCGCGGTGTCGATCGTCGAGCCGTCCGCCAGGTAGGGGCCCAGGAGGGAGTCCGGGCGGAACTCGATGTACGGCTCGCCGACCGCCGACAGCTGCTCGATGCGCAGGCCCGTCTGCGACGGGATCTTGTACTTCCCGTCGTACCGGAACTTCACGACGACCTTGCCGTTCTCGCGGTCGATGGTCTCGACGTTGCCGACCTTGACACCGCGCAGCAGCACCGACGAGTCGGGCAGCAGCTGGTTCGCGTTGTCGAGCTTCATGGTGACGGACCGGTAGTCGGCCAGCGGCCGCCAGTGCAGCACCGAGAAGGCGATGTAGGCCGTGCCCAACACCATGACCAACGCGAAGGTCAGGAGGCTGAAGAAGGTGCTCTTTTTCACGGAACTGCTCCCACCATCCGAAGGTTGTTGACCGCCTGGCGGGCGGCATCGGAAGTGGGCACGTTCCCGTTGGTGCCCAGCTCCTTGACGTTGACCTTGGCCCCGCTGGAGAGGAACGGCAGGATCTTGTTCTTCAGCAGGTCCTCGAGGTTCGCCAGGTTCGCCTGCCGGCCGTTCATGTTCGGCCAGCCGGGGAACATGAGCGGCTTGATCACGCCCGCCACGGTCGCCGTCGAGGCGTCGAGCAGGGGAGCCGTGAACGACAGCGGCGCGAGCGCGTCCGAGAGGCGGCTGAGCACCTTGATCGCGCCGGTGGTCAGGTCGAGCGTGTCCCCGAACCAGTCGTCGGTCGGCTTGAGCAGCGCGACGAGGATCGCGTCGTTGTCGTTGATCGTCGTGACGAGGCCGCCGACCGAGGTGATCGCCTGGCTCACGTTGTCGTTCTGCTTGCCGAGGTCGACCACCGTCTGCGAGACGGTCTTGACCAGCCCGGAGAGCTTCTGCGGGTCGGCGGGCAGGTTGCTGTTGATCCGGCTGAACGTGTCCTGCAGCTGCATCAGGCTGCCGCTGCCGAGGAAGTTCGCCAGGTCGGCGAGGATGTCCTCGATCTGGGTCGGCGGCTTGGTCTGGGTGGTGGGCAGCGTGTCGCCCGCCTTCAGCGGCGTGCCGGGCTTACCGGGCGTGGACTTGAGGGCCACGTAGGTGTCGCCGAGGATCGTGTCCTGCTGCAGCGTCGCCGTGATCGTGTTGGGCACCTTGACGCCGTCGTTGATCTTGACGTCGACGACGGCCTTGCCCTCCTCGAGGGTGACCTTCTGCAGGCGGCCGGAGATCACGCCGTCGAACACGACGCGCGCGCGGTCGGGCAGGTTGAGGACGTTCGTGAAGTCGAGGTGCACGACGTAGCCGTCGCCGCCGCCGGCCTGGCCGGGGGCCGGGATCGCCGAGGGGTTGAAGGGCACCGAGCCGCAGCCCGCCAGCACCGCCCCGGTGGCGACGGTCGCCACGCCCACCGCGAGGGACCGCCTGTTCAGTGGATTACGCATCAGTACGCCGCTCCCGTCGCGCGCAGGACCGTGGAGATGAGCTCCACGTTGACGTGGCCCGCATCGACGACCTTGCACTGGCCCGGCGCGAACCGGTTCAGGTTGTTGCAGGTCTGGGCCGGGTTCTTCGACGGCACCAGCGCTGACGGCGGCCGGTACGTGATCTTCGTGGCCAGGGTCTTCTGGTCCACGCTCACCTGGAAGGCGCGGATCAGCGGCGGCAGGATGTTGAGCATGTCGCCGAACTGCTTGGTCGTCGCCGCCAGGAGGGTCGTGGTCGGGACCGTGACCTCCAGCAGGGGAGCGATGAAGGCGCCGTACTTGTCGAAGACGGTGGCCAGCGTCTTCACCAGCGTGGCGAGCTGGGGGAAGGCGCCGATACCGACGTCCATCAGCGGCTCGCCGACGTTCTTGATGCGGAAGGCGTACTTCGTGAGGAAGGCGCGCATCTCGTCCCAGTTCTGGACGAGGCCGTCGGAGGCCGGCGCGAAGGCGTCGAGGATCGCCGCCACGTCGCCCATGCCGGGGCCGGGGTTGCGCATCAGCTCACCGAGCTTGTTGGTGAGCGCCGAGATCTCCGGGCCCGTGCCCTGCGTGGCCTTGTTCAGCGCGGGGATGGAGGCCATCGCCTTGCGGAACTCCTCGTCGCCGCCACCGACGGTCAGGTCGTCGACGACCTGCGACACGGCCTGCAGCGACTCGGTGATCGAGAGCGGCGTCTTGGTGTTGGTGATGCAGTTGCCGGGCTGCCACGTGGGCCCGCCCTTGTAGGTCTCGAGGAGCTCGAGGCGGCGCTGCGCGACGAGCGAGTCGGCGACCGCCACGACGCCGACGTTGGTCGGCAGCTTGCGGTCGGCCGGCAGATCGAAGTCGATGCGGGTCGTCTTGCCGTTGGGCGTGATCTTGGTGATCTCGCCGATCGGGTAGCCGAACTGCGCCACCTTGCTGCCGGTGAACAGGCCCACCGAGCTGTCGAGCTCGGCGCAGTACGCGGTGGTCTTCTGGGTGAGGCCCTTGAAGGCCACACCGCCCAGCACCAGCGCGGCGGCGACGATGACCACGAACGCGGACATCGCGCCGCGGGAAGCGAGGAACTTACGCATCAGCAGGTCACCCCCGGGCTCGGAATGCAGACGTTGGTCGCGAGGAAGGTCTTCTCGGACTCGTTGAGCTGGATCGTGCCGTCGGGCGCGATCGTCTTCTGGAGTCCGGCCAGCATCTCCTTGGCGTTGGCGATCGCCGGCTCGGCCTGCTGGACGACCTCGCGGGCCTTGGCCACCAGCGCGTCGAAGCGGCTGGCCAGCGGGTCGACGTTGTTGAGGTAGACGTTGAGCAGGGGAGTCAGGCGCTGCACGAGCTGCGTGGTGTTCGTCAGGTAGCTCTTGAAGCCGGCCAGGTTCACCTCGGCGGCCGAGAAGAACGTGCTCATGTTCCGCATCAGCGAGAGCAGCAGGTCGCCGTTCTGGTTGATGGTCGTCGAGTACTCGCCCATCACCTTGACGAAGTCGCCGGCCTGGTCCTGCTGGCGCAGGATGTTCTCGAACATCCGGTTGAACGTGCCGACCGTGTTGCGGATCGACTCCGGCTGGTCCTCGAGCGCCTGGTTCAGCTGCGACATGGACTCGCGGATCGGCGTCGCCTTGATCTTCTCGACCTTCGGCGTCGCCTGCTGGAAGGTCTCCAGGAGGCTGTACGGCATCGACACGCGCTCCGGCGGGATCGGCTTGTCGCCGAGGTTCGTGGTGCCCATCGGGGTGAGCGCCATGTAGTAGCCGCCGACCGTGGTCAGCATCTTCATCGAGGCGGTGGTGGCGTCACCGAGGAAGATCTCCTTGTCGACGCGGAACTTCACGCGCACCCGGTCGTCGAGCAACTCGACGCCGGAGACCGAGCCGACGCTGATGCCGGCGACGCGGACGTCGACGCCCGAGCGCACGGCCTGCGCTTCCTTGAAGTCCGCCGAGTACTCCTTGGTGCCCGGCTGGAAGACGAAGAGGTAGCCGCAGATCGCGAGGATGATGACCGCGATCAGCGCACCGACGATGCCCCAGTTCAGCTGGTGCCGGCGGTCCTGCGCCGCGGTCGGCAGCGGACGGTTGAAGAGGTTCACTTTGGATTGCATACCGTCACCTTCTGACCTGCGACGAAGAGATTCATCATGCCGGGGAGCTTGGCCTGGCCCTTGCTGCAGGTCGTCGAGACCGCGGGACCGGCCTGCGGCTTCGTGCCCTCGTTCAGGAGCTGGACGATGCCGGGGAGGGTCGCGAGGGCGTTGACCAGCTGCTCCGCCATGGGCATCGCGTTGCTGACGATCGCGTCGAGCGGGGGGTTCTCATTGGGGGTGAGCCCCAGCGCGGCGAGCAGGGCGTTGGTGCGGCTGACCACGCCCGAGGTCTTGTCCGACCACTCGCGCATCGAGTCGACGTTGCTCGCCAGGGTGCGGGCGAAGACGTCGAGCTGCTGCAGCACCTTGGTCAGACCGGGGGAGGCGCCGCCGATGGACTCCGACACCGAGCCCAGGTTGGTGATGAGCTGGGTGAGGACGCGCTGGCGGTCGTTGCTCACGGCCATCAGCTTGTCGAGCGAGCTCAGCAGCGGGCCGAGACCCTCGCCGTTGCCCTGGATCACCGCGAGGACCGACTGCGACAGGTGGTTGATGTCATCGGCGTTCAGCGTCGACAGCACCGGCTTGAGGCCCACGAAGACCGTCGTGATGTCGAACGAGGACTGCGTGAACTTCTCGTCGATCGTGCTGCCGGGCTTGACCTCGGCGGCCGTGCTCTTCGGGGTGGGGCGCACCTCGAGGAACCGCGAACCGGTGAGGTTCTGGTAGCGGATCGCCAGCGTGTCGTCGGCGCGGAACTTCCGGTCCCGCTGCAGCGTGAAGCTCACGGCCGCGTTGGAGATCCGGTGGTCCGAGGACTGCTTGACCGCGATGTCCTTGACCTTGCCGACCTGGACGCCGAGCATGCGCACGTCGTCGCCGACCTTGAGTCCCGAGACGTCCTTGAACTCCGCGTGGAAGGTGTCCAGGTCGCCCTGCGGCGGCCGGGTCAGCGCCTGCAGCACCAGTACGAGCAGCAGGATCATCACCGCGGCGAAGACCGCGATCTTGATCGAGGTCGCCTTCATTGACTTCATGGTTGGCTCAGCTCCCAGGCTTCGTGGACGTCGGGGTGCTCGGCTTCGCGGACGACGGTGCGCCCTGCGACGGCGTGGCCGGCTTGGTCTCGCCGGGCTTCGCCTCGGCGGGCTTCTCGCCCGGCTTCGGCGGGATGTACGTGAACGTCGGTGCCGGAGGCAGCATCGCGCCGATGGCAGGGTAGTCGACCGACAGTCGCAGGTTCAGCACAGGCCCGTTCGGGGTGTTCGGCATCGCCTTGCGGACGTTGTCGATCAACTGCCCGATCTGGATGCCGACGCCCGTCGCGCTCCCGTTGGGGAAGGCGTTGAGCAGCGGCTGCATGAGGGCCACCAGCATGGGCGTGGCCGTCTGGAGCCCGGCCAGGGCCTTCGGGTCGAGGATCTTCTGCAGCGCCGCGGTGAGGCTGTCCTTCTCGTTGGTGAGCGCGTCCAGCGTCGCCTTGCCGCGGTTCACCCAGGCCTTGTCGTGCACCGGCTGGTACTCGAACAGCGTCTTCACGGCCGGGATGAGGGCCGTGGTCGTGGCGTCGGCGTTCTCGATGGCCTGCGTGATGATCGGGAAGGTCTGCGCCGTCGAGAGCCGCTGGGTGTCCTGCACGGCCTGCGCGACCCCGCCGAGTGCGGTGAAGAGCGGGAGCATGGCCTTCGACGAGGCGTCGAAGTTCAGCAGGATCTGGCTCATGTGCGGGCGCAGGGCGTCGCTGTTCACGTCGCCGATGGTGGCGATCATGTTCGAGACCGTGTTGTCGGTGATCGGCTTGGTCGGCGCGATCTGGGCGCCGTCCTGCAGCGTGCCGCCACCGTCGTGCGGGGTCAGGATGACCTCGGAGACGCCGAACAGGTTGCCCGCGGAGTACGCGGCCTCGAGGTTGTTCGTCAGGGACTCGCCGTCGGCGGACTTCATCGTCACCGTGACGCCCTGCTGGCCGTTGCCGAGGGCGGCGATGCCGGTGACCTCACCGACCTTGATGCCCTGGATGCGGACCGGGGCACCGTCGACGATGCCGGCCGCGACCGCGGGGGAGCGGAGCGTGAACGAGAACTCGTCCTTCGGCCACAGGGCCTTGATCAACCACCCGACGAGAACGATCACGAGGATCACGGCGACCGCGATGAGCCCGCGGCGCCGCAGCACCGACCGCTCGATCGACATTCCTGGTACGGAAACGACTCCCATTGGTTACCCCTTGAAGTAGACCGGGGAGGTGAAGCCCCACAGCGCGACGGTCATGACGAGGTTGAGGACGACGACGGCCACGAGACTGGCGCGGATGGCCCGGCCGGAGGCGGTACCCACGCCCTCCGGGCCGCCGGACGCGAAGAAGCCCTGGTAGCAGTGGATGATGATGACCGCGGTCAGGAAGACCGCCACCTTGATCACTGAGAAGAAGATGTCCGACCCGCTGACGAACTGACTGAAATAGTGGTCGTACGTGCCGGACGGCATCGAGTACACCGATTTCACCACCCAGGCGCAGGAGAGCCAGGACAGGATCAGCGTGATCAGGTAGACGGGGACCACGGCGATCAGGCCCGCGAGCACGCGGGTCGTCACGACGAAGGACACCGACCGCAGGCCGAGGGACTCGAGCGCGTCGATCTCCTCGTTGATGCGCATGGCGCCGATCTCGGCGGTCATGCGGCAGCCGGCCTGGGCGGCGAAGCCGACGCCCGCGAGCATCGGGGCGAACTCACGGGTGTTCGCGAACGAGGCGACCACTGCGGTGAGCGGACCCATGCCGAGCATGTTGAGGATCGCGAAGCCCTGCACGGCGACGATGCCGCCGACCGTGATGCCGAGCACGGCGAGCACCGGTGCGGTACCGCCGCCGACGACGAGAGCGCCACGGCCCCACGTGATGTCGGTGAGGATGTACATGATCTGCGACCGGTAGTGCTTGATCGCGTGCGGAACGGTGCGGATGACCTCGGCGATGAACGAGACGACGTGGCCGATGGTGTCGAAGAGGCTCCACGCCGATCCGGAGGCTCCGAACAGGTTGAAGAACCAGCGTGTGCCCCGAGGGCGGTAGACGGTTGCCATGTATCAGCTCACCTGTTCAGGGACGAAGACGGTCGATTCGGCGATGCGGTCGGTCATGGGTCAGCCGACCTGCATCGGGAAGAACATCGTCGTGACCTGCGTGATGAGCAGGTTCATGGCGAAGATGACGACGAACGAGAGGACGACGGTGGCGTTCACCGCGTCGGCGACGCCGCGCGAGCCGCCGCGGGCCTCGAGGCCGCGCTGGCAGCCGATGATCGCGATCACCGTGCCGAAGAGGAAGGACTTGATGAGCGAGATGTAGACGTCGACCGGGTGCGCGAAGGAACCGAACGAGAGCCAGTAGGCGCCGGGCGTCACGCCCTGGCTGCCGACGGCGACGAGGTAGCCGGCGAGCGTGCCGATCGCGATCACGAGGATGTTGAGGAGCGGAGCCACGATCCACGCCGCCAGCAGGCGGGGGACGACGAGGCGGTTGAGCGGGTTGATGCCCATGACCCGCATCGCGTCCGTCTCCTCGCGGATGGTGCGCGCGCCCAGGTCGGCCGCGATGGCCGAGGCGCCGGCGCCCGCGAGGAGGAGGCCGGTGGCGATCGGGGCGCCCTGCGTGATGACGGCGAGGCCGCCGGCCGCGCCCTGCAGCGAATCGGCGCCGAGCTGGGCGATGATGTTGCCCACCTGGATCGAGATGACGATGCCGAACGGGATGGCGATGAGGATGCCGGGGAAGCTGGTGACGCCGATCATGTACCAGACCTGGTTCAGCGCTTCCTTCCACTGGAGCCGGCCGCGGATCGTGTCGGTCACGAGCGCGACCAGGGACATGATCAGCATCCGGACGCTCCGGCCGATCGTGCGGATGGAGTCCACGACTGTGGTGGAGAAGTTCTTGCTGATGATCGACCAGTAGGAAGGTCGCTTGGCAGGTGCCGCGCCCTGCGCAACGGATTGCGTCACCGCGAACGTCTCCTCTCGACTGTGGCCACACTGTGACCCACATGCTGCGTTCTCAGGTGTATGACCGAGGACACTATAACGGTCCGACGAGTGATGTGCGTCATTGGCCTGCTTCGCCGAGGCTATGTGAGCGACTCGTCAGTAACATTCAGGCAGTCGGGTGGATCGTGTCCATCCGCTAAGGTCAGGCGGGGTGCGCCGAAGTATGATCGCAAAGCCTCGGCCCGCCGGAACCGGCTGACTCGGGGGTGCGAGTAGATTCGCACGCGTGCACATCGAGATGCTGGGCGGGGTGGTCGTCGGGGCCGGCGCTGCCGGGGTCCCGATGCGAGAATTGCTGGTAGTGGGACTGACTGCTGCAGTTGTCACATTCTTCGCGACGTCGCTGGTCCGCGTCGTCGCCACGCGGTTCGGTGCGGTCGCGGTTCCGCGGGCGCGCGACGTCCACGTGGTACCCACACCGCGCCTCGGGGGAGTGGGCATCTACATCGGGATGGTCGCCGGCATCTTCTTAGCCGCGCAGCTGCCGGCTCTCACGCGGGGCTTCGCCTATTCCAAGGATGCCGTCGCGGTTCTCGTCGCCGGCGCCGTGATCGTGGTCGTCGGCATCATCGACGACCGTTGGGGCGTCGACGCCCTGACGAAACTGGTCGGCCAGATCTTCGCCGCGTCGCTGCTCGTCGTGATGGGCGTGGCCTGGAACGTGGTCTACGTCCCGGGCATCAATACGACGGTGGTGCTCGACCAGCTGCAGGCCGGCCTGCTGACGGTGATCGTCGCGGTCGCCACCGTCAACGCCATGAACTTCATCGACGGGCTCGACGGCCTGTTGGCCGGCGTGGCCGCTCTGGCGGCGCTCGCGATCCTCATCTTCTCCGTGGGCCTGATGTTCGACTCCGGCGGCGACGCACCGTCGTACCCCCCGGCCCTCATCACCGCCGCGCTCTTCGGCGCGTGCATGGGCTTCCTTCCGCACAACTTCCAGCCCGCCCGGATCTTCATGGGCGACTCCGGCTCCATGCTGCTCGGCCTCACCCTCGCGGCGGCGTCGACCTCCGCGTCCGGGCGGATCTCCCAGAACGCGTACGGCACGACCGACATCTTCGCGCTGCTGCTGCCGCTCCTGCTCGCCGTCGCGGTGATGTTCGTGCCGATGCTGGACCTCCTACTAGCGGTCGTGCGCCGCACCCGCGCGGGTGTGCACCCGTTCACGGCGGACAAGATGCACCTGCATCATCGGCTGCTGCAGATCGGGCACAGCCAGCGCCGCGTCGTGGTGGTCATCTACCTGTGGGTGGGTGTGTTGGGCCTGAGTGCCGCGGCGTCCACGATGCTCCCGCCGACCCTCATCGCACCCCTCTTCGGGGCGGGCCTGCTGTGCGCCCTCGTCTTCACCGTGGTGCCGCGGATCGTGCCGCGCCTGCGGGAGCGCTATTCCGAAACCGCGAGGTCAGATACATCGACCAAGTCGGGAACCCGGTAACGCAGGACGGTCGTCCTGTTGTACTATCGTGTGTAGTTGATCGGTTGGATCACGGCACGGACCCGATGTGGGGAGTGCCCCTACTTCTTGGTAGAGTCTCAGCCAATCACAAAGAATCCGTGATGTGACCCACGCTACGGATTCGGCAGACGCCGCCCCCGGTCGCCGCGAGACCTTCGCTGGAGCGACCCTGACCCCGAAGGAGGGGACATGACGACGCCCGCCCCCTCCGTCGACGGCCAGGTCGGTCGTAGCGTCGTGACCTTCGTGAACCCGATCGTGATCGTGATCGGCCTCTCCGTGATCGCCGCCGGCGTCGGCACCGCCTTCGGTCACCCGTGGTTCGCCGCGTGGTTCCTCCTCGGCGGGCTGCTCTCCGTGCTGAACGCCAAGCTGGCGGTCCTCAAGGTGGCCACGGTCACCGCGGAGAACGAGCCCCGCAAGGCTCCGGTCGCCGTCAATTCGATGGTCCGCCTCGGCGTCGTCTCCGTCATCGCGATCGTGATCGCCTACTTCTTCCGGCCCGATGGGCTGGGCGTGATCTTCGGCCTCGCCGTCGGTCAGATCGTCCTCGTCCTGAACACCGTCATCCCCGTTCTGAAAGGGCTTCGCCAGCAGTCATGAACACCAACCTGTACGCCGAGGGCTCGATCAAGGTCGCCCACTACAAGTCGTTCGAGCTGTTCGGAATGACCTTTCACTGGGACACGATCCTGGCCACGGCGATCGCGGCCGCGATCGTGCTCATCCTGGCGTTCATCCTGAAGGCGAAGGTCACCTCGACCGGTGTCCCGAGCGGTGTGCAGCTGTTCTGGGAGGCCATCACCATCCAGCTCCGCAGCCAGGTCGAGTCCGCGATCGGCATGAAGGTGGCGCCGTTCCTGCTGCCGCTCGCGATCGCGCTGTTCTCCCTGATCCTGTTCGCGAACTGGCTCGCGGTGCTGCCGCAGCAGTACACGGGTGAGGGCGGCGCCCCCACCGAGATCTTCATGCCGCCGGCCGCCGACGTCAGCTTCGTCTACGCGTTGGTCCTGGTCGTGTACCTGGGCTACCACTTCGCCGGTTTCCGCACCCACGGCATCTTCGGCTACCCGGCGAAGGTCGTGAAGGGCCACGCGGTCGGCCTGGCGCCGATCAACGTGATCGAGGAGCTCATCTCGAAGCCGCTGTCGCTCGCACTGCGACTCTTCGGCAACGTCTTCGCGGGCACGGTCATGGTCGCGGTCATCGCGCTGCTGCCGGCCTACATCCTCTGGTTCCCGAACTCCCTGTGGAAGTCCTTCGAGCTCTTCGTCGGCCTCATCCAGGCGTTCATCTTCTCGCTCCTGACCATCCTGTACTTCTCCACCGCTATGGAGAAGACGCACCACTGACCTGTTCGCGGCCCACACCGGGCCACGGACGAGTAGACCCTGGTAGGCCGACTACCAGAAACCGAAAGGGAAAAGATAAATGGATCCGAACATCGCGCAGGGTGCCCTCATCGGCGGCGGCCTGATCATGGGTGGCGGCGCCATCGGCGCCGGTATCGGTAACGGTCTCGCCGGTTCCCAGCTCGTCGCCGGCATCGCGCGGCAGCCGGAGGCCCAGGGCCGCCTGATGACCCCGTTCTTCATCACCGTTGGTCTGGTCGAGGCCGCGTACTTCATCAACCTGGCCTTCATGGCCCTGTTCGTGTTCGCGACCCCGATCTCCTAATTCGCTCGTAAGAAACGGGACCTGACGTCATGCAGCTCGCTGAAGGAAACTTCCTCCTCCCCACCGCGGGGACCTTCATCTCGTGCCTGATCATCTTCTTGATCGTGCTCGCGGTGATCTGGTTCTTCGTGGCGCCTTCCATCCAGAAGGTTCTGGACGATCGCGACAAGATGATCCACCAGACCGCCACCGACGGCCGCGCCGCGGCCAAGGGGTTCGAGGACGCCGAGTCGGAGTACCGCGCCGGAATCGCTTCCGCCCGTGGTGAGGCCGGCAGCATCCGCGACGAGGCGCGTGCCGGCGGCCGCGTCTCGATGGAGGAGCAGAAGCAGCGGGCTACGGCCGAGGCGGACGCGATCACGCGGGAGAAGACCGAGCAGCTGCGCACCGCGGGTGAGTCCGCGGCCGCGGCGGCGCGCGCCGATCTCGCTCCGCTCTCGGCGTCGTTGGCGAGCCGCGTGCTCGGCTTCGACGTCACGCAGGACCCGGCCCTCAAGGCGAAGCTGGATGCATTCTCGAGCGACAAGGTGGTGAAGAACTAAATGGGTGTCTTTATCGGCAACCTGATCGCCTTCGCGGTCATCCTCTTCGTCCTGTGGAAGTTCGTCGTTCCGCCGGTGAAGCGACTCATGAAGGAGCGCCAGGACACCGTCCGGGCGCAGCTCGAGGAGTCGCGCATCGCGCAGGAGAAGCTGGCGCAGGCGGGCCAGGCGGGGGAGCGCGCGCGCTCCGACGCCGCCCGCGAGGGCAGCCAGATCCGCGACGAGGCCCGTGGCGACGCGGACGCGATCCGCGAAGAGCTGCGCAACCAGACCGACCGTGAGGTCGCCCGCATCGGCGAGCACGGCCAGGGCCAGATCGCTCTCAACCGCAGCAACCTGGTGCGGGGCTACCGCGCCGGGCTCGGCGCCGAGGCCGTCGACGTGGCGGGACGCCTCGTCCGCGACCACCTCAGCGACCCGGCCAACCAGTCCGCATCGGTCGACCGTTCGCTCGCCGAGCTCGAGTCGATGACGCAGGGCGCCGACGAGGTGCGCGTCACCGAGTCCGACCGCATCGGCACCCGTTCGCTGCGCGCCGCGAGCCGCGACGCCGTCCGCCAGCTGGCGGCGGGCTTCGACCAGCGCACCGCGGGCCTCGATCAGGCCGCCCTGGCCCGCGTGGCCGACGACCTGGCCGACGTGGTCAACGTGCTCAACGAGCAGCCCGTGCTGCGCAAGCACCTCGCCGAGTCCGCAGAGGCCCCCGAGGCCAAGCGCACCCTCGTCGACAACCTCTTCGGCGGCAAGATCAGCCCCGAGGCGAACGCGTTCCTGCAGGACGCCGCGGCGGCCAAGTGGTCGGCTCCGGCCGACTTCGCGACGGCCGTCGAGCGACAGGCCCGCGTGGCCGTGCTGCTCGGCGCCGAGCGCGCCGGCACGCTCGACGAGACCGAGGACGAGCTGTTCCGCGCGGGACGCATCCTCGAGGGTGAGCCGCAGCTCACCGCGGCGCTGTCCGACACCCGGGCGCCGGCCGCGAGCCGCGTCGCGCTGCTGGACAAGGTGTTCGGCGGCAAGGTGAACGACTTCACGGCGGCGCTGCTCCGCCAGACGGTGCGCCTCGTGCGCGTCGGCCGCGTGGACGCCGCCGTCGCCTCGATCGCCGAGCTGGCAGCGGCCCGTCGCGGTGAATCCGTCGCCGTTGTCGAGTCGGCGGTCGCCCTGACCGACGCCCAGCGGAGCCGCACCGCGGATCTGCTGGCCCGCATCTACCAGCGCAAGATCGCGGTGCAGACCGAGGTCGTCGCCGAGCTCCTGGGCGGCCTGCGCATCACGGTGGGCAACGAGGTCATCGAGGCCGACATCGCGTCGCGTCTCGACAAGGCCGCCGAACAGCTGCCCCGCTAACACACACAAACTTCCACCCAGAACACAAAAGAGGGAAACGAGTACTCATGGCTGAGTTGACGATCTCAACCGACGACGTCAAGGGCGCGATCGAGCAGTACGTCTCGACGTTCGAGGCCGACGCCTCCCGCGAGGAGATCGGCACCGTCTCCGACACCGCCGACGGCATCGCCCACGTGACCGGGCTCCCCGGCGCGATGGCGAATGAGCTGCTCGAGTTCCCCGGCGGGGTGCTCGGCGTGGCCCTGAACCTCGACGAGGACGAGATCGGCGCCGTCATCCTCGGTAACTACGAGGAGCTCGAGGAGGGCCAGCAGGTCCGCCGCACCGGCGACGTGCTGTCCGTGCCCGTGGGCGACAAGTTCCTGGGCCGCGTGGTCAACCCGCTCGGCCAGCCGATCGACGGCCTGGGCGACATCGAGGCCGAGGAGCAGCGCGTCCTCGAGCTGCAGGCCGCGTCCGTGCTCGAGCGCCAGCCCGTCGAGGAGTCGCTCGCGACCGGCATCAAGGCCATCGACGCCATGACCGCCATCGGCCGCGGCCAGCGCCAGCTGGTCATCGGTGACCGCAAGACCGGCAAGACCGCGGTCTGCGTCGACACCATCCTCAACCAGAAGGCGAACTGGGAGTCGGGCGACCCGACCAAGCAGGTCCGCTGCATCTACGTCGCCATCGGCCAGAAGGGCTCGACGATCGCGGGTGTGAAGGCCGCCCTCGACGAGGCCGGCGCCATGGAGTACACGACCATCGTCGCGGCCCCCGCCTCCGACTCGGCCGGCTTCAAGTGGCTCGCCCCGTACACCGGCTCGGCCATCGGCCAGCACTGGATGTACCAGGGCAAGCACGTCCTCATCGTGTTCGACGACCTGTCCAAGCAGGCCGAGGCCTACCGCGCGATCTCGCTGCTGCTGCGCCGCCCGCCGGGCCGCGAGGCGTACCCCGGCGACGTCTTCTACCTCCACTCCCGCCTGCTGGAGCGTTCGGCGAAGCTGTCCGACGCCCTCGGCGGTGGCTCGATGACCGCGCTGCCGATCATCGAGACCAAGGCCAACGACGTCTCGGCGTTCATCCCGACCAACGTCATCTCGATCACCGACGGCCAGGTCTTCCTCGAGTCCGACCTGTTCAACAAGGGCGTCCGCCCCGCGATCAACGTCGGCACCTCGGTGTCCCGCGTCGGTGGTGCCGCGCAGACCAAGGGCCTCAAGAAGGTCTCGGGCTCGCTGCGTCTGGAGCTCGCCCAGTTCCGCGAGCTGGAGGCCTTCTCGGCCTTCGCCTCGGACCTCGACGACGCCTCGAAGGCGCAGCTGGCGCGCGGCGCCCGCTGGGTCGAGCTGCTCAAGCAGGACCAGTACAGCCCGTCGTCGGTCGAGGACGAGATCGTCTCGATCTACCTCTGCGGCGAGGGCCACTACGACTCGGTGCCCGTCGAGGACGTGCGCCGCTTCGACGGTGAGCTGCTGAGCCACCTGCACCACGCCGCGGCCGGCGTCTACGAGTCCATCGCGGGCGGCAAGGTCCTCGAAAAGGACCAGGCGGAGATCCTCGTCGCCGAGACCAACCGCTTCAAGCAGAGCTTCCTCGCCTCGGACGGCTCGCGCGTCGTGAACGAGGCCGAGGCCGGCGCGCTGCCCGCCGAGGACGTCGAGCACGAGACGATCAAGGTCAAGCGCAATGGCTAGTATCCGAGAGCTGCGCTCGCGGATCCGTTCGGTCAACTCGACCAAGAAGATCACCAAGGCGCAGGAACTGATCGCGACCTCGCGGATCACCAAGGCGCAGGCCCGTGTCGCGGCCGCCAAGCCCTACTCCGAGGAGATGACCTCGGTGCTCTCGGAGCTGGCCAGCAAGTCCGGCTCGCTGGATCACCCGCTCCTCACCGAGCGGGCGAACCCGAAGCGCGCCGCGATCCTCGTGGTCTCCTCCGACCGCGGCATGTGCGGCGGCTACAACTCCAACGTGCTGCGGGAGACGCGTGAGCTGATCCAGCTGCTCAAGGACGAGGGCAAGGAGCCCGTCCTCTACGTCATGGGCCAGAAGGGGCTGGACTACTTCCGGTTCCGCGGCCAGGACGTGGCGGGCGCCTGGACCGGCTTCTCGCAGCAGCCCCAGCACGCGGACGCCACGGCGGCGACCGAGACGCTGGTGAAGCTCTTCGAGACCGGCTCCGAGGAGTACGTGACGATCGACGGTGTCGAGACGCACGGCGTCGACGAGCTGCACATCGTCTACACGCGCTTCGTGTCGATGCTCTCGCAGAACCCCGAGGTGCGCCGCATGGCCCCGCTCGTGGTCGAGGAGAGCGACGGCACGTCGGGCGACGACGAGGCTGCGGCCCGGAACTTCACCTTCGAGCCCAGCGCGGACAGCCTGCTGTCGTCGCTGCTGCCGAAGTACGTCGCGACCCGCGTCTTCGCGGCCCTGCTCGACTCGGCGGCGTCGGAGAACGCCGCGCGTCGTACGGCCATGAAGGCGGCCACCGACAACGCCAACGATCTGGCCGTCTCGCTCTCCCGCGAGGCCAACCAGCTCCGCCAGGCGCAGATCACCCAGGAAATCAGCGAAATCGTCGGTGGCGCCGGCGCCCTCGCGAACTAGAAACCGGAAAGCAGACACATGACTACAGCAACCCAGCCCGCGTCGGCGGGCACCGCTGCGGCCACCGGTCGCGTGACGCGGGTCATCGGCCCGGTCGTCGACATCGAGTTCCCGCGCGGCGCCGTCCCCGACCTGTTCAACGCCCTGCACGCGGAGATCACCCTCCCGTCCGTGGCCAAGACGCTGACCCTCGAGGTCGCGCAGCACCTCGGCGACAACCTGGTGCGCGCCATCTCGATGCAGCCCACCGACGGCCTCGTCCGCGGCACCGACGTCACCGACTCGGGCTTCCCGATCCGCGTGCCCGTCGGCGACGTCGTCAAGGGCCACGTCTTCAACGCCCTGGGCGACTGCCTGGACACCCCCGGACTCGGCCGCGACGGCGAGCAGTGGGGCATCCACCGCAAGCCCCCGGCCTTCGATCAGCTCGAGGGCAAGACCGAGATCCTGGAGACGGGCATCAAGGTCATCGACCTCCTGACCCCGTACGTCAAGGGCGGCAAGATCGGTCTGTTCGGTGGTGCCGGCGTCGGCAAGACCGTTCTGATCCAGGAGATGATCACCCGTATCGCGCGCGAGTTCTCGGGCACCTCGGTGTTCGCGGGCGTCGGCGAGCGTACCCGTGAGGGCACCGACCTCCACCTCGAGATGGAGGAGATGGGCGTGCTCCAGGACACCGCGTTGGTGTTCGGCCAGATGGACGAGCCGCCGGGGACGCGTATGCGCGTCGCCCTCTCGGCCCTGACCATGGCCGAGTACTTCCGCGATGTGCAGCACCAGGACGTGCTGCTGTTCATCGACAACATCTTCCGCTTCACGCAGGCGGGCTCCGAGGTCTCGACCCTGCTGGGTCGTATGCCCTCGGCCGTGGGCTACCAGCCCACCCTGGCGGACGAGATGGGTGAGCTCCAGGAGCGCATCACCTCGACCAAGGGCCGGTCGATCACCTCGCTGCAGGCCATCTACGTGCCCGCCGACGACTACACCGACCCGGCGCCGGCGACGACCTTCGCGCACCTCGATGCGACCACCGAGCTCTCGCGTCCGATCTCGCAGCTGGGTATCTACCCCGCCGTGGACCCGCTGACCTCGACCTCGCGCATCCTCGAGGCCTCGATCGTGGGCGACGATCACTTCCGCGTCGCCAACGAGGTCAAGCGCATCCTGCAGAAGTACAAGGAGCTGCAGGACATCATCGCCATCCTCGGCATGGACGAGCTCTCGGAAGAGGACAAGGTCACGGTGCAGCGCGCTCGCCGTCTCCAGAAGTTCCTCGGCCAGAACTTCATCGTCGCCGAGAAGTTCACGGGTGAGAAGGGCTCGGTCGTCCCGCTGGCGGACACCATCGAGGCCTTCGACCGCGTGTGCAAGGGTGAGTTCGATCACCTGCCCGAGCAGGCGTTCAACAGCTGTGGTGGTCTCGATGACGTCGAGGCGGCCGCGAAGAAGATCGCCGGGAAGTAGTTTCCAGTGGCTGACACTGCGTTTCAGGTAGAGGTCGTCTCCGTCGAGGAGCGGCTGTGGTCGGGCGAGGCGACTTTCGTCATCGCCCAGACCACGGAGGGTGAGCTGGGTGTCCTGGCTCATCACGAGCCGCTGTTCGGCCAGCTCACCACCGGTGGCGCCGTCGCCATCGACACGGTGGGCGGCGAGCGGCTGGCCGCGGCGATCCGCGGCGGCTTCCTCTCGGTGACCGGCGAGAAGGTCA
This sequence comes from Tsukamurella tyrosinosolvens, assembly GCF_900104775.1. Lineage (NCBI taxonomy): Bacteria > Bacillati > Actinomycetota > Actinomycetes > Mycobacteriales > Tsukamurellaceae > Tsukamurella > Tsukamurella tyrosinosolvens. The sequence goes on from NZ_FNSA01000003.1 coordinate 1,348,759, forward strand.
CCGTGCTGGCGGACGGGGCCGAGTGGGCCTCGACGCTGGAGGAGGCCGAGGTCCGGCGCGCCCTGGAGGCGGCGGCGGACGGGTCCGACGAGCAGGCGACCGCGCAGGGACAACTGCGCGCGATCGAGTTCCTCGCGGGCAAGTAACATAGAGGTAGCAGCGTGAAAGCCGGTGGCCCGGTCAAGACGGGCCACCGGCTTTCCTGCTATCCGGGCACGGAGCAGTGAGGAGCGCGTGATGGGCGGGGTGGTCTTCGTCGCGGTGGTCGCGGTCCTCCTGCTGCTCGTCATCGGCGCGGTGGTGGTCCTGCGCCTCTACAGCCTCCGCGTCGCCGGCGTGCCGATCATCCTGCGCTACCTGCCGGCGCAGGGGGAGCAGGGCTGGCGCCACGGCACGCTCCGCTACGACGACCACGAACTCAAGTACTACCGGCTCTCGAGCGTGCGGCTCGGCCCCAGCTGGACGCTGCCGCGCAGCGGGACCGAGATCGTCGGCCGCCGCGCGCCCCAGGGCACCGAGCTCGACGTGATCGATCCGGACATGGTGATCGTGCACGCGGTCACCCCGGGTGGGGAGACCGAGCTCGCGTTCGCCCGGGACGGGCTGACGGCCTTCCAGTCCTGGCTCGAGTCGCGGCCCAGTCCGCGCCGCCAGCGCCCGTAGCCCGCGGCCGGATCAGCGGTCGCCGCCGGGCTTCCACAGCACGTCGCCCCCGGGGTTCGCGACCCGGGACAGGATGAACAGCAGATCCGAGAGCCGGTTGAGGTACTTCGCAGGCAGCACCGAGACCGTCTCCCCGTGTTCGCGGACCGCGTCCCACGCCGCCCGCTCCGCTCGCCGCACGACGGTGCGCGCGAGGTGCAGGTACGCCGCCAGGGGAGTGCCGCCGGGTAGGACGAACGAGTCGAGCTTCGGCAGGTCCTCGTTGTACTGGTCGCACCAGGCCTCGAGCCGCTCGATGTAGTCCGGAGTGACGCGCAGCGGCGGGTACTCGGGATCCGCGACGATCGGGTTCGAGAGATCGGCGCCGACGTCGAAGAGCTCGTTCTGTATCCGCAGGAGTACGGCGCGCAGCTCGGGTCCGGGATCGCCGACGGTGACCGCCAGGCCCAGCGCCGCGTTCGCCTCGTCGCAGTCCGCGTACGCCCGGAGCCGGGCGTCCGACTTCGTGACCCGGGAGAAGTCGCCCAGGCCGGTGGTGCCGTCGTCGCCGGTGCGGGTGTAGATACGGGTGAGGTGGACAGCCATGGTCACAGGCTGTCACAGGGTCGAGCCCCGTGCCATAGGCTGAGCGACGTGGGAGAGAAGTTTCTGGTGCACGGCGGAGCCCGGCTGACCGGTGAGGTCACCGTGGGCGGCGCGAAGAACAGTGTGCTCAAGCTGATGGCGGCCACGTTGCTCGCCGAGGGCACGTCGGTGCTCACCAACTGCCCCGAGATCCTCGACGTCCCGCTCATGGCGGACGTGCTGCGCGGTCTCGGCGCGGAGGTGGAGCTCGAGGGCGACACGGCGCGCATCACGACGCCGGCGGTGCTGAACCACCGCGCGGATTTCGACGCGGTCAAGCAGTTCCGCGCGTCGGTGTGCGTGCTCGGGCCGCTCATGGCGCGCGAGCATCGGGCCGTGGTGGCGCTGCCCGGCGGTGACGCGATCGGCTCGCGGCCGCTGGACATGCACCAGTCGGGGCTCCGCGCGCTCGGAGCGACCAGCTCCATCGAGCACGGCTGTGTTGTGGCGCAGGCGGATTCGCTCCAGGGCGCGGAGATCACGCTGGAGTTCCCCTCGGTGGGGGCCACGGAGAACATCCTCATGGCGGCGGTCCTGGCCACGGGGCTGACCGTGATCAGCAACGTCGCGCGCGAGCCGGAGATCGTCGACCTCTGCGCGATGCTCGTCCAGATGGGTGCCGACATCGAGGGGATCGGGACCGACACCCTCATGGTGCGCGGGGTGGAGAAGCTGCACCCCACCGAGCACCGGGTGATCGGTGACCGCATCGTCGCGGCCACGTGGGGCTTCGCCGCGGTGATGACGCGCGGCGACATCACGGTCAACGGCGTGGCTCCCGAGACCCTCGGGGTCGTGCTGCAGAAGCTCCAGGACGCGGGGGCGACGGTGACCGAGCGCGCGGACGGCTTCCGCATCGCCTCGCCGGAGCGGCCGCACGCCGTCAACGTGGCGACGCTGCCCTTCCCCGGATTCCCCACCGACCTGCAGCCGATGGCCATCGGCATGGCCTGCGTCGCGGACGGCACGTCGATGATCACGGAGAACGTCTTCGAGGCGCGGTTCCGCTTCGTCGAGGAGATGGTGCGCCTCGGCGCCGACGCCCGGACCGACGGACATCACGCGGTGATCAGGGGAGTGGAGCAGCTCTCGAGCGCCCCGGTGTGGTCGACCGACATCCGCGCCGGCGTGGGGCTGGTCCTCGCCGGCCTGTGCGCGGACGGGGTGACCGAGGTGCACGACGTCTTCCACATCGATCGGGGCTATCCCAACTTCGTCGGGAATGTGACGGCGCTCGGCGGCCGGATCGAGCGGGTTTCCTGACGGTCCGCGTTCGGGCGCCGTTCGGCGGCCGGCCGGAACGCCGGATCCGCAGGACGACCTGCCGATTTGTGTTCCGAGTTCGACGTGTGTAACTTATATCGAGTCAGCAGCGCCCAGGCGCCGCCCGGCAAGGCCCACAGCAGTCCAATGAATCTGGATCTCGACGTGCCGCCGGAAGTTCGGAAACCGGGAAGATCCGCAAGGATCATCGCGCTGACCGCCACGGAAGAGAAACCTTCTCCTCGGCCCCGCTCCGCGGGATCGTGTGGTTCCTCCATGTGGTGAGCGGTTCGGATGCCCGACACGCGGCCCGCGAGAGCGAGTTGCGAACGAAATTCCGACCTGCTAGGCTAGAACGGTTGCTCCGAGCAGCCAGCCCCACGAAAGAACGTCACTTTCGAGCGCCCAGCGCGATCGAGAGTGCTTCGCCGTGAGGTTGAGCAGGTCGAAGTGCTCCGAATGCGGCCCGCGAGAGCGAGTTGCACACGGAAATCCGGTCTGCTAAGCTAGAACGGTTGCTCCGAGCGAGTTACACCGGGTCGATTTGACCGGGGAAGCTCCAGAGAGTAACATGAACTGCCTGCGAAGGTGCGGTTCACACAGAAATATAGAAGTGTGAGCGGCCGCGTTTGGCGTGTTCTTTGAGAACTCAACAGTGTGTCGATGAAATTGTCAGTGCCAAATTTTTTGGCACGCATGGACAATCAAGTTATTTGGTTGTTTGTGTTGTGGCTTTTCTCGTTTATTTCTTTGCGAGATGTATTTCTGGAATCATTGATTTTTGTCAGTGGTTTCGTTTTTTGTTCAGGATTTCCTGATTATGCTGAAACTTCGGTTTCTAGTGTTTTTTATGGAGAGTTTGATCCTGGCTCAGGACGAACGCTGGCGGCGTGCTTAACACATGCAAGTCGAACGGTAAGGCCCTTTCGGGGGTACACGAGTGGCGAACGGGTGAGTAACACGTGGGTGACCTGCCCTGTACTTCGGGATAAGCCTGGGAAACTGGGTCTAATACCGGATATGACCTTCTCCTGCATGGGGGTTGGTGGAAAGTTTTTGCGGTACAGGATGGGCCCGCGGCCTATCAGCTTGTTGGTGGGGTAATGGCCTACCAAGGCGACGACGGGTAGCCGGCCTGAGAGGGCGACCGGCCACACTGGGACTGAGACACGGCCCAGACTCCTACGGGAGGCAGCAGTGGGGAATATTGCACAATGGGCGAAAGCCTGATGCAGCGACGCCGCGTGAGGGATGACGGCCTTCGGGTTGTAAACCTCTTTCAGTAGGGACGAAGCGCAAGTGACGGTACCTACAGAAGAAGCACCGGCCAACTACGTGCCAGCAGCCGCGGTAATACGTAGGGTGCGAGCGTTGTCCGGATTTACTGGGCGTAAAGAGCTCGTAGGCGGTTTGTCACGTCGTCTGTGAAAACCCGAGGCTTAACCTCGGGCCTGCAGGCGATACGGGCAGACTTGAGTACTGTAGGGGAGACTGGAATTCCTGGTGTAGCGGTGGAATGCGCAGATATCAGGAGGAACACCGGTGGCGAAGGCGGGTCTCTGGGCAGTAACTGACGCTGAGGAGCGAAAGCGTGGGTAGCGAACAGGATTAGATACCCTGGTAGTCCACGCCGTAAACGGTGGGTACTAGGTGTGGGTTTCCTTCCACGGGATCCGTGCCGTAGCTAACGCATTAAGTACCCCGCCTGGGGAGTACGGCCGCAAGGCTAAAACTCAAAGGAATTGACGGGGGCCCGCACAAGCGGCGGAGCATGTGGATTAATTCGATGCAACGCGAAGAACCTTACCTGGGTTTGACATATAGAGGATCGCCGGAGAGATTCGGTTTGCCTTGTGCCTTCTATACAGGTGGTGCATGGCTGTCGTCAGCTCGTGTCGTGAGATGTTGGGTTAAGTCCCGCAACGAGCGCAACCCTTGTCTTATGTTGCCAGCACGTAATGGTGGGGACTCGTGAGAGACTGCCGGGGTCAACTCGGAGGAAGGTGGGGATGACGTCAAGTCATCATGCCCCTTATGTCCAGGGCTTCACACATGCTACAATGGCGCGTACAGAGGGCTGCGATACCGTGAGGTGGAGCGAATCCCTTAAAGCGCGTCTCAGTTCGGATTGGGGTCTGCAACTCGACCCCATGAAGTCGGAGTCGCTAGTAATCGCAGATCAGCAACGCTGCGGTGAATACGTTCCCGGGCCTTGTACACACCGCCCGTCACGTCATGAAAGTCGGTAACACCCGAAGCCGGTGGCCTAACCCCTTGTGGGAGGGAGCTGTCGAAGGTGGGATTGGCGATTGGGACGAAGTCGTAACAAGGTAGCCGTACCGGAAGGTGCGGCTGGATCACCTCCTTTCTAAGGAGCATTTAGTGCCGTTTCAAACCCGACTGTGGTTTGGCGGTCGCTCATATTATTGGGTGGAACACTGACACGGTAATTCTTATTGCCTGCTGGCCGGCTTGTCCGGTGGGTGGGGTTTCGTCGGCACACTGTTGGGTGTCTGAGAGGACACGTCCTTTCTGTTGCTGCTGCGCGTCAGCGCTCACGTACCATGGCCTTTCGGGGTGTGGGTGGGTGGCGGTGTGGTGGTGTGTGTTGTTTGAGAATTGTATAGTGGACGCGAGCATCAACCATGATGCCGGATCGTTTGTATCTGGTGGAGTGGTTTTTGTTTCTGTAATTTTACATGTTTCTGTGTAAGCATTTTGTTGTGTTTTTTTTGGCGCTTGATGTCATGAAGGGCGCATCGGATTTGTGATGGCTTCGGTTGTTTCGGGTTTGGTGTGTGTTTTGTGTGTTGTAAGTGTCTAAGGGCGCACGGTGGATGCCTTGGCGCAAGGAGCCGATGAAGGACGTGGGAGGCTGCGATATGCCTCGGGGAGCTGTCAACCGAGCTGTGATCCGAGGATTTCCGAATGGGGAAACCCAGCACCAGTCATGTGGTGTTACCCGCCGTTGAATATATAGACGGTGTGGAGGGAACGAGGGGAAGTGAAACATCTCAGTACCCTCAGGAAGAGAAAACAATAGTGATTCCGTGAGTAGTGGCGAGCGAAAGCGGATGAGGCTAAACCATGCACATGTGATACCGGGTAGGGGTTGTGTGTGTGGTGTTGTGGGGTTCATCTTTCCAGCTCTACCTGGCTGGACAGCAGTAAGAAAGTGTCATGTTAGGTGAAGTGGCCTGGAATGGTCCGCCGGAGAGGGTGAGAGTCCCGTAACTGAAAACGTGGTGCCTGTTGTGATGAATACCCGAGTAGCAGCGAGCCCGTGGAATTTGCTGTGAATCTGCCGGGACCACCCGGTAAGCCTGAATACTACCTTGCGACCGATAGCGGACAAGTACCGTGAGGGAAAGGTGAAAAGTACCCCGGGAGGGGAGTGAAATAGTACCTGAAACCGTGTGCTTACAATCCGTCAGAGCCCTCGTTGTGGGGTGATGGCGTGCCTTTTGAAGAATGAGCCTGCGAGTCAGTGCTCGGTGGCGAGGTTAACCCGTCTGGGGGTAGCCGTAGCGAAAGCGAGTCCGAATAGGGCGTTTGAGTCGCCGGGTCTGGACCCGAAGCGGAGTGATCTACCCATGGCCAGGGTGAAGCAGCAGTAAGATGTTGTGGAGGCCCGAACCCACTTAGGTTGAAAACTGAGGGGATGAGCTGTGGGTAGGGGTGAAAGGCCAATCAAACTCCGTGATAGCTGGTTCTCCCCGAAATGCATTTAGGTGCAGCGTCACGTGTTTCTTGCCGGAGGTAGAGCTACTGGATGGCCGATGGGCCCTCACAGGTTACTGACGTCAGCCAAACTCCGAATGCCGGTAAGTGAGAACGTGGCAGTGAGACTGCGGGGGATAAGCTTCGTAGTCGAGAGGGAAACAGCCCAGATCGCCGGCTAAGGCCCCTAAGCGTGTACTAAGTGGAAAAGGATGTCCGGTCGCGAAGACAACCAGGAGGTTGGCTTAGAAGCAGCCACCCTTGAAAGAGTGCGTAATAGCTCACTGGTCTAGTGGCTGGGCGCCGACAATGTAGCGGGGCTCAAGTACACCGCCGAAGCCGCGGCACTCACAGTTTTGACTGTGGGTGGGTAGGGGAGCGTCGTGCAGCCGTAGAAGCAGCAGGGTGACCTAGTTGTGGAGGCTGTGCGAGTGAGAATGCAGGCATGAGTAGCGAATGACACGTGAGAAACGTGTCCTCCGGATGACCAAGGGTTCCTGGGCTAGGTTAATCCTCCCAGGGTGAGTCGGGACCTAAGGCGAGGCCGACAGGCGTAGTCGATGGACAACGGGTTGATATTCCCGTACCCGTGTCAGATCGCCCCTGATGAATCAGTTGTACTAACCGTCCTGAAGCCGCGAGATCACCTTCGGGTGACGAGCTGGTGGATGCACGGGACCTCGGCTGGTAGTAGTCAAGCGATGGGGTGACGCAGGAAGGTAGTGGGGCCAGTCAGTGGTTGTACTGGTGTAAGCCTGTAGGGCGAGATCTAGGCAAATCCGGATCTCATCCAGCCTGAGAGGTGATGCGTAGCCGTTGCGGTGAATTCCATGATCCTATGCTGCCGAGAAAAGCCTCTAGCGAGATCTGATGTGGCCCGTACCCCAAACCAACACAGGTGGTCAGGTAGAGAATACCAAGGAGATCGAGAGAACTGTGGTTAAGGAACTCGGCAAAATGCCCCCGTAACTTCGGGAGAAGGGGGACCTCGCATGGTGACCGGATTTACTCCGTGAGCTGTGTGGGGTCGCAGAGACCAGAGAGAAGCGACTGTTTACTAAAAACACAGGTCCATGCGAAGTCGTAAGACGATGTATATGGACTGACGCCTGCCCGGTGCTGGAAGGTTAAGAGGACCGGTTAGCCGTAAGGCGAAGCTGAGAATTTAAGCCCCAGTAAACGGCGGTGGTAACTATAACCATCCTAAGGTAGCGAAATTCCTTGTCGGGTAAGTTCCGACCTGCACGAATGGCGTAACGACTTCTCTGCTGTCTCAACCACAGACTCGGCGAAATTGCAGTACGAGTAAAGATGCTCGTTACGCGCGGCAGGACGAAAAGACCCCGGGACCTTCACTATAGCTTGGTATTGGTGTTCGGTTCGGTTTGTGTAGGATAGGTGGGAGACTGTGAAGCGGGCACGCCAGTGTTCGTGGAGTCGTTGTTGAAATACCACTCTGATCGTATTGGATACCTCAACCTCGGACCATGATCTGGTTCAGGGACAGTGCCTGGTGGGTAGTTTAACTGGGGCGGTTGCCTCCCAAAATGTAACGGAGGCGCCCAAAGGTTCCCTCAGCCTGGTTGGCAATCAGGTGTTGAGTGCAAGTGCACAAGGGAGCTTGACTGTGAGACTGACAGGTCGAGCAGGGACGAAAGTCGGGACTAGTGATCCGGCACCGGCAAGTGGAAGCGGTGTCGCTCAACGGATAAAAGGTACCCCGGGGATAACAGGCTGATCTTCCCCAAGAGTCCATATCGACGGGATGGTTTGGCACCTCGATGTCGGCTCGTCGCATCCTGGGGCTGGAGTAGGTCCCAAGGGTTGGGCTGTTCGCCCATTAAAGCGGCACGCGAGCTGGGTTTAGAACGTCGTGAGACAGTTCGGTCTCTATCCGCCGCGCGCGTTAGAAACTTGAGGAAGGCTGTCCCTAGTACGAGAGGACCGGGACGGACGAACCTCTGGTGTGCCAGTTGTTCCACCAGGAGCACGGCTGGTTGGCTACGTTCGGAAGGGATAACCGCTGAAAGCATCTAAGCGGGAAGCCTGTTCCAAGATTAGGTTTCTCACCACCTTGAGTGGGTAAGACCCCCTACAGACTATGGGGTTGATAGGCCAGAACTGGAAGCGCAGTAATGCGTGTAGGTGACTGGTACTAATCGGTCGAGGGCTTACCACACACATAACATTCGCCAAAACGAGCACGTAGCTCACAGAATGTAAGCGTGTAACAAACAGAAACCAGATCCTGTCTGGTTCGCGTCCACTATGCAATGTCTGAGACAGCACACATGTGTTGTTTCGCAGTGTTACGGCGGCCATAGCGGAGGGGAAACGCCCGGCTCCATTCCGAACCCGGAAGCTAAGCCCTCCAGCGCCGATGGTACTGCACTCGCGAGGGTGTGGGAGAGTAGGACACCGCCGGACTAAAATTAGATACAGGAGAAGACCCTCGGGTCGGTGAGCAGAAATGCTCCCGACGCGGGGGTCCTTTTCGTGTCCGGGTACGGTACGGGGGTCTCGGGCGTCCCGCGCACGGCGCGGACCGGGGGGCCGGTGGGGGAGCCCGGGGACCGCGGCACCGTCGAACCCGTGCCGTAAGGTGGAGCCCGTGCGTGTCGTGATTGCCGAATGCCAGGTCGACTACGTGGGCCGGCTCACCGCCCACCTCCCGATGGCCCGGCGCCTGATCCTGGTGAAGGCCGACGGTTCCGTCAGCATCCACGCCGACGACCGCGCCTACAAGCCCCTCAACTGGATGAGCCCGCCGTGCTGGCTCGAGACGGCACCGTCGGACGAGGACGCCAAGGACCTGCCCGAGGGACACCAGCTGTGGATCGTCCGGAACAAGGCCGAGGAGCAGCTCCGCATCCTCATCGGCGAGGTCGAGCACGACAGCAGCCACGATCTGGGCGTCGATCCGGGTCTGGTGAAGGACGGCGTCGAGGCGCACCTGCAGGAACTCCTCGCCGAGCACACCCATACCTTCGGGGACGGCTACACGCTGATCCGGCGCGAGTACATGACGGCCATCGGGCCCGTCGACCTGCTGTGCCGGGATGCCGACGGCGGCACCGTCGCCGTGGAGGTCAAGCGGCGCGCGGAGATCGACGGCGTGGAGCAGCTGACCCGGTACCTCGAACTCCTCAACCGGGACCCGCTCATCGCGCCCGTCACGGGCATCCTGGCGGCCCAGCAGGTCAAGCCCCAGGCCCGCACGCTCGCGGAGGACCGCGGCATCCGGTGCGTCACCGTCGACTACGACGTGCTGCGCGGCACCGAGGACACGTCCTACAAGCTGTTCTGATGGGCCGCCGGCCCGTCTCCCGCAAGCGGAGCGCCGCGCGGGACGGTCATCGTCCGCTGAGTGCCGGCGGCTTCGGTTCGCGCATCGAGGTCGGTGACGAGGCCTACCAGGTCCGCACCGTTACGGGGTCGGGCGCCGTCAAGGACTACCGGTGTCCCGGGTGTCACCAGGTGATCCCCACGGGGACCGCCCACGTGGTGGTGTGGCCGTCGGCCGAGAGCGGGGGCGTCGCCGACCGGCGCCACTGGCACCGCGGGTGCTGGTCCAGGGAGGCCGGCCGGCGGGCCCGCTAGCGCTTCTCGATCGCGACCTGCTCCGTGACCGCCTCGTCGTCGGCGGCGAAGTCATCGGCGCCCAGGACCTGCTGCGCGCGCTGCGCAGCGGTCGGGGCGTCGTCGGTGACGTGCGCGGCCTTGGGCGCCGGTGCGGCGTTGAACGGGGCGGGATCGATCCGCTTCTCGACGATCTGCGGCTCGCCGTCGCCGGTCGCGAGTGCCTCGGGCACCAGGGAGAGCTGGCGACGCACCGTCTCCAGCTGGTCGAGGATGGAGGCGCGCAGCGACTGCATGTCCTCGGTGATCCGGCGGGCGTTCGCCACCTGCGTCGCGATCCGGGTGTTGGTGTCCTCGAGCTTCTGCTCCGCCGTGGCGTTCGCGGTGTTGAGCGTCTGCTCGGCCCGCTCGTTCGCCGAATCGATGCGCTCGCGCGCTTCGTCCTTCGAGGCGTCCTCGAGCTCGGTGATCGTGCGGATCGCCTTGTCGCGACGCATCGACATCGCCATGTCGAAGTCGTTCTGGACGCGCTCGCGGTTCTCCGCGGCGGACTGCGCCAGCTTCTCCGACTCGGCCTTCGCCTCGGCCTTGATGCGCTCCGCCTCGGCGTGCGCGTCCCTCATGGTCTTCTCGTGCTCGGCCTCCATGGCCTCGCGCCGCGCGGTCATGTCGGAGCGCAGCCGGTCCGCTTCGCGACGCGTGCTCTCGGCCTCCTGGCGGGCCAGCGAGCGGACCTCCGCGGACTCGTTCTCGGCCGCGGCCCGGATCTCCGAGGCCTCGTCGGAGGCGAGGCGCATCATGCGGGCGATGCGGTCGCTCATGCCCTCGGCGCTCGTCGGGGGGACGCTGAGGCGGTCCACCTCGCGGCGCAGGTTGTCGATCTCGTCCTGCGCCTCGTCGAGGAGGTCCGTCAGCTCGCGCGCGTGCGCCGACGCCGCGTCGCGGTCGGCGGCGAGAACCCGCAGCTCGGCCTGGTACCGATGGAACTGCTCGGTGACCTGGTCCCGGTCGTACCCACGCAGGACCACCGCGAACGGTGCGGGCGCCGGGCCGCCCGGGGAGTTGTCCGTATTCGCCATGCTCCGAATGGTACGTGGACGGCCCGGGCACGCGGCGTCAGCAGTCGCAAAAGGTCCGAAATATGGGCCGGTCGCGGTCAGGATGCAGGTTCGACCAGCTCCACGAGGATGCCGCCGGCATCCTTCGGGTGCAGGAAGTTGATCCGCGAGCCGGCCGTGCCGTTGCGGGGGGCGTCGTACAGGAGGCGCACGCCCTGTTCCTGCAGGTGCGCGGTGACCGCCGCGAGGTCCGAGACGCGGTAGGCCAGCTGCTGCATGCCCGGGCCGTTGCGGTCGAGGAACTTCGCGATGGTCGACTCGGGGGTCAGCGGGGCGAGGACCTGCAGCTGGGCCGCGCTCGACGGTGCGCCGTCGGCCGCCAGGAGCGAGGCGGGGGAGAGCATGCCCTCGCGGACGCCCTGCGCCTCGTTGATCTCCTCGTGCGTGCACACCATGCCCAGGACGCGGGCGTACCACTCGAGGGCCGCGTCGAAATCGGACACCGCGACGCCGACGTGGTCGATGCCCAGCAGGTATTCGGCGGGAACGGCGTGCGCGGCGGGGTGCTCGCCGTGGGCGGTGTGATCTGTTTGTCGCGATTGGCTCTCTGTCATGCCTCGAATGTAGCTTTGAGGTGGAAGACCCCTGCCCACTAGGAGGAACGAAGTGGCCCCGTCCGCACCCCATCAGGACCCCACGGTCATCGTCGCCGGCGCTCGGACGCCCTTCGGCAAGCTGCTCGGCGCGCTCAAGTCGCAGTCGGGCACGGATCTCGGCGCCGTCGCCATCCGCGGCGCGCTGGAGAAGAGCGGCGTCGACCCGCAGACGATCGACTACGTGATCATGGGCCAGGTCCTCACCGCCGGCGCCGGGCAGATGCCCGCCCGCCAGGCCGCGATCGCGGGCGGTGTGCCGTGGGACGTGCCGACGCTGACCATCAACAAGATGTGCCTGTCGGGCATCAACGCCATCGCCCTGGCCGACCAGCTGATCCGCGCCGGCGAGTACGAGGTCGTCGTGGCCGGCGGCCAGGAGTCGATGACGCAGGCGCCGCACATCCTCACGGGCAGCCGCGAGGGCCACAAGTACGGCAGTGTCGAGATGCTCGACCACACCGCCTACGACGGGCTGCACGACGTCTTCACCGACCAGCCGATGGGCGGCCTCACCGAGCAGCTCAACACCACGGACACCGTCACCTACTCCCGCGAGGAGCAGGACGTCTTCGCCGCCGACTCGCACCGCAAGGCCGCCGAGGCGTGGGCCGCCGGCAAGTTCGCCGACGAGGTCGTGCCCGTCGAGATCCCGCAGCGCCGCGGCGAGCCGATCCGCGTCACCGAGGACGAGGGCGTCCGCGGCGACACCACCGCCGAGTCCCTCGCCAAGCTGCGCCCCGCCTTCGCCAAGGACGGCAGCATCACCGCCGGCAACGCCTCGCAGCTCACCGACGGTGCCGTCGCCGTCGTCGTGATGCGCAAGAGCAAGGCGCAGGAGCTGGGCCTGGACTACCTCGCCGAGATCGGGGCGCACGGCGTCGTCGCCGGCCCGGACTCCTCGCTGCAGCACCAGCCCTCGAACGCCATCAAGAAGGCCTGCGAGAAGCAGGGCATCACGCCCGGTGACCTCGACCTGCTCGAGATCAACGAGGCCTTCGCGGCCGTCGGCCTCGCCTCCACCGCCGACCTCGGCGTCGACGCCGACAAGGTGAACGTCGACGGCGGCGCGATCGCCATCGGCCACCCGCTCGGTGCGTCCGGCGCCCGCATCGTCCTGCACCTCGCGCTCGAGCTCGCCCGCCGCGGCGGCGGCACCGGCGCCGCCGGCCTGTGCGGCGCCGGCGGCCAGGGCGACGCGCTCATCATCACCGTCCCCGGGAAGTAGAGATCACGAATCCGATGAACGAATCCCTCGCGTCCAAGATCATCACGGCCTTCAAGGTCGTCGCCTTCGCCGAGGCGCTCACCTGGGTGTGGCTGCTGATCGGCATGTACGGCAAGTGGGTCGGCGGCAACGAAGAGGCCGTCGCCAAGCCCGGCATGACCCACGGCATCGTCTTCATGGTGCTGGTCGTGCTGACCCTGGCCGCCGCGTACGCCCGCAAGTGGGACGTCAAGACCCTGGCGCTCGGCCTGCTCGCCACCGTCCTGCCCTTCTGCTCCGTCGTCTTCGAGGTGTGGGCGCAGCGCGCCGGCAAGCTCGACGCCCCCGCCGCCGCGGCGGCGGCCGGGAAGGCCGCACCTGCCGACGCGATCGGCGGTTAGGACGCCGTGACGCCCCGCCTGCCGGTACGTTGACTCGCTGACGGAAGCTGTGGAGAGGTGGGGCACATGGTGGACATCCTGGGCGGGCTGCCCGGCGCGAAGGCGCTCGAGGCGTCGGTGAACCGCCTGACGGCGACGGCGCGCAACGGCTTCGAGGTGCTCACGCAGGGCGGCCTGGAGACCGGGGCGAAGCCCTCGCAGTTCGCGGTCGTCGAGCGCTCGCCGATGTACCGGCTCCGCCGCTACTTCGCGGACCGCGCGCCGGCGCCCGCGGTGGACGACCGGCCGGTGATCCTGCTGGTGCCGCCGATGATGGTCGACGCCAACGTCTTCGATGTCACCGAGACCAACGGCGCCGTCTCGGTCCTGCACCGCGCCGGCCTCGATCCGTGGGTCATCGACTTCGGCGCCCCCGACCGCGAGGAGGGCGGCCTCGAGCGCAACCTCGCCGACCACGTCGTCGCCATCTCGAAGGCCATCGACCAGGTCGCGGCGGTCCGCGGCCGCGACGTCCACATCGGCGGCTACTCCCAGGGCGGCATGTTCTGCTACCAGGTGGCCGCCTACCGGCAGTCACGGTCCATCGCGAGCCTGGTGACCTTCGGCAGCCCCGTGGACATCTCCGCGGGCCTGCCCCTGGGCGCCCCGCCCGCCCTGGTCAACAAGGGCGCAGAGTTCGTCGCCGACCACGTCTTCAACCGCTTCTACCTGCCCAGCTGGATGGTGCAGCGCGGTTTCGAGATGCTCAACCCGGTGAAGGCCGTCCGCTCGCGCCTCGATTTCGTCCGCCAGCTGCACGACCGTGACGCCCTGCTCCCGCGCGAGGACCAGCGCCGGTTCCTCGAGGCCGACGGCTGGGTCGCCTACGCCGGGCCCGCGGTCGCCGACCTGCTCAAGCAGTTCGTCGTGCACAACCGCATGCTCACGGGCGGTTTCGCGATCGACGGCGACGCCGTCTCCCTCGCGTCCATCACCAGCCCCGTGCTCGCCTTCGTCGGCCTCTCCGACCAGATCGGCCGGCCCAGCGCCGTCCGCGGCATCCTGCAGGCCGCGCCGAAGGCGAAGGTCTACGAGGCGCAGGTCTCGGCCGGCCACTTCGGGCTCGTCGTCGGCAGTTCGGCGGGCGCGGTCACCTATCCGACGGTCACGCAGTGGATCAACTGGCTGGAGGGCCGCGGCCCGCAACCGGAGAACGTCGCCGTGATGCAGCCCGACGACGGCCGCGACGTCGGCGTCAACCCGCTCGTCGCGGGCCTGGGCGGCATCGCCACCGTCGGCTTCGTGGCCGCGCGCGACGTGCTCGACGCGGCCTCGGGCGCCGCCGCCGGCGCCTCCGCCGTCGCCCGCGAGGTGACCCGTGGCCTCCCGAAGCTGGCCCGGCTCGGGCAGCTGCAGGCGCACACCCAGGTCTCGCTCGGCAAGCTGCTCGCCGAGCAGGCGGCGGCCGACCCGCACGGCGAGCTCTTCCTCTACGAGGACCGCGTGCACACGAAGCATTCGGTGAACGAGCGGATCGACCGCGTCGTCAGCGGCCTCATCCAGGTCGGGGTCCGCCAGGGCGAGCACGTGGGCGTGCTCATGCACACCCGCCCGTCGGCGCTGGTCGCCATGGCCGCGCTGTCGCGGCTCGGCGCGGTCGCGGTACTGCTGCCGCCGGGCACCGACTACGCCGCGGCGCTGCGGCTGGGCGAGGCGACCTCGGTGCTGACCGACCCCGAGCACGCGGAGGACGCCGCGGCCGTCGCGGAGCGGGTCCTCGTGGTCGGCGGCGGTGACCGCCGCGACCGGCCGGGCGCCGCGCGGCAGGACCTCGGGGCGGAACTCGTCGACCTGGAGCAGGTCGACCCGGACAACGTCCGCATCCCGCGCTGGTACCGGCCCGACGCGGGCCTCGGCCGCGACCTCGCCTTCGTCATGTTCTCCGAGGTCGGCGGACGCCTCCGGGCCAAGCGGGTCACGAACGGCCGGTGGGCTCTCTCCGCCTTCGGCACCGCCTCGGCGGCGCGCCTCTCGCAGAGCGACACCGTCTACTGCCTCACGCCGCTCAGCCACAGCTCGGGCCTGATGACCAGCCTCGGCGGCGCGCTCGCCGGCGGCTCCCGGATCGCGCTCACCCGCGACTTCGACCCGGACCGGTTCATGGTCGAGGTGCAGCGGTACGGGGTCACCGTCGTCTGCTACACCTGGAACCTCATGCGCGCGGTGCTCGACACCCCCGGCCTGGAGATCCCGCGCTACCACCCGGTGCGCGCCTTCATCGGCTCCGGCATGTCGGCGGAGCTCTCGCGCCGCGTCGGTGAGACCTTCGACGCGCAGGTGGTCGAGTTCTACGCGTCCACCGAGGGCGAGATCGTGCTCGCCAAGGTGCGGGGCGGTAAGCCGGGCGCGAAGGGGCGGCGCCTGCCCGGCAGCGCCGATGTGGCGCTCGTCGACTACTACTTCGACTCCGGCCGGTTCGTCGAGGACGGCGACGGCTTCCTGCAGGAGGTCGGCGACGGCGAGGTGGGCGTGCTCATCGGCCGCGCCGACCCCGATGTCACGCACCGGGACGTGCTGCTGCGGGGCGTCTTCCGGCCGGGCGACGCCTGGTTCTCCACGGGCCACCTCTTCCGGCGCGACGAGGACGGCGACTACTGGCTGGTCGACGACGTCCGCACCGTCGCCGTCACCGACCGCGGACCCGTCTACTCCATCCCGATCACCGACGTGCTGGAGCAGCTCGGGCAGGTCGAGCAGGCCGTCGTCTACCAGGTGCCGGGCGACGGTGCCGACGGTGCGCCGCGCGTCGTCGCCGCCGTCACCGTGCGCGGCGGTGCCGAGCTGAGCGCCGACGAGATCAGCGACGCCTTCGCCGGCCGGCACGGCCAGTACCCCGACGCCGTGCACATCGTCGACGAGGTGCCGCTCACCAGCTGGTACCGCCCGCGCCGCGGCGCGCTGGCCGCGGCCGGTATGCCCGAGCCGGGCCCCACCTCGTGGCGGTTCGACCCGGATCAGCAGCGCTACCACTGATTCCCGGTCCGCACGGTCGCCGCGGGCGGCCGCCCGGACGGGCGTGCCAAGATGGAGGGGTGACTACACCTCGAGGCGCATCCAGGCAGGATCAGGAACGGGCGCTGCGCACCGCCGCCGCGATGGCGGGGGCGGTCGACCTCTCGGGCCTCAAGGCCCGGGCGGAGGCGAAGGCCGCGCAGCAGGCCCGCCCGGCACCGTCGGGCGAGGCGGGGGAGGCCGGCGGCGCCCCCGGGCCCGACGTGGTCGACGTGACCGACCAGAGCTTCCCGGCCGAGGTCATCGACCGCTCCGCGAACCAGCTGGTCGTGGTGCTGCTGGCGGCGTCGTACAGCGAGCAGTCCCAGGCGATGTCCGCGGTGCTCGAGAAGCTCGTGGCGGACGACGCGGGTCGCTGGACGTTGGCCCGGGTCGACGTCGACGGTGCGCCGGGCGTCGCGCAGGCCTTCGGGGCGCAGTCGGTGCCGATGGTGGTCGCGGTCGCAGCCGGGCGCGCGGTCACGGCCTTCGCCGGGGCGCAGCCGGAGCCGGCCGCGCGGCAGTGGCTCGACGACGTCCTCGCGCAGCTCCCGCCCGAGTTCGGCGGCGGTGGCGGCGCGGCGACGGGGGAGGCCCCGTCGGATCCGCGGCGCGACGCCGCGGAGCAGCTCGCGGCCGACGGCGACTACGAGGGCGCCCGCGCGGCCTACGAGGCGATCCTGCACGCGAACCCGGGCGATGCCGAGGCGGCCGCTGCGGTCAAGCAGATGGCCTTCTTCGCGCGCGCCACTCGCGGTGAGCCCGGGGCGATCGACCGGGCCGACGCGGCGACGGGCGCGACGGGCGAGGAGAAGGTCGCGCTGGCACTGGCCGCCGCCGACGAGGAGCTCCTCACCGGCTCGCCGAAGGGCGCCTTCGACCGGCTCATCGCCGGGATCCGCGTCACGGCGGGCGACGACCGGTCGGCGCTGCGCACCCGCCTGCTCGAGCTCTTCGAGCTCTTCGACCCCGCCGATCCCGTGGTGTCGGCGGCGCGCCGCGACCTCGCGGGCGCGCTGTTCTGACGCGGCCCGGTTCCCGGCCCCGCACAGGTTCCGTAGGTTTGCGATACTTACCCCGTGTCTGACTATGGTGTGTCCCGTCGCGCGGTGCTGGCGGGCCTCGGCGGCCTGACGCTCGCGGGCGCGCTCGCGGCGTGCGGCGGCGACACCGGACGCGGCGGATCCCGGGGCGATCTGCGCGCCTGGTTCCACCAGTACGGCGAGCAGGGTGCGCCGGAGGCGCTCGCGCGCTACGCCCGCGACTACCCGGACGGCGGCGTGCGGGTCAGTTCGTTCCCGGGCGACTACGACCAGAAGGTCTCGTCGGCGCTGGTCAGCGGCGACGGACCCGACGTCTTCGAGTTCGCCAACGGGCCCACGATCGACATGATCACCTCGGGGCAGGTCGCCGACCTCACCGACCTGCTCGGCGACGCCCGCTCCGACTTCACCCCTGCCCTGCTCGACCGGATGACCCATGACGGCCGGGTCTACGGCATCCCGCAGGTCACCGACACCCAGCTGCTGGTCTACCGGAAGTCGATGCTCGACCAGGCGGGCGTGGTGCCGCCGCGCACGCTCGACGAGTTGGTGTCGGCTGCGCGGGCGCTGAACCGCGGCACCGTCAAGGGGCTCTTCCTCGGCAACAACGGCGGCGCGGACGTGCTCGGCGGCGTGCTGCTCTGGTCCTCCGGCCGCGACTACCTCACGCCGGACCACAAGCCGGGCTTCGTCGACGAGGACGTGGCGGCCGGCCTGCGGACCATGCGCGGCCTGTTCACCTCAGGGGACCTGCTGCTGGGCGCGCCGCAGGACTGGGCCGATCCCGGCGCGCTCATCGCGGGGCAGACGGCCATGCAGTGGACCGGCCTGTGGGCGCTGCCCGCGATCCGGGCGGCCCTGGGCGACGACATCGGCGTGCGGCCGTTCCCGGCGATCGGGGCGAACGGCGCCCCGAGCGTGCCCTTCGGGGCGTACGGCACCGTCGTCAACGCCCGCGGCGACGTCGAGCGCGCGAAGAAGTTCGTGCAGTGGCTCTGGGTCACGCGCACCGACCTGCAGCTCGACTGGGCGCAGGCCTACGGATTGCACGTCCCGGCCCGCCGCTCGCTCGTCCCGCAGGCCACGAAGCTGGCGACGGGCCTGTACAACGAGGCCGCCGACCTGGTGAACACCGTCGGGCGGCCGCAGACGCCGCTGCTGTGGACGCCGCGGAGCGCCACCGCGTACCGCGACGCGCTCGACCGGGTGATCCGGGGCGGTGCCGAGCCGATGGCGGAACTGCGCTCGGTCGCATCGGTCGTCGAGAAGGAACTCGAGCGGTTCCCGCGCTGATGCCCGTCCGCAACGCCCCCGCCCGCGACGCCCCCGAAGCCGGCGGGACGTGGCGCGACTCGCCGCACCTCAGGTTCTGGTTGATGACGGGGCCCTTCCTCGCGGGCCTCGCGGTCTTCGTGCTCGTCCCCATCGGCTGGAGCGTCTGGCTGAGCCTGTTCGACGCGCACAACACGGTGACGCCGACCGAGTTCGTGGGGCTGGAGAACTACCGGGACATGCTGGCGGACCCCGCCTTCCGCTCGAGCCTGGTCACGTTCGTCGTCTTCGCGGCGATCGTCGTGCCGCTGACCTTCGCCGGCTCGCTCGCGCTGGCGGTGCTGGTCAACGGCGTGCGCCGGTTCCAGGCGTTCTTCCGGTCGGTGTTCTTCCTGCCGCTGGCGTGCAGCTACGTCGCCGCGTCGTTGATCTGGCGCGGCTCGATCTTCCCCGGCGTGCCGACCGGCGTCGCGAACACGGCGCTGCGCGCGGTGGGCGTCGAGCCGGTCGCGTGGCTGTCGGTGGTGGATCCGCCGTGGTACTGGCTGGTGCTGGTCACGCTGCGCCTGTGGCTCCAGCTCGGCTTCTACATGATCCTGTTCCTCGCGGCCCTGCAGCGCGTGCCGCGGCACCTGTACGAGGCGGCCGCCCTCGACGGCGCCTCCGCGTGGACGACGTTCGCGCGGATAACCCTGCCGCAGCTGCGCGCCGTCTCCGTCGCGGTGCTCCTGTTGGCGACGGTCAACGCCTTCCAGGCCTTCGACGAGTTCTACGGCGTGATGGCCACGGCACAGGGGTATCCGCCCTACGCCCGCCCGCCGCTGGTCTACCTCTACTACGTCGCGGTGGGCGACGGCCAGGACTTCGGGCACGGCGGCGCGGGTGGGGTGCTGCTCACGGCGCTGATCGTGGTCGTCGCCCTCGCGCAGGGCCGGTTCACCGGGCTGTTCCGCACGCGGGACGCGCGATGAGCGGGCCGGGCGCCGCCCGCGTGGGGAGGTACGTCCTGCTCGCCGGGCTCGCGGCGCTGTTCCTGCTGCCGCTGTACCTGCTGGCCCGCGGCGCGCTCGGCACGTCCATGGACGTCGCGACGGGGGACTGGCTGCCGCGCCGCCCCGACGGCGACGCCTTCCGGCAGGTGTTCTCCGACGACGCGCGCCCGCTCGCCCGGGCGCTCCTCAACTCGACGGCGGTGGCCGTGCTGCAGACGGTCGGCACCGTCGCCGTCGCCCTGCCCGCCGGCTACGCCTTCGCCCGCATCCGGGTGGCGTACGCGGGGCGGGTCTTCGCGGTCGTGCTCGTGACCCTGCTCGTCCCCGCGGCGGTCACCTTCGTCCCGACCTTCGTCATGGTGTCCACGCTCGGCTGGGTGTCGTCCCTGCAGGGGCTGGTCGTGCCGGGCCTGTTCCAGGCCACGGCGGTCTTCCTCTTCCGCCAGCACTTCCTGGGCCTTCCCCGGGAGCTCGAGGAGGCCGCCGTGCTCGACGGGGCCGGGCCCGCCCGGATCTTCCGCGCCATCGCGCTGCCCGGGGCCGGGCCGGTGACGGCCGCCGTCGCCACCATCACCTTCGTCGGGAGCTGGAACGCGTTCCTCTGGCCGCTCGTGATCGGGCAGGACCCGCAGTCCTGGACGGTGCAGTTGGTGCTGTCGAGCTACATCACGGCGCAGTCGGTGAACGTACCCGCCATGTTCGCGGCCGCCCTGGTATCGATCGCCCCGCTCCTGGCGTTCTTCCTGGTAGCGCAGCGATGGATCGCTGCGGGCGTGGAACGGACCGGGATCTCCGGGTAACGGCCCGTGACGCGCGTCACGGCCGCCTGCGCCGCGCGGACCGGGACACGCCGAGGGCGCTGATAGGCGGATTCGCTGGATCTATCGGGTGCATCGGCCTAGTCTGAACCGGTTCTGTTCGGTCCTCCGCGGACCGGGCGAGAGGAGACGATGATGTCGGTCACCGAGCATCGCGGCGTGAGCGTTCAGTCGGCGCTGGCCATCGCGGGCGCGCGCCTGCTGCTCAAGCCCCTGATCGCGCTCTACCCGGTGCGGACGTGGTCGTTCGCGCCGCTCGCCCTGGGCGAGGGCCTCGCGAACCTCATCGGGTGGATGCCGACCGATGTCGAGGTGGAGCGGATCGAGCTCGCCGGCGTGCCCGTGGAGCGACTCGTGCCGACCGCGGGCGACCTCCGGCCCGACGTCGCGATCTGCTACTACCACGGCGGCGCCTTCCTCGCCGGTGGGCCGAGCACGCACCGCCGCGTCGCCGCCGCCCTCGCGCGGACCCTGGGCGTCACCGTCTTCAACGTCGACTACCGCCAGCGCCCGCCGTGGGCGTCGGCACCTCCGTCGACGACGGTTACCGCGTGTACCGGGCCGTCACGGACTCCGGGCGCTACCGGCAGGTCGCCGTGGGCGGCGACTCCGCGGGCGGCTACATCTCCGCCAAGGTGGTCGAGCTGGCCTACCTCGATGCGGTGCGCACCCCGGCCGCGTACTTCGGCTTCTCGCCGCTGCTGACGCCGACCGTCACCGACGACGACCCGCGGCACGACATCGACGACGCCTACCTCACCGCGGGCAAGCTCGCCGGGCTCCGGGACTTCTTCGACCGTGGGCCGGTCGCGTTCCGCGGCCACGACGACGCCACCGAGATCGAGCCCTCGGCGTTCCCGCCGGCGCTCGTCATCGCCTGTACCGATGAGATGCTGCGCATCGACGCCGAGCGCCTGCACGAGCGCCTCGACCGCGCGGGCAGGCCCTGCGACCTGCACCTGTATCAGGGCGGCGTGCACGCCTTCCCCGTGCTCGCCGGCGCGACGCCCGAGAGCGCGCAGGCCGTCCAGATCACCACGCTGTTCCTCGAGGCGGCGTTCGACGCCCGCCTGCAGTACCGCGCCGCCTGACCACGGCATCACCCGGGGCGACGCCGGGCGGCGGCGTCCCGCCTAGGCTGGGGCCATGCTGCTGCCGCACACGATCACGCCCGTCCCGCCCGGCTCCGACGGTGAGCCGGCCGTCACCGTCGGCGGGCGCACCCTGACCCGGACCGAGCTGATCGGTGCCACCACGGCCGTCGCCGAGCGGCTGAACGGCCTCGGCGTGCGCGGCCCCGTCGCCGTGTGGGCCGAGCCGACGCTCGCCACCGTCATCGCGATCGTCGGCGGCCTCCGCGCGGGCGTCCCCGTCGTGCCCGTGCCGCCGGACTCGGGGACCGCCGAGATCGCCCACGTGCTCACGGATTCGGGCGCCCAGGCGTGGCTCGGCGCGACCCCGCAGGACCCGCACGGCCTGCCCGCGGTCCCGGTCCGCGAGCACGCCCGCGGCTGGCACGCGCTGCCGGAACCGCCCGCGGCCGCGACCGCGCTCCTGATGTACACCTCGGGCACGACCGGTGCGCCGAAGGGCGTCCCGATCCGCCGGGAGGCCATCGCCGCGTGCATCGACGGGCTCGCCGACGCGTGGGCCTGGACCGCGAACGATACCCTCGTGCACGGCCTCCCGCTGTTCCACGTCCACGGCCTCATCCTCGGCGTCCTCGGCCCGCTCCGCGTCGGCAGCCCGCTGGTGCACACCGGCAAGCCGACCCCCGAGGCGTACGCGGCCGCGGGCGGCACGATGTACTTCGGCGTGCCCACCGTCTGGTCCCGCATCGCGCGCGATCCGGAATCCGCTGCGGCACTGCGTGACGCCCGGGTCCTCATCTCCGGCAGCGCGCCGCTCCCCGCGCCCGTCTTCGAGCGGATCCGCGAGCTCACCGGCCACGAGATCATCGAGCGCTACGGCATGACGGAGACCCTCATCACCGTGAGCGCCCGCGTCGACGGGGAGCGCCGCCCCGGCTGGGTGGGCCTCCCGATCACCGGCGTCGAGTCGCGGATCATCGCGGAATCGGGCGACGAGGCGCCGCACGACGGCGAAGCGATCGGCGCGCTGCAGATCCGCGGGCCGATGGTCGGGACGCAGTACCTGAACCGGCCCGACGCCACCGCCGAATCCTGGGTGGGCGACGGCTGGTTCGACACCGGCGACGTCGCGGTCATCGACGAGAGCGGCTTCCACCGCATCGTCGGCCGCGCCTCGACCGACCTCATCAAGACGGGCGGCTTCCGCGTCGGCGCCGGCGAGATCGAGGCCGCGCTGCTGGGCCACGCCGACGTCCGCGAGGCCGCCGTCGTCGGCCTCCCCGACGACGACCTCGGGCAGCGCCTGGTCGCCTTCCTGGTCTCCGACGGTCCGCGCGACGATGCGGCCGCCGCCGCGATCGTCGAGTTCGTGGGGGAGACGCTGTCGAAGCACAAGCGCCCCCGCGAGATCCGCTTCGTCGACGACCTCCCGCGCAACCCGATGGGCAAGGTGCAGAAGAAGCTGCTCCTCTAGGCGGGCCCGCTCACGGTCCCGGCGTCCCGGCCGCTTCGAGGAGGAAGTCGTGCAGGTGCCGGGTGGCCGGGGCGAGGGTGGCCGTCGCCCGCGCGAGGGCGATGGCGCGGCGGTGTTCGCCCGCGAGCGGCACCTCCACCACCCCCGACGGTGCGCGGTCGTCGTGCGGGAGCAGGGCGACGCCCAGTCCGCGGGCGATGAGTTCGCGGATCGTCGCGAACTCGGTCACCTCCACCGCGATCGCCGGCGCGAACCCGGCCGCGGCGCACCAGCGTTCGGTGCTGCCGCGCAGGTGGTAGTCGGGCGGGTTGGCGATGAAGGTCTCGGACCGCAGCTGCGCCAGCCGGATCCGCGGGGCGGCTGCGAGCGGGTGCGTGCGGGGGAGGGCGGCGAGGATCTCCTGGGAGCCGATCACGGTGTGCGGCAGCCGCTCCGGCGGTGGGATGGTGACGGCGAGGTCCAGTACGCCGGTCTCGAGGTCGCGGACGAGCTCGGAACCGTGTCCCTGCTTGAGGGTCACGGTGATCCCGGGATGCGCGTGGCGGAACGCGGAGAGCAGATCCGGGAGCCGGCCGGAGCCCATGGTGAGGGGGAAGCCGAACCGGACGGTGCCGTGCTCGCCGTCGCCCTCGCCGACCACGGCGTCGACGGCGAGCCCCAGCTCGCGCAGGGGCTCCCGGATGCGGCGGGCCAGCTCCTCGCCCGCGACGGTCAGGTGCACGGTGCGCCCGGCGTGTACGAGCAGCGGCGTCTTCAGATCGGCCTCGAGGGCGTGGATCCGACGGCTCATGGACGACTGCGGGATGCCGAGGGCGGCCGCGGCGCGGGTCATGTGCCCGTCGTGCGCCGCGAGGGCCGCGAGGGCGTGGAGCTGCGGCGCGAGGAGGCTCAACCAGTGATCCATATTCGGATCATATCCCCGCGATTCCTCATTGGACGGATGAGTCGTGGGCGGCCGATGCTGGACCTCGACACCCCACACGAGGAGGATCCGATGGTCACGCACTCCACCCCGGCGTTCGACGCCGACGTCGTCCTGATCGGCGGCGGCATCATGTCCGCCACGCTCGGCGCGATGCTCGCCCAGGAGCGGCCCGACTGGCGGATCCTGCTCCTCGAGCGCGCCGACGCGCTCGCCACCGAGAGCAGCGGGCCGTGGAACAACGCCGGCACCGGGCACACCGGCTTCTGCGAGCTCAACTACATGCCCGACCCGGCCGACGCCGCCAAGCCCCTGTCGATGGTCGAGCAGTTCGGGCGCACCCGCGCCTGGTGGGACGGCCTCGTGGCGGACGGTCGCCTCGACGGTGGATTCCTGCACCCGACCCCGCACCTCGACGTGGTCTTCGGCGAGCGCGACATGGCCTACCTCCGGCAGCGGTACGAGACCCTGCGCGCACACCCGGAGTTCGCGGCGATGGAGTACACGGAGAACCCCGAGACGATCCGGCAGTGGGCGCCGCTGGTCATGGAGGGCCGCGGCTCGGAGTCGATGTGGGGCCGCATGGCGGCCACGCGCCATCCCGGCGGCACCGACGTCGACTTCGGCGCGCTGACACGTGGGCTCACGGCGATCGTCACCGAGGCCGGCGGCGAGGTGCGCTTCGGCCACGAGGTGACGGGCCTGCGCCGGACCCTCGCGGGCTGGACGGTGCGAGGTAAGGGGCCCGAGGGCCGCTTCGCGATCCGTACGCGGCGCGTGTTCGTGGGCGCCGGCGGCAAGGCCCTGCGGCTGCTGCAGAGCGCCCGCCTGCCGGAGGTCCGCGGCTACGCGGTGCTCCCGGTGGGGGCCGCGTTCCTGCGGTGCTCGGACCCCGAGGTCGCGCGCCGCCTCGACGGGAAGGTGTACGGGCAGGCGGAGATCGGCGCGCCGCCCATGTCGGTGCCGCACCTGGACCGCCGGTACGTCGACGGTGCCGACCACCTCCTGTTCGGCCCGTACGCCACGTTCAGCACGAAGCTGCTCAAGCGCGGCCGGCTCACCGACTTCTTCACCACGCTCCGGCCCGGCAATCTGCACGTCGTCGCCGCTGCCGCGCTGCAGAACCTGGGCCTGGTGCGGTACCTGATCGCCCAACTCGCGGCGAGCAGGCGGGCGAAGTTCGCGCAGCTGCAACGGTTCTACCCGGCTGCCGACCCGGCGCAGTGGGAACTCATCCCCGCCGGTCAGCGGGCGCAGCTCGTGACGCCGGACCCGCGCCGCGTCGGCGTGCTGCAGCAGGGCACTGAGCTCGTCACGGGCGCGGACGGCACCATCGCGGGCCTGCTCGGTGCGTCGCCCGGCGCCAGTACTGCGGTGCCGATCATGCAGGACCTGCTCGCCCGGTGGGGGGTCACCGCCCGTGTGGAACCGCAACCGAACTCCGAGATCCAGCCCGTTGCGCACTGAGTTGTGCTTTCCTCCACTCGGGTGCAACGCCCGAATTCGGTTCCGTGCCTAAGGAGGCCCGCTATGAATCGCTCCCTCGTCATCGCCTCGGCGGTGGTCTTCGCCTCGATCGGACTCTCCGCCTGCGGCGGAGGATCCGACAAGGGCTCGGACGCTCCCGCCGACACCGCGTCGGCGAACACCGGCGCGAAGACCGTCGTCACGGTGGAGGGCAAGGACCTCACGGGCGTCGACCTGAGCAACGTGGGCTGCACCAGGCAGGGCGACCGGTTCGCCATCGGCGCGGGCGGCGCGTCCGGCGGCGTCGGCGCGACGCTCAAGGCCGGTGACCCGCCCACCGTCGAGACCGTGGGCATCACCGTGGACGGTACCGCCCTCGCGGTCGGCCCGGGCGTCGGCAAGGCCACCGTGAAGGTCGACGGCGACCGCTACACCATCAGCGGTACGGCGACCGGTGCCAGCGTGTCGAATCCGATGGCGGGCATGGTCTCGAAGGATTTCGAGATCGTGGTCACCTGTAAGTAGCCCGGGCCCGCGCGACGGCCTCGGCCGGGTCCCCGCGCCACGGCTCGCCGTGGCCGGGGGCCAACTGGTCCGCGTCCAGCCCGGCGATCGCGTCCAGCGTCGCGAGGGTGCGGGGCACGTCGTGGCTGAAGAAGCCCGGCAACAGCTGCGGCCCCGTCGTGCCCGCGAGCGGGTGACCGGTGACCAGTGCGTCGCCCGTCGCGACGACGCCGCCGGGCAGCAGGAACGCGGTGTGCCCCGACGTGTGACCCGGGCAGGCCACCGGCACGGGCGCGCCGGGAATGTCCAGCGGCCCGCCCTCCGCCGGCACCGCGAAGGGCTCGGCGTACGGCATCGCCACGTGCCCGAGCACGCCGACCCGGGCGACGTCGGCCATCCACTTCCACGTGCGGGGCCGCCACGCGATCGGGAGCATCTCCACGGGCGCGACCTGCTCGTGGGTCTCCCCGCGCGCGTGCGCCAGCTCGTCGGGGTGGGCGAGGACCGGCGTGCCGTACCGCTCGTGCAGCTTCGCGATCCCGCCCACGTGGTCGATGTGCGCGTGGGTCACCAGGATCGCGCGTACGTCCTGAGGCCGGCGGCCGATCGACGCCAGCTGCGCCTCGACGCGGTCGACGTCCCCGGCCCAGCCCGCATCGATGAGGGTGACGTCGGCACCGTCGACCAGTGCGAGGAAGTTGACGTGCGTCCCGGTGCCGAACCACACGCCGGGCGCGAGCTCGCGCATCACTGCCCGTCGAAGGTGAGCCACAGGGCGGAGTTGGGCCCGAGCACGACCTCCGCCGAGGCCTCCCGGCCGTGCCAGGACCGCGCCTCCGCGATGACGCCGCCCATGTTCCCCGCGCCGGTGCCCTCGTAGTCCGTGGAATCCGTGTTGAGGATCTCGCGCCAGGAGCCCGCGAAGGGCACGCCCACGCGGTAGCGCTCGTGCGTCTGCCCGGAGAAGTTGTACAGGCACAGCACCACGGAACCGTCACTGCCCCAGCGCAGGAAGCTGAGCACGTTGTTCTGCGAGTCGTTGGCGTCCACCCATTCGTAGCCCGACGGGGTGGTGTCCTGGCTCCACAGCGCGGGGTGCGAGCGGTACGCGGCGTTGAGATCGCGCGTCAGCGACTGGATCCCGACGTGCAGCTCGCCCTCCCAGCCGTCGAGGCTGTCCCAGTCGAGGGAACGCTCCTCGGACCACTCCCGGACCTGCCCGAACTCCTGCCCCATGAACAGGAGCTGCTTGCCGGGATGGCCCCACATGTACGCCAGCAGCGCACGCACGCCCGACGCCTTGGTGTGCGCGTCGCCCGGCATCCGGGTCCACAGGGTTCCCTTGCCGTGCACCACCTCGTCGTGGCTGATCGGGAGCACGAAGTTCTCGCTCCACGCGTACATGAGCGAGAACGTGACCTCGTGGTGGTGGAAGTTGCGGTGCACCTGATCGCGCCCCAGGTAACCCAGAGTGTCGTGCATCCAGCCCATGTTCCACTTCATCGTGAAGCCGAGGCCGCCGAGGTTCGTCGGGCGGGTCACGCCCGGCCAGCTCGTCGACTCCTCGGCCACGGTGACGACGCCGGGGAAGGTCTTGTGCACGGTGGCGTTCATCTCCTGCAGGAACTCCACCGCCTCGAGGTTCTCGCGGCCGCCGTAGACGTTCGGGGTCCAGCCGCCCTCGGGGCGCGAGTAGTCGAGGTAGAGCATCGACGCCACCGCGTCCACGCGGAGGCCGTCGACGTGGAACTCGTCGAACCAGTACAGGGCGTTGGCCACCAGGAAGTTCCGCACCTCGCGGCGGCCGAAGTCGAAGACGTAGGTCCCCCAGTCCAGCTGCTCGCCGCGCTGCGGATCGCCGTGCTCGTAGAGGGGCTTGCCGTCGAACCGGGCCAGCGCCCAGGCGTCCTTGGGGAAGTGCGCGGGCACCCAGTCCATGATCACGCCGATGCCGCGGGCGTGCATGACGTCGACGAACTCGCGGAACTCGTCCGGGGTGCCGAACCGCGAGGTGGGCG
The DNA here is from genome assembly GCF_900104775.1 of Tsukamurella tyrosinosolvens. Taxonomy (NCBI): domain Bacteria; kingdom Bacillati; phylum Actinomycetota; class Actinomycetes; order Mycobacteriales; family Tsukamurellaceae; genus Tsukamurella; species Tsukamurella tyrosinosolvens. Next base: position 1,376,558 of record NZ_FNSA01000003.1, read on the forward strand.
CGAAGTACGAGGTCACCTGGTAGCCCCAGGAACCGCCGAACGGGTGTTCCGCCACCGGCAACAGCTCGATGTGCGTGAAGCCCGTCTCGGTGACGTAGTCGGCCAGCTCGTGCGCCAGATCGAGGTAGCTCAGGCCCTGCCGCCACGAGCCCAGGTGCACCTCGTAGGTGCTCATCGGACGGTCGGTGGGGATCTGCTTGGCACGCTCGGCGATCCAGGCCCCGTCGCGCCATTCGTGGGTGCTGTGCGTGACGATCGACGCGGTGGCCGGGGGCACCTCGGTGCGCCGCGCCATCGGGTCGGCCTTCTCGACGGTGCCGCCGCCCTCGGTGAAGATCCGGAACTTGTAGGCCGCGCCGTCGCCGACGCCGGGGACGAAGACTTCCCAGACGCCGGAGGAGCCCAGCGTGCGCATGGGGTAGGACTCGCCGGACCAGTACTCGAAGTCGCCGATCACGGTGACGCCGCGCGCGTTCGGGGCCCACACCGCGAAGGAGGTGCCCGTGACCTCGCCGTCCGGGGTGGTGTAGCTGCGCAGGTGCGCCCCGAGCACGTCCCACAGCCGCTCGTGCCGGCCCTCCGAGATCAGGTGCTGGTCCAGCTCGCCGATGGTCGGCAGGAAGCGGTACCCGTCGGCCACGACGGTGCTACCTGCGGGGTAGAGCACCTCGTACCGGTAGTCGGCGAGCTCGGTGATCGGAACCTCCGCGCCCCACAGCGCGCCCTGCAGCTGCGCGAGCGGGTAGCTCTCGCCGCCGATCACGGCCGCGACGGCGGTGGCGCCGGGCTTCAGCGTGCGCAGGACGGTGCCGCGCGGGGTGGCGTGCGCGCCCAGGATCGCGTGCGGATCGTGGTAGGCGCCGGAGAGCAGGCGGGCGGCGGTGTCGGGGTCGACGGCCGCTGCCGCGGCGGGGTTCTCGGTCATTACGTGGGCCTTCCTCAGCAGATGCGGGTCCGGTGCGCCGCTAGGGCTCCCGGTAGGACAGTTCCCGTCGCTGCTGCGGGTCGAGTTGCGGGAGTACGAGGATGTGGGCCACGTTGCGCCAGGGCTCCAGCCGCACGAAGTTCGCCTGCCCCCAGTGGTACACCTCGCCGGAGACCTCGTCGCGCACGGGGAAGCGCTCGTGCCAGTCCCGGCCCAGCGCGGGCAGGTCCAGCCAGCAGTTGCCCGCCTCCGCCCCGAACGGGTTGAGGTTCACCACCACCAGCACCAGGTCGCCCGTGGTCGCGTCGTGCTTGCTGTAGGCGATCAGGGCGTCGTTGTCGACGGCGTGGAAGTGCAGGTTGCGCAGCTGCTGCAGCGCGGGGTGGCGGCGGCGGATCTCGTTGAGCCGGGTGATCCACGGCTCCAACGACTCGCCCCGGCTCTGCGCCGACTTGTAGTCGCGCGGGCGAAGCTCGTACTTCTCCGAGTCCAGGTACTCCTCGCTGCCCTCGCGGACCGGGACGTGCTCGTAGAGCTCGTATCCCGAGTACATGCCCCAGCTGGGGGAGAGGGTGCCCGCCAGCGCGGCCCGGATCGCGAACATGCCCGGGTCTCCGTGCTGCAGGCTCTCGTGCAGGATGTCCGGTGTGTTCACCCAGAGGTTGGGCCGACACACGTCGGCCTGCGCGGCGTGCTCCCGCGCGAACTCCTCGAGCTCCCACTTGGCCGTGCGCCAGGTGAAGTACGTGTAGCTCTGCGTGAAGCCGGCCTTGGCGAGCCCGTACATGCGTGCCGGCCGGGTGAACGCCTCGGCCAGGAAGAGGACGTTCGGGTTCACCTTCTTGACCTCGGCGATGAGCCAGTACCAGAAGTCCGGCGGCTTGGTGTGCGGGTTGTCCACCCGGAAGATCTCGATGCCGCGCTGCACCCAGAACAGGGTGACCCGCAACAGCTCCCGGTAGATGCCCACCCGGTCCTCGTCGAAGTTGATCGGGTAGATGTCCTGGTACTTCTTCGGCGGGTTCTCCGCGTAGGCGATGGTGCCGTCGGGCAGCACGGTGAACCACTCCGGGTGCTCCCTCGCCCACGGGTGATCCGGCGCGGCCTGGAACGCCAGGTCGAGCGCGACCTCCATGCCGAGGTCGCGGGTGCGCTGCACGAAGTGGTCGAAGTCGTCGAGCGTGCCGAGTGCCGGATGGATCGCGTCGTGCCCGCCCTCGTCGGAGCCGATGGCCCAGGGGACACCGACGTCGTGCTCCTCGGGGGTGAGGGTGTTGTTGCGGCCCTTGCGGTTCACCTTCCCGATCGGGTGGACCGGCGGGAGGTAGACGATGTCGAAGCCCATCTCCGCGATGCGGGGCAGCTCCTCGGCGGCGGTGTGGAAGGTGCCGTGCACGGGCCTGCCCTCGGCGTCCCAGCCGCCGGTGGAACGCGGGAAGAGCTCGTACCAGGATCCGAACAGGGCGCGGGTGCGGTCCACCCAGATCCGGTAGGTGCGGGACTTCGTGATCAGCTCCCGCACCGGATACTGCTGGAGGAGCCGGGTGATGTCGGGATGCAGTGCGGCGCCGGTCCGCTCGACGAGGCTGCGCTCGTCGTCGCGGAGTGCGGCGGCCGCGGCGAGGACCGGGCCCCGGTCGCCGTCGGGTACGCCGGCGGCGGCGCGCTCGAGGAGGCGCGCGCCCAGCTCCAGGTCGTTCGCGAGCTCCGCGGGGCCCTGGCCGGCCGCGAGCTTCTTCTGCACGGCGCTGCGCCAGGTGGTGGCGGGATCCGACCAGCCCTCGATCCGCAGCGACCAGTAGCCCGTGAGATCCGGGCGGAAGACGGCGTGGAAGCGGTCCGGCTCCGCCGCGGGGGACATGCGGATGTAGGTCGACGTACCGTCCGGCCCTGTCACGACGACCGACGCCGCGACGGCGTCGTGCCCCTCGCGCCAGACGGTCGCGGACACCGGCACGACCTCGCCGACGACCGCCTTGCCCGGGTATTGCCCGCCCGACACCACGGGTTCGATGTCGTCGATGCCGATGCGCCCTGTCACCGGGTCAACGGTAGTCGAAGCGACCGGTTTACGGGCGAGTACTCCCGGCTCGTGCGGGCCCCGGCGGGCCTCGTCTTCGGGCCTTTCCGGTTGTGCCCGGACGGGTCCGGAAATCGCGTCAGGACTCGGCGAGACGCTGGAGCGCCGCCACCGCGGTGTCCCGGTTCGCGGTCTCCCAGAACGGCGGGAGCGACGCCCGGAGGAAGCCTCCGTAGCGCGCCGTCGCGAGCCGGGAGTCCAGCACCGCGACCACGCCCTTGTCCTCGGTCGAGCGCAGCAGCCGGCCCACGCCCTGGGCCAGCAGCAGGGCCGCGTGGGTGGCCGCGACGGCCATGAAGCCGTTGCCGCCGCGCGATTCGACGGCGCGCTGCCGGGCGGTCAGCAGTGGATCGTCGGGGCGGGGGAAGGGGATCCGGTCGATGAGCACGAGGGAGAGCGACGGCCCCGGCACGTCGACGCCCTGCCACAGGCTCAGCGTCCCGAACAGCGAGGTCGCGGGGTCGGCGGCGAAATCCCGCACCAGCTGGCCGGTGTTGCCCTCGCCCTGGCACAGGATGGGGGTGTCCACCCGCTCACGCAGCGCCTCGGCCGCCGCCTTCGCGGCGCGCGTGGAGCTGAACAGGCCCAGGGTGCGGCCGCCCGCGGCGGTGAGCAGCGTCTCGATCTCGTCGAGGATCGCGGGCGCGGTCCCGTCGCGTCCGGGCGGCGGCAGCTTCGTCGCGACGTAGAGGATCCCGGACCTGGCGTAGTCGAAGGGCGAGCCGACGTCGATGTGGCTCCACTCCAGGTTCGCGTCCGGCTTCTTCCCGGTCGCGAGAGCGGGGTCGCGGTCCGGCACGTCCGACGGTGCGCCGCCGCCCGCGCGGGGCAGGCCCCAGGAGCCGGCGACGGTGTCGAAGGCGCCACCGACGGCCAGCGTCGCGGAGGTGAGGACCACCGTCGACTCCCCGAACAGGCGGGTGCGCAGCAGGCCGCCCACGGACAGCGGCGCGACGTACAGCGTCCGGCGGAAGCCGCCGCCGCGCTGGGGGACGTCGGAGGTCCAGACCACGTCGCGGCGCTTGGATTCATCGGGCTCGTCGAAGGCCGTGAGCACGCGCACGGCGGTGTCGTGCACGTCGTCCAGCGCGGTGAGCGCCGCGCTGCGGGCCGCAGCGGCGTCGGAGTCGAGGTTGGCCCCGCGCGCGGGGCCGACGGCGGTGCGGGTGGCCCAGGCCGCGTCGCGGACGGCGGCGAGGGCGGGGCCGGCACCGTCGGGAAGCCCGAGCCAGCGGCGCGTGCCGGAATCGTCGAGCAGGCGCGTCAGGCCCTCCGAGGCCGCGACGAGGGAGTCGGCGATCTCCTCCTCGACGAGCTTGCCCGCGCGGCGGGCCGCTGCCGCCACCGTCGAGCCCGTCAGCTCGGCGGTGGCGACGGAGGTGACCCGGTCCACCAGCTCGTGCGCTTCGTCGACGATGACGGCGTCGTGGTCGGGCAGCACCTTGACCTCGGTCATGGCGTCGATGGCGAGCAGCGCGTGGTTGGTCACGACCACGTCCACCTGCCCGGTGCGCTTGCGCGCGGCCTCGGCGAAGCAGTCCTGCCCGTAGGTGCAGTTGGTGGCGCCGAGGCACTCGCGCGCGCCGACGCTGACCAGCCGCCAGGACTGATCGGAGACCGCCGGGGTCACCTCGTCCCGGTCGCCGGTCTCGGTGTCACTGCTCCACTCGCGCAGCCGCTTCATCTCGCGGCCGAGCCGGGAGGCGGCGAACGGGTCGAAGAGTTCCTCGCTGTCCGGCTCGGACGCCACCGAGCTGTGCAACTTGTTGAGGCACAGGTAGTTCCCGCGGCCCTTGAGAATGGCGAACTCGGGCTCGCGGCCCAGGTCCGGCTTGAGGGCCTTCGCGAGGCGCGGGAGATCGCGGTCGACGAGCTGGCTCTGCAGGGCGATCGTCGCCGTGCTCACGACCACGGTCTTGCCGGAGGTCACCGCGTGCCGGATCGCGGGCACGAGGTACGCGAGCGACTTGCCGGTGCCGGTGCCGGCCTGGACCGCGAGGTGCTCGCCGGTGTCGAGCGAGTGGGCGACGGCCGCGGCCATCCGGACCTGGCCGTCGCGCTTGCTGCCGCCGAGCGCGGTGACCGCGGTGTCCAGCAGTTTCGGCACGATCGGCGGTTCGGTCACCCGAGGAGCTTACCGGGAGTCGGGGGTCACGACGGTGCACCGCGGCCCCGGCGCGCTCGCCAGGCGCCGATCCACGGTGACCAGCCGGTTCTCAGCCGTCGCGGAACGCCGCGAACACGACCGATGTGTCGACGGCCTGCATCAGCGGCGATCGGCGTGTAGGTCGTCGAGGATCTCGTCGGTGGTGAACGTCGTGCCGTGCGCGCGGGTAGCGGATCCGACCTCGTTCATGAGCTGTTCGATGGTCGGTTGTTCGGCCCAGCGCGAGATCTCGCCCAGCATGAACTCCTGGAGCGATTGACCCTTCCGCGCAGCGCGGGCCGCGAGGATGTTCCGGGTCTCCTCGGGTACGTTGCGGATCGTGACCGTGGTCATGCCGCTGTTTTGCGGCATTGCAGGCGGAATGCCGATGGTTGATCCGGGCCGCTGCTACAGGTGCGGTCCGCCGGTGCCGTAACTGTCGCGCTGGTGGGCGTCGAGGAGTCGCGTGAACTCGATGGTGTCGCCCGCGACCGCGGCGGCGAGGACCGCGCGGTGGTCGGCGATCGTCTGGTCGGCGTCCCCGATGATCCGGCCCGCGTGATGGGTCAGGGAGAACCGCTGCCGGTCCCGCAGGCGGGCGTAGGTCGCCGACATCAGCTCGTTGTCCGCGAGATCGACGAAGGCGTTGTGGAAGGCCATCGCGGCCTCGGCGAACGCGGGGAAGTCGCCGGCGCGGAGCGCCCGCTCCTGTTCCTCGAGGTTCGGGCGCATGCGTTCGGCGAGGTCCTCGCGCGCCGCCTCGCTCGAGTGGAAGACGCCCGCGGATTCCAGCGCCAGGCGTAGTTGCGCGGATTCCCGGATCTCCCGCGGGGTCAGCCCCTGCACCTGCGCCCCGCGCTGGGCGTAGATGCGCACCCAGCCCTCCTCCTGCAGGCGTGCCAACGCCGCGCGCACCGGGGTGCGGCTCATCGCGAGCTCGCCGGCCAGCGCGTTCTCGCTGAGCATCGCGCCCGGTTCGAGGCCGCCGCCCACGATGGCGTCGCGGATGTGGGCGTGCGCGCGCTCGGCCGCGGTGGGGGCGCCGTCGGCTGTGGGCATGACGCTCCTTCGCTGAGAGATGTCGCGGGACCTCTGGACAGTACCCGGCACAGTGGGATACAACTGGGATACAAGTTGGAAGGACGGGGTCATGAGCGTGGACATCGAGGCCGGGGCCGGATCGTCGCGGACACGGGTGCAGCAGGTGCAGCGGCGCACCCTCGCCGTCGTCATGTTCGCCCAGGTGCTCGGCGGTGCCGGCCTCGCGGCGGGCGTCACCGTCGGCGCCCTGCTCGCGCAGGAGATGCTCGGCTCCGAGGCGCTGTCCGGGCTGCCCGTCGCCGTGTTCACCTTCGGCTCCGCGGGCGCGGCCTACCTCGTGGGACGGATCAGCCAGCGCTCCGGACGCCGCCTCGGCCTCGCGGCGGGCTTCGCCACCGGCGCCGTCGGTGCGGCCGGTGTGGTCCTGGCCGCGGGCATCGGGAGCGTCCCGCTGCTGTTCGCTTCGTTCCTGCTGTACGGAGCCGGGACCGCGACGAACCTCCAGGCGCGGTACGCGGGCACCGATCTCGCGGAGCCCACGCGGCGGGCGACCGCGGTGAGTCTCGCGTTGGTGTCGACGACGCTGGGCGCCGTGGCCGGACCGAACCTCGTGACACCCCTCGGTTCGCTCGCGCGCGGGCTCGGGCTGCCCGCGCTGGCCGGCCCGTTCCTGCTCGCGGGCGTCGCCTTCGCCGCCGCCGGCGCCGTGCTGCTCGTCCTGCTCCGCCCGGACCCGCTCCTGCTGGCCCGCGAGCTCGGCCACGTGCCGGAGGCGGCCGCCGGGGCCGCGCGAGGCGGCGTGCGCCCCGCGGCCTTCCTCGGCGCCGCGGTCATGGTGGTCACGCAGATCGCGATGGTCGCGGTGATGACGATGACGCCCGTCCACATGGCCGCGAACTCCCACGGTCTCGGGGCCGTCGGGATGGTGATCGGCCTCCACATCGCGGGCATGTACCTGCCCTCGCCGATCACCGGCCTGCTGGTCGACCGGATCGGGCGCGTCCCGATGGTGGTGGCCTCGGGCGTCGTTCTCGCCGCCGCGGGACTGGTCTCCGCCCTCGTGCCGGGGGAGTCGCTCGCGGTCAACATCGTCGCGCTGGTGCTGCTCGGCGTCGGCTGGAACATCGGGCTGGTCGCGGGCACCGCCCTCGTCGTCGACGGCACCGATCTGGCCGACCGCGCCCGGGTCCAGGGCAAGGTCGACGTGCTCATCGCCGTCGCCGGCGCCGGCGGGGGTCTCGCCTCGGGGATGGTGGTCTCGGCGTGGACCTACCCCGCGCTGGGCCTCGGCGTCGCGGCCCTCACCGTCGTGGCGCTCGGCGCCGCGCTCGCGCGCTGGCGTCCCGCTGCCGCCTGATCCGCGGCCAGGCGCGCGCGCAGGGTACGGGCCATCGCGCCCGCCGCCGCCGACGGTGCCGCCCGCGTGGCGAGGGAGAGCTCGGTGCGCGCGGACCGGGCGAGCGGCACCGTCGTCACGCCCGGCCGTGCGGCCGCCATCGACGCGGTGAGCACCGCGACGCCCGCCCCGTGGCCGGCCAGCGCGAGCAGTGCCTCGGGGGAGTGCGCCTGCACCGCGGGCTCGACGACGGTCCGCTCGGCCGCGCAGGTGATCTCGAGCGCGGCGCGCACGCCCGTGCCGCGCGGCAGGCACAGCACCGTCGTGCCGGCGAGGTCGGCGCACGTGACCGCCGAGCGCCCGGCCCAGGCGTGGCCGTCGGGGACCACGGCGGTGAGCGGTTCGCGGATCAGTCGGTGGGCGACCAGTGCTGCGGGCAGGGCGCGGGCGTGCGCGACCAGGGCGACGTCCAGGGCGCCGGCCACGAGATCCGAGACGAGGTCCTCGGAATCGCCCTCGACGACGTCGACGGTGACCGCCGGATGCTCGGCCCGGAAGGCGGCGAAGCCCGCGAGGTAGCCCGGGATCGTGCACCCGATGACGGTGCCGAGCCGGACGTGGCCGCGGACGACGCCCGTGAGCTCGTCGGCGACGGTGCGCACGGCGTCCACGGCGGCGAGCGCGGCCCGGGCGTGCGGGAGCAGTTCCGTGCCCTCGGGCGTGAGGGCGACGGTGCGCGCGCCGCGCTCGAACAGGCGGTGGCCGAGTTCGCGCTCGAGCTTGGCGACCTGCGCGGAGACGCCCGACTGCGCGACGTGCAGCGCCTCGGCGGCCGCGGTGAAGGAGCCGCGGTCGGCCACGGCGACGAGGTAGCGGAGCTGGTGCAGTTCCATCACTGCTGATGATAGAACCCATCGGATGCAGCTGTTGGACTTCTGCCATCCGCGGCAGCAGGGTGGAGTCATGACCGAGAACACCACGCCCCGCCGCATCGCTGAGACCTACTTCCGGTGCTGGGAGGCGAAGGACTTCGCGCCCCTGCGCCCGTTCCTCGCCCCCGATTGCACCTTCACCGGCGTCTTCGGCACGGCGCACGGCCCCGACGACTTCCTCCGCGGGCTCGCGGGCATGGCGCAGGCCACCGACTCGCTCGTCGTCCGCACGCGCCTCGCCGACGACCGCGACGTCATCACCTGGTTCGACCTGGGCATGGGCGGAGCGCCGGCGACCGCGGTCGCGAACTGGACCCGCGTCGAGAACGGCCTGATCAGCGAGGTCAACGTCACCTTCGACCCGCGCGAGATCCTCGCCGCCACCTCCTGAGTCCCCGCCGCGACGGGCGATACGCTGGCCCGATGACCCAGACCGAGGGGCGCCGCTACAGCGGCGCGAGCGCCGCCGCCCGGAGAGACGAGCGCCGGGCGCGGTTCCTCGACGCCGCGCTCACCGTCGTCGCCCGCGACGGCGTCGGTGCCGTGAGCGCCCGCTCCCTGTGCGCGGAATCCGGCCTGCACGCCCGGTACTTCCGCGAGGCCTTCGATTCTCCCGATCAGGTGCTGACCGAGGCCTTCGACGCGATGGCGGCGGCGGTCATGGACCGGGTGGCGGCGTCCATCGCGGCCGTGCCGGCGGACGACGCCGACGCCGTGGAGCGCAAGGTGCGCGCGGGTGTGCACGGCTCCCTTGCAGCGATGGACGACGATCCGCGCCGGTCCGCGCTGCTCATGAGCGCCGACGTGCATCCCGGCCTGCGGGACCGGAGGGAGGCGCTGACCGACCTGCTCGCCGCGGCCATGGCGGCCCAGGCGGCGGAGCTGCTCGACGATCCGCCCGACCCCGTGGACGCGCAGCTGTCGGCGCGGCTCATCGCGGTCGGCGGGATGCACCTGGCGATCGCCGCCCGCGCCGGGCGCATCGACGCGTCGCCGCTGCTGGTCGAGGAGATCATGGTCGCCGGCATCCTCAGCAACCGCGACCTGCGCGGCGTGCTCGGGCGGCTGCGGGAGGGGTAGGGCGCCGGGGCGCGGGAGCCGTGGCGCAATTGTGGCTACACGCCGTAGCCAGATTGGGTTACGCTCGGGCCATGACCCTTGCAGCCCCGCGCACCGTCGACACCCCGGCACGCTTCGACCGCGACCCCGAGTGGGCCGCGGGGAGCGTGCGCGTCCTCCGGATCCTGCAGAAGGACCGCCGTCCGTTCACGCCCGCGGAGATCTCCTGGGCGGCCGAGGCGGTGAACCGCGGCGACGAGCTCGGCAACCGGCTCGGCCGCGCGATGATCGACGACCGCGCCTTTTCGATGCGCGACCTGGATGCGGCCCTCGAATCCGGCACTGCGGAGAACCCACTGCTGCGGGAGCTGCTCGCCGCGGTCGGTGGCGATGCGACCCCCTCCTGGGTGGACGTCGCGGCCTGCGAGCGCGGTGCCGCGGTATGCCGGAGGTCCGGGTCCCTGGGGCTCGACGTCCTCGCGACGGCGTCGCTCATGACCGGCTACACGACCTCCGCGACCACGCGCCAGCTCGTCGCGACCGGCCGCCTCGTCGACGGGGTGGACGCCCGGATCCACGAGACGACGCAGTGGTGGTCGGAGATCATCGGTGGTGACGTCCGCCCGCACGGACTCGCCTGGCGATCGGCCGTGAAGGTCCGTGTGATCCACGGTCTCGCCAACACGACCCTGCTGCGGCGCGAGGACTGGGACCGCGCGGAGTGGGGCGTTCCGATCAACCAGTCCGACCAGCTCGGCACGCTCGGGCTGTTCTCCACGACGTTCCTGGTCGGGCTCCGCGCGCTGGGCATGCCGGTGTCCGCGGCCGAGGGGCGCGACGTGATGGCGCTGTGGCGGTACGTCGGCTGGCTGCTCGGCATCGACGAGCACGTCCTGCCGGCGACCGAGGGGGAGGGGCGGCGCCGCATGGTGCAGATCGGCCAGTACACCCCCGGCCCCGACGCGGATTCCGCCGTGCTCGGGCGGGCGCTCTACGGCAACTGGGGCCGGCACCGGTACCCGGTCGCGCAGGGGCTGCGACGGGGCTTCTACCAGCGGTATCTCGGCAGCCTGGAGGGCGTCTTCGCGGGCCCGCAGGGGCTGCGCGACCTGGGGCTGCCCGCGGCGCTGCCCTGGGCCGTTCCCGTCGCGTGGGCGAACCACCTGCCGGCGCAGGTGGCGGCCCGGCTGTCGCCCGCCGCCCGGCGCTGGGCGACGGTCCGCGGCGAGCGGCAGATCGCGACCTGGTTGCGCCGCAACAGCCCGAGCTGACCGCACGGGGCGCGGACGCGGGTCAGCCCAGCCGGCCGGCCGCGCCCCCGGCGATGGACCGGCCGATCCGCCGCAACAGCTCGGCCGCGTTCGCCATGGAGCGGGCGGGGTCGGGCTCGATCTCGGACAGCGCCAGTGCGCGCCGGAAGCCGGCGGCGTGGATCTGCTCGGCGGTGAGCACACTGCGCCCCGCTACGGCGATGACGGGCACCCCGGCCGCGCGGGCGGCGGACGCGACGCCCACCGGCGCCTTCCCGTGCAACGACTGCTCATCGAGCGATCCCTCGCCCGTGATCACGAGGTCCGCCGCCGCGACCTTGCCGCCGAAATCGGCCAGCTCGAGCACGATGTCGACGCCGGGCCGCGCCACCGCGCCGAGCACCGCCATCGCGCCGAAGCCCGTGCCGCCGGCCGCGCCGGCGCCGGGAACGTCCCGCAGGTCTGTGCCCGTCGCCTCCGCGAGCACGTCGGCCCAGGTGCGCAGGGCACCGTCGAGCAGGGTGACCTGCGAGGGGGAGGCGCCCTTCTGCGGGCCGTAGACGGCGGCGGCGCCGTCGGGACCGAGCAGTGGGTTGTCGACGTCGCAGGCGAGCGTGAAGCGCGCGGCGCGGGCCTCGGGAAGGAGGCCCGAGAGGTCGACGCGCGCGGCCTGCAGCAGTGCGGTGCCGCCCGGTCGGACGTGCTCGCCCGCGCGGTCGGTGACCGTCACGCCGAGGGCCTGCAGCATGCCGGCGCCGCCGTCCGTCGAGGCGCTGCCGCCCAGGCCCAGCACGATGTCCTGCGCACCGTGTACGAGCGCGTGCCGGATCACCGTGCCGAGCCCGAACGTGGTGGCGCCGAGCGCGTCCGGCTCACCGCCGGGCAGGAGTTCCAGGCCGACGGCCGAGGCGAGTTCGACCACGGCCGTCGGGCCGCCGCGGGCGTACGACGTGATGTGCGGGACTCCGGTCGGGCCGGTCGTCTCCACCGCCACGCGTTCCCACCCGGCGGCCACGGCGGCGTCGACGGTGCCGTCCCCGCCGTCCGCGATGGGGGCGCGCACGCACACCCAGTCCGGCGCGACGTCGGCTATGCCGCGGGCGAGCGCGTCGGCGACGCCCGCCGCGGACAGCGAGCCCTTGAACTTGTCGGGCGAGAGCAGCACCGTCGTCACGTCGCCCTCCTAGTCGAGCAGCAGGAGGGCGGTGGGCGCGTCGGTGCCGACGGTCGCGAGATCCTCGAACTCGGCGACGTTGTCGAGCTCGGTGCCCATCGCGATGTTGGTGACCCGCTCCAGGAAGATCTCGACGACCACGGGCACCTTGTGCTCCCGGGCCATCTCCTGCGCCCGGGTGAGCGTCGCGGCGATCTCCGCAGGATCGGTCACGCGCACCGCCTTGCAACCCAGGCCCTCGGCGACCTTGACGTGGTCGACGCCGTAGCCCTTGGGGGCCAGGGGCATCGGGTCCGTGCCGTTCGTGCTGTGGGCGTCGTCGACATCGGCGTTGATGTTGTCGAATCCCAGCTGGACCTGGAAGTCCATGTCGAAGGCGCGCTGCGCCTGCCGGATCAGGCCCAGGTAGGAGTTGTTCACCACCACATGGACGTAGGGCAGGTTGAACTGCGCCGCGACCGCCAGTTCCTCGATCATGAACTGGAAATCGTAGTCGCCCGACAGTGCCACCACATCGGTTCCGGGCACGGCCTTGACCACGCCGAGCGCCGCGGGGATCGTCCAGCCGAGCGGGCCGGCCTGCCCGCAGTTGATCCAGTGCCGCGGCTGGAAGACGTGCAGGAACTGCCCGCCCGCGATCTGCGAGAGCCCGATCGTGCTCACGTACCGGGTGTCGCGGCCGAACGCCTTGTTCATCTCCTCGTAGACGCGCTGCGGCTTGATCGGCACGTCGTCGAAGTGCGTGCGGCGCTGCATGGTCCGCTTGCGATCGGCGCAGGACTCGACCCACGCCGAGCGGTCGGCGAGGGCGCCGGCGGCGCGCCGCTCGCGCGCGACCTCCACCAACTGCGCCAGCGCGGCCCCGGCGTCGGAGACGATGCTGTAGTCCGGCGGGAAGACCCGGCCGATCTGGGTGGGGTCGATGTCCACGTGGACGAACGTCCGGCCCGCGCGGTAGGTGTCCAGTCCGCCGGTGTGGCGGTTCGCCCACCGGTTGCCGATGCCCAGCACGAAGTCCGAGGCCAGCATCGTCGCGTTGCCGTAGCGGTGCGCGGTCTGCAGGCCCACCATGCCCGCGGCGAGGCGGTGGTCGTCGGGGATCGTGCCCCAGCCCATGAGGGTCGGGATCACCGGCACGTCCAGCAGCTCGGCCAGCTCGACCAGCTGCGCGGAGGCGTCGGCGTTGATGATGCCGCCGCCCGCCACGATGAGCGGGCGCTCCGCGGCGGCCAGCATGTCCAGCGCCTTCTCGGCCTGCGCGCGGGTCGCGGCGGGCTTGTGCACGGGCAGCGGGGTGTAGGTGTCCGGGTCGAACTCGATCTCGGCGAGCTGCACGTCGATGGGCAGATCGATGAGGACGGGACCGGGCCGACCCGAACGCATGAGGTGGAAGGCCTGCGCGAAGACGCCGGGCACCTGCGCCGGCTCCAGCACGGTGACGGCCATCTTGGTGACGGGTTTCGCGATGGACGCGATGTCGACCGCCTGGAAGTCCTCCTTGTGCAGGCGCGCGACGGGCGCCTGGCCGGTGATGGCGAGGATCGGGATGGAATCGGCCATGGCCGAGTACAACCCGGTCACCATGTCGGTGCCGGCGGGGCCGGACGTGCCGATGCAGACGCCGATGTTGCCGGCCGCGGCGCGGGTGTAGCCCTCCGCCATGTGCGAGGCGCCCTCGACGTGCCGGGCCAGCACGTGGCCGATCCCGCCGTGCGCGCGCATCGCGGCGTAGAAGGGGTTGATGGCGGCGCCGGGCACGCCGAACGCCTGGGTGGCGCCCTCGAGTTCCATGATCTTGACCGCTGCCTCGGCGGCACGCATACGAGCCATGTCAGTTCTCCAATGTCTTCGGGTTAGGAGGTGCGGCCCGACAGGCGCTCGACGCCGCGCAGCAGCGCGGAGTGGTCGAGCGCGCCGTCGCCGTTGGCGCGGGCGGAGGCCATGAGCTGGGCGACGAGGCCGCCGAGCGGTGCGACGACGCCGGCCTCGCGGGCGGCGGCGGTGACGATGCCGAGGTCCTTGTGGTGCAGCTCGATCCGGAAGCCGGGCTCGAACTCGCGGTCCAGCATCTTCTGCGCCTTCTGGTTGAGGACGGCCGAGCCCGCGAGCCCGCCGCCGAGAACCTGGACGGCGGCGGCGGTGTCCACGCCGTAGGCCTCGAGGAAGACGATCGCCTCGGCCAGGAGCTGGATGTTGCCGGCGACGATGAGCTGGTTGGCGGCCTTGACGGTCTGCCCGGAGCCGTTGGGGCCCACGTGCACGATGGTCTTGCCGACCACGTCCAGCACCGGCTTCGCTGCCGCGAAGTCCTCGGGGGTGCCGCCCACCATGATCGACAGCGCGGCGCCTATCGCGCCGGCCTCGCCGCCCGAGACGGGGGCGTCGACGAGACGGAAGCCCCGCTCGGCGGCCTGCCGCGCGAGGTCGGTTGTGACGTCGGGCCGGATGCTGGAGAAGTCGATGATCAGCGCACCCGCGGGGGCGTGGTCGAAGACGCCGCCCTCGCCGGCGAGGACGGCCTGCACGTCGGGGGAGTCCGGCACCATCACGGCGATGACCTCGGCGTCGGCGACCGCGTCGGCGATCGAGGCGGCGGCCCGGCCGCCCGCGTCGACGAGGGGCTTGGCCCGCTCGGGGGTGCGGTTGAAGCCGGCGACCGTGTGGCCGGCGTTCGCGAGGTGCACGGCCATGGGGCTGCCCATGATGCCGAGTCCGATGAAGGCGATGTTCGTCATGAGATTCCTTGTCGGGGTGGTCGGTCGGGTCTGATGGCCGGCTCAGGAGGCGGCGACGCGGGCGCCGCGCCGATCGCGGGGGAGCCAGGCGAACGGGTCGTCCTGGGTCTGCTTGTACTCCAGCCCGATCGGGCCGCGGTAGCCCACGCGCTCGAGGTGGGTCAGGTGGCCGTCGAGGTCGAGCGCGCCGGTGCCGGGCTCGCCGCGGCCGGGGTCGTCGGCGATCTGGACGTGGCCGATCCGGTCCGCGTGGGCGTCGATCGCCGCGGCGACGTCGTCGCCGTTGACGTGCAGGTGGTAGAGGTCGGCGAGCAGGCGCAGGGAGTCGACGCCGGACTGGTCCCGGACCCGGTCGATGACGGTCACCGCGTCGGCGGCGGTGAGCAGCGGGTAGCGCGGGGCGCCGCTGACCGGCTCGATCAGGACGACGGCGTCGATCCGTGCTGCCGCGCGGCCGGCGGCGGCGAGGTTCTCGGCGGCGACGGCGTCCTGCTCGGCCGGGTCGACACCGTCGATCCGGTTGCCGTACAGCGCGTTGAAGGCGGGGGTGCCGAGGCGCTCGCCGATGCCGACGACGACGTCGATGTTGTCGCGGAACTCGGAGATGCGGGCCGGGTCGGAGAGGATGCCGCGCTCGCCGCCGGGCATGTCGCCGGCGAAGAAGTTGAGGCCCGTGAGCTGCACGCCCGCGTCCTCGATCGCCGTGGCGAAGGCGTCGGCCTGGCGATCGCTCGGCACCGCGGTGGCGAAGGGCCACCAGAACTCGACCGCCTCGAAGCCCGCGTCGCGGACCACGCGGGGGCGCTCGAAGATCGGGGTGTCGGCCAGCAGGATCGAGCAGTTGACCGTGTACTTGGCGGGGGTGTCGGCGTTCATGGGGGCTCCTTCGTCGGGGCGGAGGTACGGGCGGTGCAGGGTCTGGCGAGGTCCGATACGACCTGCGAGCTTTCACCTGTCGGAAAGATCATTTCCGCACAATGGAATTGTGGCATGTGATGACGGTCACGTCAACCCCGCCGGGTGGTGTCGGGCCGGCCGGCTTCTGCCAGGGGACGCGGCGTTCAGTGGGGGACCGGCCGGCTTCTGCTGGGGGATTCGGCGCCGCGCGGGGGACGGCCGGTCCCCCACCGAACGAGCGGCTCGCCGTGGGGGAGCGACTGTCGGGTGGGGGATTCGGCGTGCGGTGAGGGACGGGGAGCGCGCGAGGACGGTGCCCGTCGGTCGTCAGTCGTCCTTCGGGACCGGATTGCCGCGTTCGTCGGGTGCGGCGGCGAACACCGAGACGTCCGGTCGGTTGCCCGCCGTGATCTCGTTGAACAGGAAGTTCAGGACGACCGCCACCACCGCGGCGGCGCTGATCCCGGAGTGCATCACGGTGCCGACCGCGGTCGGGAAGGCGTGCCAGAAGTCCGGTGCGGCCACGGGGATCATGCCCATGCCGAGCGAGACGGCGACGATCACCATGTTGAGATTGCCGTCGAAGTTCACGCGGGAGAGCGTCTTGATGCCGCTGGCCGCCACGGAGCCGAACAGCACCAGGCCGGCGCCGCCGAGCACGGGGTAGGGGATCGCCGCGATCACCCGGCCCACGACGGGCAGCAGGCCGAGGAACGCGAGGATGCCGCCGCCCATCGCCACCACGTACCGACTCTTGATCCCGGTGAGCGCCACCAGGCCCACGTTCTGCGCGAAGGCGCTGCACGGGAAGGCGCTGAACGCGGGGGCCACCGCGGTCGAGAGCATGTCGGCCCGCAGGCCGTTCGCGACGCGCTTCGAGTCGACGGGGGTTCCGACGATCTCGCCGATGGCGAGGATGTCGGCCGTGGTCTCCGTCATGATCACCAGGATCACGATCGTCATCGAGATGATGGCGCCGATCTGGAACGTCGGGCTGCCGAAGTGCATGATCGGCGGCAGCGAGAAGATCGGTCCGTCGCCGACCTTCGAGAAGTCGAGCTTGCCCATGAAGGCCGCGATGACGGTGCCGACGACGATGCCGATGAGGATCGACAGCCGGGAGATCGCACCCTGGAACAGTCGGCTGATCACCAGGATGATCAGCACCGTCGCGCCGGCCAGCCCGATGTTGGCCATCGAGCCGTAGTCGGCGGCCTTGGCGTTGCCGCCCTGCGCCCAGTTGAAGGTCACGGGGAGGAGCGAGAGGCCGATCACCGTGATGATCGTGCCCGTCACCACCGGCGGGAAGTACCGCACCAGCTTCGCGAACACCGAACTCAGCACGAGGCCGATCAGGCCGGCCACGATGATCGCGCCGAAGATCGGCCGCACGCCGCCGTCCTGCGCGATGGCGGTCATCGTCGAGACGCTGGCGAACGAGAGGCCCTGCACGATGGGCAGGCGCGCGCCGAGCGGGCCGATGCCGATCGTCTGCAGGATCGTGGCGAGGCCGCTGACGAACAGGCCCGCGGTGACGAGCAGGCTCATGTCCGTGGCGGAGAGGCCCGCGGCGCCGCCCACGATGAGCGGGGGCGCGATGACGCCGCCGTACATGGTGAGGATGTGCTGGAGGCCGTAGACGAAGGTCTTGCCCAGGGGGAGGCGTTCGTCCTCGGGGCGTACCTCGGTGGCTGTGGTCATGGCCGCGCCCCGCCTAGCAGAATCCGGGGACGCCGTGCCACGCCGAGCCGGCGTCGGACGCGTCGTCGCGCACCACGCTCGCCTCGATCAGGCCGTACGGGCGGTCCGCCGCGATGAACACCTCGCCGGGGTTCTCGGTGCCGAAGGGGGAGAGGTCCACCAGGAAGTGATGCTTGTTCGGGGCCGAGAACTTGATCTCCGCGACCTCGGGGTGCTGCTCGAGCACCGATTGGCCCATGCCGTACAGGGTCTGCTGCAGCGCCTTGCTGTGGATCTCGGCGAAGCGCTGGAGCAGGATCGCGCGGATCGAGTCGTACGACTTGTCCCAGTCCACGTCCGTGTGGTCGTAGCGCCACTTGGCCACGAGCGACGTCGCGAGGATCCGGTCGTCGGTCTCCTGCAGCGTCGTGTACTTGTCCTTGAGGAAGCCGTGGAACTCCGAGCCCGTGGACTTGAGCAGCGTCAAGTCGTGGATGCCGGAGACGACGTGGGCGCGGCGGTCGGCACCGCGGCCGTCGACGTTGACGACGGTCGACCGCACGCCGCCGCCGGAGCGGACGAAGGCGTGGTCGTGGCCGGCGCCGTCGACCTGGATGCGGTCCCAGGGGTACTCGTGCACCTCGATGCGGGCGCCGTCGGCCTTGGGGGTCGAATCGATGAAGTGTCCGCCGAGCGTGAGGGCGTAGTCCTCGATCGCGCCGATGCCCTTCTCCTTGGCGAAGGCGAACGCGGTGTTCTTCTGGGTGTCGGTGGGCAGCACCGCGGCCTGATCGCCGCTGATGTGCGCGTCGGTGAAGTCGCCGCGGAGCGCCGACGACACGTTGAGGTCGCGAATCGTGTGCCGGGCGGTGTCGCGGTAGATCCGCACCACGCGGTTCTCCGCCTTGCCGTACTGGTTGGGGCCCAAGTGGATTGCCATGGTGGTCAGCTTCCTTTGTAGGTGGAGTAGTGGAACGGGCTGAGGAGGAGCGGGACGTGGTGGTGCGGAACGGCGCCGTCGACCGCGACCAGGCGGACGGTGATCGCGACCTCGGGGAAGAAGTTCTCCTGGCCGGTGGCCGTCGAATAGCTCGCAGTGTCGAAGGTCAGGCGGTAGACACCGGCGGCCAGGTCGTCGGGGCCGAGGTCGCGGATCCGGCCGTCGTCGTCGGTGACGCCGCTGCCCACCGGTTCGACGGTGCCGTCCGGCCCGATCCGGTCCATCCGGATCGGCACCCCGGCGGCGGGGACCCCGCGCGCGGTGTCGAGGACGTGTGTGGTGACGGTGCTCATGACTGCCTCTCTGCGAGTTCGTCTTCCAGTTCCAGTACCCGGGCGAGGCGGCGCAGCGCGATGCCGCGGAGCTCGCGGGCCACCTCGGCGGCCTCGGCGTCCGGCGCGTTCTCGAGCCGCCGGTGCAGCTCGGCGAGGACCGTGGCCGCGTCCAGGCCGGCGGCGTTGATGAGGAAGACGCGGTCGAAGCGCTCCTCGTAGGCGGCGTTGCCGGCGAGGAGGGCCGCCTGCGTCTCGGCGTCCGTCGCCACGCCGGACTGCTCCTTGCGGGACCAGGCCGCCTCGGCGGAGGCGCCCGCGGCGCGCTCGCCGATCCGCGGATGCGCCGCGAGGGCGCGGTTCACGTCGGCCGGGGTGAACGCCAGCGCCGCGGTGCCGGCCGCGCGGAGGGCGTCCGAGGCGTCGGCGTACGGCCGTCCGGCGAGCACCGCATCGCTCCACGAGCGCACATCGCAGCACGCGAGTAGAGTCGCCCGGATATCGGCCTCAGGTGCCGAGTTGAAGTCTTCGAGGTCCATCTGACCTGCCTTCTTTCGGTCTGCGGAAGAAGTTTTCCACTAATCGAAGAATGACATGTGATCTGAGTCACGTCAACAGTTTGTTGAAAATTCGTCCGGGCTACGATGCGGACATGCGTCTCACCGCGGAATTCACCAGCGAGCCCTTCGAGGGCGAGGGGGCGGTGCCCTCGCACGCCGAGCGCGCCGTCGAGGTGCTCCGCGCCCGTGGGCTCGACCACGACTTCGGGCCGCTGGGCACCTCCGTGGACGGCGAGGCGGAGGCGGTGCTCGACGCCCTCCGCGCGGCGCTGGCCGGGGCCTTCGCCGGCGGCGCCACCCGGGTCACGGTGCAGATCGATCGCGCCGATGGCTGAGTCGGCGCCGGGTTCGGGCCTCGACCATCCGCTGGTCGAGGCGGTTCGCGCGCTCGTCGCCCGCCTGGACGCGGAGATCGTGACGCCGGACGCGCTGCGCCGCGGCGACGTGCCGCTGGAGTGGGACGGGGAGACCGTTGCGGGCGTGCGCCTGCCCGTCGCCGATGCGCCCGCGGGCGATCTGGATTCGCTGCTCGCGAGTGTCGCCGACGAGCTGGGCGCGCCGTTGAGCGAGCTCGGCCGCGCCGAGAAGCAGCGTGCGGTGCGCCTGCTGGAGGAACGCGGGGCGTTCACCTACCGCAAGTCGGCCGAGGCGGTCGCGGAGGCGCTCGGGGTCACCCGGTTCACGGTCTACAACTACCTCAACCGGGTCCGGGGCTGACGCCGGCGAGCTCGCGCACCTCGGCCTCGGCCTCGTCGGCGGTGAGGACGCCGACCAGCGCGCGGTAGGCGAGCCCGTCCGCGGCGGCGAGGAGGGTGCGGGCGCGGGCGCGATCCCCGTCGAGCAGCTCCGTCGCGAGATCCTCGGAGCCGCGCAGCGTCTCGTCGACGATCGCACGGAGGCCGGGGTCGGTGACGGCCTCGGCGAGGTACGCGTACCAGACCTTCGCGCCGAGACGCTGGGCCCCGTCGCGCGGGATCGCGTGCGTGAGGAGCATCAGCAGGGCCTCGTGGGGGTCCTCCGGGACGGGATGGGCCTGCTCCGCCAGCGCCAGGTAGGACGTCAGCGCGTGCCGGACGATCGCGTCGCGGGTGGGGAAGTAGTGCTGGACGCGGCCCATCGAGATGCCGCCGCGCGCCGCGATCGCGCGCAGCGTCACGGCGGCGACGCCCTGCTCGGCGATGATCGCCCACACGACGCGGTCGATCTCCGCGCGACGTTCCTCGTGATCCACCTGTTTCGGCACCCGTCGATAATAGCAATGCGGGTGCATTGAAACATTGATACAATGCGAATGCATTGCGAAGGAGGTGTGCCATGGGACGACGGATGCGCCGCGTCGCCGCGATCGGACTCGCCGCGGCGGCGGTGCTCGCCGGTGTCGGCGCGTACCTGGTGCGCGACCCGAGCCCCGTCGGGTACTGGCGGTCGGCCGCCGCGCGCGCCGCGTACCTGGAGCGGTACGACCGCGCCTTCCGCGACCTTCCGGCCCCGGCCGAGACCCGCGACGTGCGGACCGGATTCGGCGTCGTCCGGGCCTACCGGTTTGGCGCTCCCCGGCCGGGCGAGGCGCCGGTCCTCCTGGTGCCGGGCCGGTCGTCCGGCGTGCCGATGTGGGCGGACGTGCTGGCGCGCCTGGGGGATCGGGAGGTCTACGCCGTCGATGCGCTCGGCGACGCGGGGATGAGTGTGCAGGACCGGCCGCTGGCCGGCGCCGAGGATCAGGCGGCCTGGCTGGTGGAGGCGATGACGGCGCTCGGGCTGGGGCGGGTGCATCTCGTCGGGCACTCCTTCGGCGCGTGGAGCGCGGCGAATCTCGCGACGCGGCACCCCGACCGGGTCGCGACGCTGACGCTGTGGGAGCCGATCCTCGTCCTCGCCGGGCTGCGGTGGCAGATGTACGTCGCGACGCTGCCGTCGGCGCTGCCCTTCCTGCCCGAGTCGTGGCGGCGCAAGGGGCTCGCGTCCATCGGCGGCGCCGCCGAGGCCGATACCGCGAACAGCCCGATCGGCGCCATGATCGACGCGGGGGCGGCGGGGTACCGCGCCGCGCTCCCGACGCCCGCGCAGCCCGACGACGCCGCGCTCGCCCGGCTGACCATGCCCGTCTTCGTCGGCCTCGGCGGCCGGAGCGCCGTCACGGACACCACCGCCGCCGCGGAGCGGGCCCGCGCCCTCCCGAACGCGACGGTCCGCGTCTGGCCCGACGGGACGCACTCGCTGCCGATGGAACACCCCGACGAGCTGCTCGCCGAGCTCTCGGCGCTGATCGCGCGACGACCCGGTTGAGCGTGCGGCTCAGGCCACCGTGACCCCGGCGGCGGCGAACTCCGCCAGCGCGGCGCGCGTCGACTCCTCGGCGACGCCGGCGGTGTAGTCCGCGAGCACGCGGACCGTCAGGCCCGCGGCGAGGGCGTCGAGCGCCGTGGCGCGCACGCAGTAGTCGGTGGCGATGCCCACCACGTCGACCGACGAGACGTGGTGCGCCGCGAGCCATTCCGCGAGCGCGGCGCCGTCGGCGTCGTGCGCCTCGAAGCCCGAGTACGCCGCCGAGTAGGCGCCCTTGCTGAACACCGGCACCCGCAGCGGCAGCCGCAGGTTCGGGTGGAACTCGGCGCCGCCGGTGCGCGCCCGGCAGTGCACAGGCCAGGAGTCGACGAAGTCGGGCGTGGCCGAGAAATGCGCGCCGGGGTCGATGTGCCAGTCGCGGGTCGCGACGATCACGGGGTAGGACTCCAGCAGGTCGTCGTGGATGCGGCGCGCCACCTGGGCGCCGCCGGTGACCGCCAGCGATCCGCCCTCGCAGAAGTCGTTCTGCACGTCGACGACGATCAGTGCGGTCATCGCTTCTCCTCCAACCGGGTCGGGATCGCCGGCTCGCCGTTCGACAGGCCCAGACCCTCCCACGGCAGCGTCACCAGCGCGTCGCGCAGGTGCGCCCGCGCGTCCTCGAGCCCCGGCAGGCCCTCGACCTGCTCGCCGCCCCGCACCAGCGGGATCTGCAACGGCGTCGCGGTGAGGTGCGCGGGCACCGTCGGGGTCGCCCCGGGCCGGTGCAGAAGCTCCTCGACGATGGTGCCGGTGCTCCGTGCGAGCCGCACGGCGCGCTTCTCGCCGCCCTGGGTCTCCTTGTGCGAGCTGCGCTTCGCGACCGGCAGCCCGTCGACCTCGACGAGCTTGTAGACCATCCCGGCGGTGGGCGCCCCCGAACCGGTGACGAGTGAGGTGCCCACGCCGTAGACGTCGATCGGCTCCGCGCGCAGCGCGCCGATGGCGTACTCGTCGAGGTCGCCCGAGACCACGATCTTCGTCCTCGTCGCGCCCAGGTCGTCGAGCTGCGTGCGGACCTGGCGGGTGATGATGCCGAGGTCGCCCGAGTCGATCCGCACGCCGCCGAGCTCCGGGCCGGCGGCGCGGACGGCGCGGTTCACGCCCTCGGTGATGTCGTAGGTGTCCACCAGCAACGTCGTGCCGGGGCCCTGCGCCGCGACCTGCGCCGCGAAGGCCGCCTCCTCGTCGGGACCGTCCGGGCCGGTGTGCAGGAGGGTGAAGGCGTGCGCCGCGGTGCCGCCCGACGGGACGCCGTACGTCCGGGCGGCCTCCATGTTCGACGTGGTCGCGAAGCCGGCGAGGTAGGCGGCGCGGGCCGACGCGACGGCGGCGCGCTCGTGCGTGCGCCGCGACCCCATCTCGATGAGCGGGCGCCCCGCGGCGGCGGAGACCATGCGCGCGGCGGCGGAGGCGATCGCGCTGTCGTGGTTGAGGATCGAGAGGATCAGGGTCTCCAGGATCACGCCCTCGGCGAAGGTCGCGCGCACCGTCAGCAGCGGGGAACCCGGGAAGTACAGCTCGCCCTCGCGGTAGCCGTCGATCTCGCCCGTGAACCGGTAGTCCCTGAGCCAGGCCACGGTCTCGGGGTCCAGGAAGCGCTCGACGACGGCGAGTTCGGCGGGCCCGAAGCGGAAGCGGCGGAGCTCGTCGAGCACCCGCGAGGTGCCCGCCACCACGCCGTACCGGCGGCCGGCGGGCAGGCGTCGCGCGAAGACCTCGAAGACGCACGGACGGTGCGCCGTGCCGTCCTTCAGCGCCGCGGCCAGCATGGTCAGCTCGTACTGATCCGTGAGCAGGGCGGAGCTGCGCCAGGAGGCGTCGGCCCCGTTTTCATCTACCGTCACACTGGGTACCCTAGAACCATGACCGACAGCAGCGCAGCGGCCCCGGGAAGTGCCGGGGGTCCGGGCGGAGGTTCCACTGCTGCCCAGCCCGGTACGTCCGCGGTCCTCGAGCGCAAGACCGACGATGCGATCGACAAGCCCTGGGTCACCGTCGTCTGGGACGATCCGGTGAACCTCATGTCGTACGTGACCTTCGTGCTGCGGAAGCTGTTCGGCTTCAGCACGGCCAAAGCCAAGGAACTGATGATGCAGGTGCACACCGAGGGGAAGGCCGTGGTCTCCACGGGCGACCGCGACAAGGTGGAGGCCGATGTCCGCAAGCTGCATGCGGCCGGCCTGTGGGCGACGATGCAGCGAGACGACTGAGTGCGTAACTGGCAGGTCAAACGAGGCGTGCGCGGCGATGTCCGCTTCGTCTCGAAGATGGATCCGGAGGAGGTCGGCCTCGTCCGGTCCCTCGTCGGCTCCCTGGTCGAACTCTTCGACGAGCGGGAGGACTCCGCCCCGCACGACGACCTCGCCGAGCTCACGGGCCTGCGCACCGGCCACGCCGAGCCGCCGCCGGAGACCGTGCTGCAGCGCCTGTTGCCCGACTTCTACCGCCCCGACGCGAACGCCCCGGGCGCGACCGAGGCACCGTCGGGCGAGCTCGCGCGCGACCTCAACGGCGCGCTCCGGTCCCTCAACGAACCCGAGGTGATCGACGCCAAGCGCGATGCGGCGCAGACCGTGCTCGCCACGCTGCCCGAGCGGGCCGGCACCGTCACCCTCACCGAGTCCGAGGCTCAGGACTGGCTGACCTGCATCAACGACCTGCGGCTCGCGCTCGGCACGCTGCTCGGCATCACCGCCGACCTGCCCGACGGGCCGTCGTCGGAGGATCCGGCGAGGGCCGGGCACGTCGACGTCTACCACTGGCTGTCGGCGATGCTGGACGTGCTGGTCTCGGTGATGCTCGACCGCGAGCCGGAATAGGCCGCGCCCGGGCGCGGTTGCACGGCACATGACCGAGCCGGGCCCCGAGGGAGGGTTGACGATCAGGCGTGACCTGGTCGAGCAGATGATCGCGCACGCGCGCCGCGACCACCCCGACGAGGCGTGCGGCGTCATCGCCGGGCCCGAGGGCTCGGATCGTCCCGAGCGCTTCATCGAGATGCTCAACGCCGAGCGCTCGCCCACGTTCTACCGCTTCGACTCCGCCGAGCAGCTCCGCGTCTGGCGCGGCATGGACGACGCCGACGAGGAGCCGGTGGTGATCTACCACTCGCACACGGCCACCGAGGCCTACCCGTCGCGCACCGACGTGAAGTTCGCCTCCGAGCCGAACGCGCACTACGTCCTGATCTCCACCCGCGACGAGCTCGGCCCCGACGCCGAGGTCCGCAGCTTCGCCATCGTCGATGGCGTGATCACCGAAGAGCCCGTCCACATCCTGGAGGATTGATGTCCGTCACCGTCTCCATCCCGACGATCCTGCGCCCGCTGACCGGCGATCAGAAGCGCGTCCCCGCCGAGGGCGCGACGCTCGGCGCCGTCATCGACGACCTCGAGACCCGCCACGCGGGGATCCGGGACCGGCTCATCGCCGACGGGGCGCTGCACCGGTTCGTCAACGTCTACGTCGACGACGAGGACGTGCGGTTCACGGGTGGCCTCGAGACCCCCGTCGCCGACGGCGGCACCGTGACGGTGTTGCCGGCGGTGGCCGGCGGATAGGCGCACAGTGGCCAGGTTCGACTCGCTGCTCGACTCGCTCGGCGGGACGCCGCTGGTCGGGTTGCCGCGCCTGTCGCCCCGCTGGGAGGGGGCCGACGGTGCGCCGCCCGTGCGCCTGTGGGCCAAGCTCGAGGACCGCAACCCGACGGGGTCGATCAAGGACCGCCCGGCCCTGCGGATGATCACGGAGGCCGAGGCCGACGGCCGGCTACGGCCGGGGGACACCATCCTCGAGCCCACGTCCGGCAACACCGGCATCAGCCTCGCCATGGCCGCGAAGCTCAAGGGCTACCGGCTGGTGTGCGTCATGCCCGAGAACACCTCCGCCGAGCGGCGCCAGCTGCTCACGATGTACGGCGCCGAGATCATCTCCAGCCCCGCCGCGGGCGGCTCCAACCGCGCCGTCGCCGAGGCGAAGAAGCTCGCCGCCGAGCACCCCGACTGGGTGATGCTCTACCAGTACGGCAACCCGGCGAACGCCCGTGCGCACTACACCGGCACCGGCCCGGAGCTGCTGGCCGACCTGCCCGAGATCACGCACTTCGTCGCCGGTCTGGGCACCACGGGCACGCTCATGGGGACCGGCCGCTACCTGCGCGAACACGTCCCGGGCGTGCAGATCGTCGCCGCGGAGCCGCGGTACGGCGAGCTGGTCTACGGACTCCGCAACCTCGACGAGGGCTTCGTCCCCGAGCTCTACGACGAGGCCGTCCTCACCCGCCGGTTCTCGGTGGGCTCGTACGACGCGGTGCGACGGATGCGCCAGCTCATCGACGACGAGGGGATCTTCGCCGGCGTCTCCACCGGCGGGGTGCTGCACGCCGCGCTCGGGGTCGCGAACAAGGCACTGGCCGCGGGGGAGCGGGCGGACGTGGCCTTCGTCGTCGCCGATGCGGGATGGAAGTATCTGTCGACCGGCGCGTACGACGGTACGTTGGAAGATGCGGAGGAGGCCCTCGACGGCCAGCTCTGGGCGTGAGTTCGGCACCGCCTCCGCTCGCGCGAGGAGGTCGCCATGACGGTTCCCATCAAGGACGAGCGCTCGGCCCTGCGGCGGGTCGCCGGGAGCACGGCCGGACGGTCCGCGATCGTCGTCGCCGTCTTCATCGCCGCGCTGTGGGGGATCGAGGTCGTCGACGCCGTCGCCGGCAACTCCCTGGACCAGTGGGGCATCCACCCGCGCGTGGGTTCTGACGCGGTGCGCGGGATCGCCGCCGCCCCGCTGCTGCACGGCGGTTGGGAGCACCTGGCGGCCAACAGCGTTCCCGCGCTGATCCTCGGCTTCCTCGGCCTGATCGCCGGCGCCGGGCGGTTCCTGCTCGCGACCGCGATCATCTGGCTGGTCTCCGGCGTCGGCGTCTGGCTCACCGGCGGCACGAACACGGTGGTGATCGGGCTGTCCGGAGTTCTGTTCGGCTGGATGACATACCTGGCACTACGCGGGTTGTTCACCCGCAAGCCGCTCGACATCATCGTCGGCGTGACGCTGATGGTGCTGTACGGCGGCATGCTGTGGGGCGTTCTGCCCGGTCAGCCCGGCGTCTCGTGGCAGGCGCACCTGTGGGGCGCCGTGGGCGGGGTGCTCGCGGCGGTGCTGCTGGGGCGCCGCGCCCGCACCGAGTCCGGACCTGGCAATTCGCGTGAGGTCGGCGCGATTGCCTCGTGAGGATCGCGGATCTGGCAGCATGTGCTTCATGCGTCTCACCATCCTCGGGTGTTCCGGCAGCGTCGGCGGTCCTCGGGCGGCCTGCTCGGGATACCTCTTGGAGGTGGACGGGCACGATCCGGTCGTCATGGATTTCGGTCCCGGGGTGCTCGGGGAGTTGCAACAGCGAGTGGACCCCAACACCGTCACGGTGATGCTCTCGCACCTGCACGCCGACCACTGCCTCGACGTGCCGTCGCTGCTCGTCTGGCGCCGCTACCACCCCGAGCCCGCGGTCGGCCGGGCCCGCCTGATGGGGCCCGCGGACACTCCGGAGCGGTTGGGGCGCGCCTCGGCCGAGACGGCGGCGATGCTCGACGACATCTCCGACACGTTCGACTTCTCCGCGTGGGAGGAGGGCGAGGACCACGCCGTCGGTGGGTTCACCGTGCGTCCCTTCCGCATGTTCCACCCGCCGGAGTCGCACGGCCTGCGGATCACCGCACCCAGCGGAAAGGTGCTCGCCTACACCGGCGACACCGGCGTGTGCGACAACCTCGTCGAGCTCGCCCGCGGCGCCGACGTGATGCTCGCCGAGGCCAGCTGGACGCACGACCCCGCGAACCGCCCGCTCGGCGTACACCTCTCGGGCGTCGAGGCCGGCCAGGCCGCCGCCGATGCGGGGGTCGGGCGGCTGCTGCTCACTCACATCCCGCCGTGGACCTCCCGCGAGGCGGTGCTCGCCGAGGCCCGCTCCGTCTACGACGGTCCGGTCCACGCGGTCACGGGCGGCGACGTCTTCGAGCTGTAGCGCCGCCGCAACCGGGAGGCGATAGGCTGGGCGCGTGAGCAGACGCGCAGACGGCAGGGCCGACGACGAACTCCGCCCCGTGACCATCACCCGGGGATTCACGCAGAACCCCGCGGGCTCGGTGCTGGTGGAGTTCGGCAACACCAAGGTGCTGTGCACCGCGAGCGTCGAGCTTGGGGTGCCCGGGTGGCGCCGCGGCTCCGGCCAGGGCTGGCTGACCGCCGAGTACTCGATGCTGCCCGGCGCCACGCACGAGCGCAGCCGCCGCGAGTCCACCAAGGGCAAGGTCGGCGGCCGCACCCACGAGATCTCCCGCCTCATCGGCCGGTCGCTGCGCGCGTGCATCGACCTCGCGGCCCTGGGCGAGAACACCATCGCCCTCGACTGCGACGTGCTGCAGGCCGACGGCGGCACCCGCACGGCGTCGATCACCGGCGCCTACGTCGCGCTGTGCGACGCCGTCACCTACCTCGGCGCCGCGGGCAAACTGACCGACCCGCAGCCCATCTCGTGCGCCATCGCCGCCGTCTCGGTGGGCGTGGTCGACGGCCGGGTCCGGCTCGACCTGCCGTACGAGGAGGATTCCCGCGCCGAGGTCGACATGAACGTCGTCGCCACCGACACCGGCACGCTCGTCGAGGTGCAGGGCACCGGCGAGGGCGCCACCTTCGCCCGGACGACGCTCGACTGGATGCTCGACTCCGCGATCGCCGGCACCGAGAAGCTCTTCGCCGTGCAGAAGGAGGCGCTCGCGGCGCCGTACCCCGGCGTGCTGCCGGAGTTCGAGGGCGAACAGAAGAAGAAGTTCGGGCAGTGACCGTGCGGCTCCTCCTCGCCTCCCGGAACGCGAAGAAGCTCCGCGAACTGCGGCAGGTCGTCGCGGACGCGGGCATCGTCGGCCTGGAGGTCGTCGGGCTCGACGAGGTCGCGGACTTCGAGGAGTTGCCGGAGGACGCACCGTCGTTCGAGGGCAACGCGCTGATCAAGGCGCGGCAGGGCTTCGAGCGGACCGGACTGCCGTGTCTCGCGGACGATTCCGGGATCTGCGTCGACGCGCTGAACGGCATGCCCGGAGTGCTGTCGGCGCGGTGGTCCGGCCGCCACGGCGACGATCCGGCGAACACCGCGCTCCTGCTCGCGCAGATCTCCGACACCCCGGACGAGCGGCGCGGCGCGGAGTTCGTCTCGGCCTGCGCGCTCGTGGACGGCAGCGGCGAGCTGACGGTGCGCGGCACCTGGCCGGGCACCGTCCTGCGGGAGGCCCGCGGGGAGGGCGGATTCGGTTACGACCCCGTCTTCCTGCCGGAGGGCTCGGACCGCACCGCCGCCGAGCTCACGGCGGAGGAGAAGAACGCGATCAGCCACCGCGCGCGGGCGCTCGCCCAGCTGGTGGAACCGTTGCGGGCGCTCGCGGCGCGCGTCCCCGAATAGGGGCGGTCCGCGCGGTAATGTCGCCGCGTGAAGCGCAGACCGTCGGGAGCGCGGGGTGGCCGCGTGGCCATCGCGCTGTTGTCCGCCGTCGTGCTCGCCGTCACCGGAACCGTCTGGTGGAGCACCAATCTGGTGATCGGGGGCTTCAACGTCTCCCGCGCGCTCGCCGAGGCGAAGGTCGCGAAGTCCACGGGCGGCGCGAAGAACATCCTGCTGATGGGCCTGGACACCCGTCGGGACCAGAACGGCGACCCGCTGCCGGCGGACGTGCTGGAGCAGCTGCACGCCGGTACCAGTGACAACGGTGGCTACAACACCAACACCCTGATCCTCCTGCACGTGCCCGCGGACGGGAAGAAGGTGACCGCCTTCTCGATCCCGCGCGACGACTACGTGACCTTCGTCGGCGTGGAGTCGAAGAAGAAGGGGAAGATCAAGGAGGCCTACGGCACCCGGAAGGCCGAGGTCGAGGACCAGCTGGCCGCGACGGGCGTCTCCGACCGGAAGGAACTCGAGAGCAAGGCGCGCGAGTCGGCGCGCGCGGCCACCATCGCCACCGTCGGGCGGCTCGTGGGCGTCCCCATCGACCACTTCGCGGAGGTCAGCCTCGTCGGCTTCTACGACCTCGCGCAGACCCTGGGCGGCGTCGAGGTGTGCCTCAACAACCCCGTGCGCGACAGCTACTCCGGCGCCGCGTTCCCCGCCGGGCGGCAGAAGCTGAACGCCGCGCAGTCCCTGGCCTTCGTCCGGCAGCGGCACGGTCTCGCCGACGGCGACCTCGACCGCACGCACCGGCAGCAGGCCTTCATCGCCGGCGTGATGGTGCAGCTGCAGAAGCAGGGCGTCTTCGGCGACGTCCGCAAGCTGCAGTCGCTGATCGCGGTGGCGCAGAAGGACGTCGTCGTCTCCGACGGCTGGGACCTGCAGGAGTTCGCGCAGCAGGCCGGGCAGATCGCGGGTACCAATCTGACCTTCACCACGCTGCCCGTGCTCGGGTACGACATGATCGACCAGCAGGCCGTGAACCTGGTGGACCCGAAGGCCGTTCGCGCGCAGGTCCAGAAAGCGTTCGGGCAGTCCGTTCCCGAACCGGACGACGCCGACGAGTCCTCGGACGGCGCGGACGGCTCCGGCGCGACGCCGGCGCCGAAACCCGTGGGCTTCACCGCGCCCCGCGCGCCGGGCACGACGACGGTGCCGACGACCGCCGCCGCGGGGCCCGTTCCGGACGCCGGTACCACGCTGCGCGGCGGCGAGATCCCCTGCGTCGATTGACCCGGCCGGCGCATGGGTAGGGTTCGTCCAGTCCCGTCATCCAGCCGGAAGGTGCCCCATGTCGAAGCCCACGAACGGAATCCGCCTCGGTGCGGCCGTGCTCGCCGTCGCCGCGCTCACGCTGACGGGCTGCACGAAGCAGGGCGGCGACACCACCTGCGAGAACTACCAGAAGATGTCCGACGCGGACCAGCGCGAGCAGGTCACGAAGCTGTACAAGGACAAGCACGGCGACGAGCCCTCCGCGCTGGTGATCACGGGCCTGCAGCAGCAGGCGGTCGTCTACTGCAAGACGGCCGGCAAGCCGGATTCGAAGATCAAGGAGATCCCGATCTCCTGATGCCCGCACTCGCGGCGAAGGCGCCGACCCGGGGGAGTCGGCGCCTTCGGTGCTGCGAGGGGCGATCAGTACTGCGAACAGGTCGACGCCACGACGCCGATCGTCTGGTTGATCTTCCCCTGATTCTGGGTGTAGTAGGCCGCGAGCTGCGGGTTCTGTCGGCCGAGCTCGTGGATCCGGGCGGTGCGCTCGGCGGGCGGCAGGGTCAGGATCCGTTCGGCCTCGGCGCGGCCGCCGGGGACCTGGTTCACCATCGTCGCCGCCTCGGGCGCGACGGCGACCAGCGCGCGTTCGACCTGGGCCACGGTGCAGTTCGTCCCGGGGACGGGGTCGGACGGTGCCGCTTGGGCCATGGCGGCGGGTGCCAGGGCGAGGGCGCCGGCGGCGCCGGCGGTCGCGGCGATCTTCCACTTGGTGAGCATGGTGTTCTCCCTTCGTCGTCGCTCGGTGGCCGCCGGTGGGCGGTCCGAGCCACTCCGTCGAACGTAGCGTCGCGAATCTGAGCTCCGGCGAAGAGATTTCACAGGCATTCACAGACGACGGAGCCCCCGCCGCGGGAAAACCCGGTGCCGCCTGGAGTTTCCTTCATGAGAATCGGCGAGGGGATCGCTCGGAACGGCATCCCCCGTCGTCCTTTCTCCGCCGGTGATTGGCGGGAGGTGTGATATCCGCGGGCGGAGATAGGTGCCGCGCCGGGCGGTGAGGCGTGGGCCCGTCTCGGCGGCGCGGCGGTGAGCGCCGATGCCTGGTAGACAGGGGAGATGACGGACGAGCACGGAACTGCGCCGAAACGCAGACGCAGATGGCCGTGGATCGCCGGAGGGCTGCTCGCCGTGCTGCTGATGTGGAGCATGAGCTGACCGACTGCGCTCCTTGCGCAGCTAGAGCAGGGCGTGGGTGGCCGTTGCGGCCCCGGCGATGACGAGGGGGAGCCCGAACATCGCGGCCAGCCCCTTCCGACTCAGTTGCTCGCGGACGTGGAACAGGTAGTCGCCCCCACCCCCGGCCTCCTCGGTCCCGCGGACGACGATCCAGGACGGCCGCCACCAGCACAGGACGATCCAGTCGACGATCACCAGGTCGATCAGGCAGAACGCGACCAGCGTGGCGAAGGCCATTCCGTAGGCCTGGGCGAAGCCCGAGGCGTGTGTGCCGGCGATCCAGGTCAAGGTGGCGACGAACGTCGCCGCGAGGAGCGAGACGAGGAAGACGGTGGCGAGCACCGTTCCCCGTCGCCGCTCGGCAGGCGTGAACTCGGGCATGAGGGCACGTACGTCGTCGGGGTAGTCGTCCGCGAGTGCGGCCTGACCGAACGCGGCGCACGCGAACAACGCGATGGTCGGGACGAGCAGCAGGGGGAGCGCGACGGCCGCGACGTGGGTAAGAAACATAGGTAAACCTTACCTATGTGGCGATCTGACGCGTGCGCGAAGAAGTCGAGGTGGTCGAGCGCCTGGCTCATTCTTTGCCGAAGCGAAGCGAAGTGTCCGAAATGTAGGTGAGGTAACTAGCAACCTTGTATGGTCGGGATCTGTCAGCGCAGCCGTCAGCGGCTGAAGGAACGACCGATTGGTGTACGACACTCGTGACAGATCACGCGCCGGACGAGAAGGCCACGACGACCGACGATGCGGCAGCGGAGGATGCGGTCGTCGAGCACGCAGGGCCCGAGGATGCACCGACGGAGGCAGAAGCGGCTCCGCCTGCGAAGGAGCCCGCCGCGAAGCCCGCCGTCGAGGACGATGACATCGAGGGGGAGAGGTCCGACACGAGCGGGCGTCGCGGTCTCGCGTCGCCGGCGGGCTCGACCGTCACCACCGTGGTCGCGACCGTCGCCGTGATCGCGGTGGTGGCCGCGATCGGGATCGTCGGCTATCTGTTCCTCGACACGCGCAACGAATTGTCGTCGGTGACGAACGCGCAGGCCGATCGGTCGCAAGCGGAGAAGGTCGCGGGGGAGTACGCCGCAGGTGCCGCGGCCATGGACTTCCGCGACCTCGGCCCCTGGCGCGCATCCCTGGTGAAAGGCGTGTCGCCGGAGTTGAAGGCCAAGATGGACGCCGCGGGCGGTGCGATGACGCAGTTGCTCGTGCCGCTCCAGTGGGCGTCGACGGCGACGGTCTCGGACACCGTCGTGACCTCGCAATCCGGTCCGATCTACAAGGTGAATGCCTACGTCAAGACGGACGTGTCCAACATTCAGCACCCCGACGGCGGGTACGTGTCGTTGAACCTGTGGACGGTGACCTTGGACAAGGACAAGGGCTGGCAGGTGACCGACTCGGGCGGCGACTCGGCGCTACTGAACGCTTCTCGGGCCGCGGAGGCTCCGGCGCCTCCGGCGCAGGGCCGGCCCGCGCCGCCCGCGGACGGTGCGCCGTCGCCCGGGAACTGATTGCACGGGTGCGCCCGGGGAGACTTGAACTCCCACACCCGGAGGTACTGGAACCTAAATCCAGCGCGTCTGCCAATTCCGCCACGGGCGCATGCGGCAGCGGAGGATCCCGCTGCGGTGCAGGTCACGATACCGGCATTCGGACACCGGCGGGTTGACGGGTACCGTCGAGGTCGTGAATCGTCGTCGCCATCGCCCCGCGCTGATCGCGTTCGTGGTGGTCGCCGCCGCGGCGTTCCTGGCGCTCGGCTGGTGGCAGTGGGGGCGCTTCGAGTCCACCGCGGGCTCCGCGCGCAACCTCGGCTACGCCCTGCAGTGGCCGCTCTTCGCCGTCGCGGCCGTCTGGGGCTACCGCCGGTTCGTCCAACTCGAGGACGAGGCGGAGCTGCAGGACAGGCTCGCCGCCGGGGGAGAGACCGACACGGAGCCCGAGGCGCCGGCGTCCGTCGCGCGGACCGTCGCCGCGCCGCGTCCCGCGGCCGCGTCCGCCGCCGCCCTGACCGCGATCCCCGAGGGCTTCCTGCCCAGCCGGGCCACGGCACCGTCGGCCCCGGACGCCGCGCCGGACGACCCGGCGCACGACGAGTACAACAGGCTCCTCGCCGAACTGGCGGGGAGCGAGCAGACCGAGGAGAAGAAGTGACCGACGCACCCGCGCCGACGGCGGAGAAGCTGGCGGCCAAGCGCCGCGACCAGGTGGGCGGCGCGCTCAAGCGCTACCGCTTCATGGCGAACTTCACCGGCTACTTCCTGCTCATCCTCTGCGCCGAGATGATCTACAAGTACCTGCTGGCGCCGGCCTTCGATTGGCCGATCCCGGGCTGGCTCGGCGTCATCGCGGTCATCCACGGCTGGGGCTACTTCGTCTACCTCATCCTCACGGTGGACCTGGGCGTCAAGGTGCGCTGGCCCGCGCCCCGCTTCCTGCTGACGCTGCTCGCCGGTACCATCCCGCTGCTCGGCTTCTACTTCGAGAAGAAGAACTCGGACGAGATCCGCGCGCAGTTCGATCTCTGACCGCCGCAACGACGAACGCCGCCCGATCCCCGGAAGGGAAGCGGGCGGCGTTCGTCGTACGGGATCAGGCGTAGATCGCGTCGACCTCGTCGCCGTACTTGTCCATCACGACGTTGCGCTTGACCTTGAGCGTCGGGGTGAGCTCGCCGCCCTCGATGGTGAAGTCGGTGGTGAGCACGCTCCACTTCTTCACCTGCTCGGCCTTGGAGACCAGCGCGTTCGCGGTCGCCACGGCGGAGGCGATCTCGGCGAGCAGGGTCTCGTTCGCGGCGGCCTCCTCGAGCGTCATCTCCGCGGGCAGGCCGTGCGCCGAGAGCCAGCCCGGCAGCGCCTCCTGGTCGAGGGTGATGAGCGCGCCGACGAAGGGCTGCTTGTCGCCGACGAGCATCGCCTGCGAGACGAGCGGATGCTGGCGCAGCGCGTCCTCGGTCTGCGCGGGCGCGACGTTCTTGCCCGCCGCGGTGACCAGGATCTCCTTCTTGCGGCCGGTGATCGACAGGTAGCCGTCGGCGTCGAGGGAGCCGAGGTCGCCCGTGTGGAACCAGCCGTCCTGCAGCGCCTCGGCGTTCGCCTCGGGCAGGCCCCAGTAGCCGCCGAAGACGACCGGGCCGCGCAGCAGGATCTCGCCGTCCTCGGCGATCGCGACCTCGTTGCCGGGGACCGGGCGGCCGACGGTGCCGACCCGCTGCTCGGTCGGGGTGTTGCAGGTGATGGCCGCGCTGGTCTCGGAGAGGCCGTAGCCCTCGTAGACGGTGACGCCGGCGCCGCGGAAGAAGTGGCCCAGGCGCGCGCCCAGCGGCGCGCCGCCGGAGACGGCGCAGTCGCACTCGCCGCCGAGCGCCTCGCGCAGCTTCGAGTAGACGAGCTTGTCGAACAGCGCGTGCTTGAGCTTGAGCACGAGCCCCGCGCCGCCGGTGTCCCGCGCCTTGCTGAACTCGATCGCCGTCTCGACGGCGGCGTTGAAGATCTTGCCCTTGCCGCCCTCCTCGGCCTTGGCGCTCATCGTGTTGTAGACCTTCTCGAACACCCGGGGCACGCTGAGGATGTAGGTCGGCTTGAGCTCGCCGAACAGGCCGGTGAGGTTCGACAGGTCGGCGGTGTGCGCCACCCGGATCGAGTGCTGCACGGCGGCCACCGAGATCGCGCGGGCGAAGATGTGGGCCAGCGGCAGGAACATCACCGTGCTGGCGTTCTTCCCGGCCATCTTGTCGAGGCCCTCGTGGATCGCGTCGTACTCGCTGAGCAGGTTGTCGTGCGTGAGCACGACGCCCTTCGGCTTGCCGGTGGTGCCGGAGGTGTAGACCAGCGTCGCCTCGGCGGCGGCCTCGACGGCGGTCGCGCGGGCGAGGTAGTCCTCGTCCGAGATTCCGGCACCGTCGGCCACCAGGGCGTCGACGAGGCCCTCGTCGATGACCCACACCTGCGCGGCCGCGGGCACGCCCTCGGCGATCCGGTCGGCGGTGCCGCGGGTGTCGGTGATGAGCGCGATCGACGCGGAGTCCGTGAGGATGTGCTCGACCTGCGCGGCCGAGTTGGACTCGTACACCGCCACCGTCGAGCCGCCGACGGACCAGTTCGCGTAGTCGAGGAGCGCCCACTCGTAGCGCGTCGGGCTCATGATCGCGATCCGCGTTCCGGCCTCCACGCCGCGGGCCATGAGGCCCTTGCCGACCGCGGTGATCTGCTCGTTGAACTGCGCAGCGGTGACCGGCGACCAGCCGGCGCCCGAGGGGCGCAGGAACAGTTCCGTCGACGGTGCGGACGCGGCGAGATCGCGGACCCGGGTGGTCAGATTGTCCGATGGTGCGTGGGTCCGGGTCGGTTCCGTGGACTCGATGCGCAACTTCATCTCCTCATACAGATAGTGGAATGAGCACAACCTATCGGAGGATGTCCGATTCCGATAGTGTTTCGCGTGCGCGGCGGATACCGCATATGCTGGGGAAACAATGTCTGATGAATTCGGTGCTGAGCGCACCGCCCCCGCCGCCGTCGTCGATGACGTGCAGGCTCCGGAGAACGAAGCCGAACCGGTGACCTTCCTCGACCTCGGAATCGATGAGCGCGTGCTGCGCGCCCTCGCCGAGGTCGGCTACGAGAATCCGTCGCCGATCCAGGCCGCCACCATCCCGCCGCTGCTCTCCGGCAGCGACGTCGTGGGCCTCGCGCAGACCGGCACCGGTAAGACCGCCGCGTTCGCCGTGCCCGTGCTGTCGAAGATCGACGGCGAGAGCCGCAAGCCCCAGGCGCTCGTGCTGGCCCCGACCCGCGAGCTCGCGCTGCAGGTGTCCGAGGCCTTCGGCAAGTACGCCGTGCACATGCCCACCATCACCGTGCTGCCCATCTACGGCGGCCAGAGCTACGGCGTGCAGCTCTCGGGCCTGCGCCGCGGCGCGCAGATCATCGTCGGCACCCCGGGCCGCGTGATCGACCACCTCTCCAAGGGCACGCTCGACCTGTCGAACCTCGAGTTCCTGGTGCTCGACGAGGCCGACGAGATGCTGACCATGGGCTTCCAGGAGGACGTCGAGCGGATCCTCGCCGACACCCCGGAGTTCAAGCAGGTCGCGCTGTTCTCGGCGACGATGCCGCCGGCGATCCGCAAGATCTCCAAGAAGTACCTGCACGACCCGGTCGAGGTCACCGTCAAGGCCAAGACCGCGACGGCGTCGAACATCACGCAGCGCTACCTGCAGGTCGCGCACCAGCGCAAGCTCGACGCGCTCACCCGCCTCCTCGAGGTGGAGGAGTTCGACGGGATGATCATCTTCGTCCGCACCAAGTCGGCCACCGAGGAGCTCGCGGAGAAGCTGCGGGCCCGCGGCCACGCCGCCGCCGCGATCAACGGCGACATCGTGCAGGCCCAGCGCGAGCGCACGATCGGCCAGCTCAAAGAGGGCAAGATCGACATCCTCGTCGCGACGGACGTCGCCGCCCGCGGCCTCGACGTCGAGCGGATCAGCCACGTCGTGAACTACGACATCCCGCACGACACCGAGTCCTACGTGCACCGCATCGGCCGCACCGGCCGCGCCGGCCGCAAGGGCGACGCGCTGCTCTTCGTCACCCCGCGCGAGCGGCACCTGCTGCGCGCCATCGAGAAGGCCACCCGTCAGCCGCTCACCGAGATCGGGCTGCCGTCGGTCGAGGACGTCAACGCGCACCGCGTCGAGAAGTTCGGCGAGTCGATCACCGAGAACCTCACCAACGATCACCTGCAGATGTTCCGCCGCTTGATCGAGGACTACGTGGGCGCCAACGACGTGCCCCTGGTCGACGTGGCCGCGGCGCTCGCGCTGCAGTCGCGCGACGGTGCCTCGTTCCTGCTCAAGCCCGATCCGCCCGAGCGCGAGCGCAACGCCCGCGACCGGAAGGACCGCGACTTCGGCGACCGCGACGGCCGCCCCGCGCGGGGGCGCGACCGGGATCGCGACCGCGAACCGTCGACGCATCGCAAGACGGGCCGCCCGATGGTGCCGTACCGGATCGCGGTGGGGAAGCGGCAGCACGCCACCCCGTCGCAGATCGTGGGCGCCATCGCCAACGAGGGCGGGCTGCGCCGGAGCGACTTCGGGCACATCAGCATCCGGCCGGACCACAGCATCGTCGAGCTCCCGGACGATCTGGATCGCGACGTCTTCGACGCGCTGGAGCGCACCCGCATCTCGGGACAGCTGATCAACCTCGAGCGGGACCCCGGCGCACCGTCGGGCCGGCCCGCCGCGGGCAAGCAGCGGTTCCGGGCGGGCCGCAAGCGCTGACGACCCGGTCGGCGTTTGCTCACAGATGTATTAACCTTTAGTCAAGGTGTAGCTCGAACCGGGCGCGCCGACTGTCGGCTGCCGCCGACCCGAGAGACTCGAGGAGCGCATGACCGCCGCCGGTGACCAGGGCGACGGCCCCGGTGGCCGTCGGGATCGCGTCGTCCGCCTGCTGCAGTACCTGGACGAGCTGATCCGCTCGCGGTCCGTGGTGACGCGGGACCTCGACGATCACCTGGCGGTGCTGCCGCTCACCGGTGACGGCGCGCTGACCGACAGCTGGGACGCCGACGCGAAGCCCGGCGCCACGATCTTCACGGTGCCGCGCGACGACGCCCCGGATTCGCCGCACTCGCGGCTGCTGCGCGTCTTCGACGAACTGACCGATCACCCCGAGTCCGTCGAGCTGGTGCTGGCCTCCGGCCTGCTCACCGCCCGCGACGGCGACACCGCCATTCGCGCGCATCTACTCACGCAGCCCGTGCTGCTCGAGCGCGACCGGCGCGGCAAGCGGCTGACGGTGGTGCTCCCGCGCGACTCCGTGCCGCGCGTCGAGGACTCGCTGCTCCTCGCGGGGCTCCCGTCGTTCGACCTCTCCGGCTCCGCCGAGCTGCAGACCGAGCTGCGGGAGAACGCCCGCACCGTGCTCGACCCCGCGTGCCAGGAGTTCACCGACAGGTGGCTCGGTGCTGCGGCGAAGGACGGGGGAGCGCACGTCGAGTTCGCGCCCGCCCTCGTGCTCCGCACCCGCGGCTCCGCGCCGCTGCTGGGCTTCTACGACGCGATGAAGGCCGACGTCGCCGACCCCGAGCGGGACGTGCCGATCGGACTCGCGCAGCTCGTGGAGGGCGTCAGCTCGGAGGAGCGGATCCGGCAGCTCGCCGCCGACGGGGCCATGAGCCCGCTCGAGCTGTTGGACGAGGCGTACTACGTGCTGCCGTCCAACGTCGAGCAGCGCGACATCCTGGCGCACATGGGCGCCGACTCCGGCGTCGTGGTCGAGGGGCCGCCCGGCACCGGCAAGACCCACACCATCGCGAACCTGCTGGCCGCGCTGCTGGCCAAGGGGCAGCGGGTGCTGGTCGTCTCCGAGAAGGCGCAGGCGCTCGCCGTCCTCGAGGAGAAGCTGCCGCCGGAGGTGCGCCAGCTCGTCGTCTCCGTCACCGACGTCACCAAGGACGGCTCGGCCTCGCTCGCCGCGTCGGTCACCGAGATCGCGACGCGCAAGTCCACCTACTCCGAGGCCCTCGCCGACGCCGAGATCCGCGACCTGCGCGCCAAGCGGGACCGGGCGATCGAGCGGCGCGAGGAGCTGGTCCGCGAGGTGTGGGCGCTGCGCACCGCCGAGAGCGAGGACTCCGACTGGCTGGCCTCGGCGTACACCGGCAAGCCGGCCGAGATCGTCGCGCAGGTCCGCCGGGACGCCGAGAAGTACTCCTGGCTGCCGGGCCCCGTCGACGGCGCCGTGCCCCCGCTCGACACCCGCGACTTCGACCGTCTTGTGGCCCTGCTGCGCCGCAACGACGAGGTCTTCTCGCGGCGCCTCGCGCACAACCTGCCGGACCTCTCCGAGGTGCCCGACGCCGACGAGCTCGAGGCGCTGTGCGCGACCCTGGCCGACTCCCCGCTCGCGGGCGCGGACAGCGGTGCCCTGACGCACGTGCTCGGCGGCGTGGACGCCGAGAAGCTCGCCGTGATCCGCGCGCGCGCCGACCTGATCCACGAGCTCGTGGACCGGGTGCGCCGCTACCCGCCGTCGGCGCAGCTGTTGGCCGAGGACATGCTCATCGGCGACCGCGCGCACCTCGCCGCCCGGCTCAACGGCCTGGAGGAGCAGATCGCCACCGCGCGCAACGCCGACGGCGAGCTCGAGGGCGTCGTCGTCGAGCTCAGCGACACCCCGGACGCCAACGACCGCGCCGCGATCGACGACTACGCGCGGCACCTCGCGCTGGGCAACGAGCCGCGCAAGAGGTTCCGCAAGCCCGAGCAGAAGCAGTTCGAGGAGACCGGCCTCGGCATCATCGTCGACGGCGTCGACGGGGCGGACAAGGCGCACCTGCGGGCCGCCGCGCAGCACCTCAAGGTCGAGGACGTCATCGGCCGCGTGGGCGATGTGCTCCGCGCGCTGGGGCTCGAGGCCCCGGCGACCGATCCGTCGGGCCGCACCGCCACCCGCGGCCGCAGCGAGCGACTCAGCCAGGCCGCCGACCAGCTCCTGCGCGCGCGGACCGTCGTCCGGCTCGTCGCCGAGCGCGACCGGCTCGTGGACGCCATGCAGGCGCTCTCCGAGCACGCCCCGCGGCCCAAGGACCTCGCCGAGACGGACCGCACGGCGCGCCAGGTGATCGCGATCTCCGCGGCCGCCGGAGCCCGCGACGCGCACAGCCGGCTCGACGCCGTCCGGGTGCAGGTGCAGGAGATGGTGGAGCGCGGGCCGTCGCCCGAGGGCGACGCGATGGTCGCCGCCCTGCGCGGGTACAAGTACGCCGCGATCCGCGACGCCCGCCGCGCGTGGGACGCCGCCCGCGCCGAGCGCGACGACCGCGGGGCGCTGGACCTGCTCGCGCTGCGCCTGCGGACCAAGGCGCCCGCGCTGTTCGACCTCGTCGCCCGCACCGCCGACGACCCCGTCTGGGACGTCCGCGTGCCGGAGCTCGCCGCGGCCTGGTCGTGGCGCCGCGCCGTCACCTGGGCCGCCGGGCGCGTGCACCCCGGCGACGACGCGCAGCTCGAGGCCGACCTGCAGGCCGCCGAACAGGACGTCGCGCACTACACCACCCGCATCGCGACCGCGAGCGCGTGGCGGCAGTGCTTGCGTCGCATGACCTTCGACGAGATCCAGGCGCTGCACGCGTATCGCGACCACGTCTCGTCGATCGGGCGCGGCTCCGGCAGGCACGCCGAGCGCTTCCGCGTCGCGGCCCGCGAGGCGATGCGCCAGGCGCAGTCCGCCGTGCCCGCATGGATCATGCCGATCTCGCAGGTCGTCGCCTCGATCTCCCCGGAGCGCAACGCCTTCGACGTCGTCATCGTCGACGAGGCCAGCCAGGCCGACATCACCAGTTCGTTCCTGCTCTGGCTCGCGCCGCGCGTCATCGTCGTCGGCGACGAGAACCAGTGCGCGCCCTCGTCGTTCACCGGTGTCAGCCTCGACGACGTCTTCGCCCGGCTCGATGCTCGGCTCCCCGACATCCCGCCCTACCTGCGCGACTCGCTGACCCCGAGGTCCAGCCTGTTCACGCTGCTGCGCACGCGCTTCGGGCACACGGTGCGGCTGCGCGAGCACTTCCGGTGCATGCCGGAGATCATCGACTTCTCCTCACGCCAGTTCTACAGCGATGCGCCGCTGATCCCGGTGCGGCACTACGGCGCCGACCGCCCCGTCCCGCTGCGCGTGACGCACGTGCCGAAGGCGAAGGTCGTGGGCGAGGGCGCGCGGATCAGTAACCCGACGGAGGCGCAGGCCGTCGTCGACCAGCTGGTCCGATGCTTCGCCGACCCGCTGTACGCCGGGCGCACCTTCGGCGTCATCGCGCTGCAGGGCCAGGGGCAGGTCGACGAGCTGTACCGGCGGCTGCGCGAGAGCATCGACCCCGACGAGTGGGACGCCCGCCGCCTGCGCGTGGGCACGCCGCCCGACTTCCAGGGCGACGAGCGCGACGTGATGCTGCTGTCGATGGTCGTCGCACCCGACTACCGCTTCCGCGCGCTCACGGGCCGCGACTTCCAGCGCCGGTTCAACGTGGCCGCCTCGCGAGCCCGCGACCAGCTGTGGCTCTTCACCTCCGTCGACGAGCAGGACCTCAAGGCCAACGACCTGCGCGCCTCCCTGCTGCGGTACGTGACCCGCGCGGACGTCGAGGTGGCGCAGCCGATGCCGCCCGACGTCCCGACGGACCGTCGCGTCGAGCCCTTCGACAACCTCTTCGAGCAGCAGGTCTTCGTGCGACTGCGCGACATGGGTTACCACGTCAACCCGAAGGTCGTGGTGAACAACCGCTCCATCGACCTCGTGGTGACGGGCGAGCAGGGCCGCCTCGCGGTCGAATGCGACAGCGCCGATTTCGCGTCGACGCCCGAGCAAGCCCGGTCCGACATCGAGCGCGAGCGCGAGCTCCGACGGTGCGGCTGGGAGTTCGTCCGGGTCCGCGAGTCCGTCTTCGCGACCGACGCCGACGCCGCGATGGCCGTCGTGGTGCAGGCGCTGGACCGGCGCGGCGTGCACCCGCTGACGCTGCAGCGCGCCCTCACCGTCGGCGAGCGCGCCGACGACGGTTCCGTGGAGTTGTGGGAGCCCGTCGGGCTCGACATCGACACGGAGTAGCCGCCGGCGACCCGCGCGGCTAGGAGCGCGAGTACTCCGACGCCACCCGGACCAGCTCGGGGTCGGGGCGGACGCCGGTGTACAGCACGAACTGCTCCGCCGCCTGCAGCGCGATGACCTCGGCGCCGGTGATCACCGTCGCGCCCGCCGCCCGACCGGCCCGCACCAGCGGCGTCTCGGGCGGCATCGCCACCACGTCGAAGACCGTGTCCGCCGCGGCGACGAGGCCCGCCGGGAAGGAGAGGTCCTCGGCCGCGGGGCCGCCCGCCATGCCGACGGGCGTCGCGTTGACGAGGACGCGCGCACCGTCGGGCGCCGCGGTCGCGTGCCGGAAGCCGTAGAGGCCCGCGAGCGCGGAACCGGCCGCGGCGTTGCGGGCTACCACCGTCACGTCCGTGCAGCCGTGATCGCGCAGGGCCGCGACCACGGCCTTCGCCATCCCGCCCGAGCCGCGGACCGCGACGGGCAGTGCCGGATCGACGCCGTGCGAGCCCAGCAGGGAGGCGACGGCCGCGTAGTCGGTGTTGTAGGCGTGGAGCACGCCGTCCTCGTTGACGATCGTGTTCACCGAGTCGATCGCGCTCGCCGACGGCTCCATCACGTCGATCAGGTCGATCACCGCCTCCTTGAACGGCATCGAGATCGCGCAGCCCCGGATGCCGAGCGCCCGCACCCCGCCGATGGCCGCGGGCAGGTCCGTGGTGGTGAAGGCCTTGTACAGGTAGTTCAGGCCCAGCTCGCGGTAGAGGTAGTTGTGGAACCGGGTGCCGATGCTGCTGGGGCGGCCGGACAGCGACATGCACAGCACCGTGTCGCGGTCGGGCATCGCGATCGAATCGTTCACCCCGCTCACCCTAATCCGGTGGATCGGGAACCGCGGGCGCACCTGGTGCGTCCAATTGATGTGACGGATTACCAGAGCATCGGGCGCACTCCGTGGGAACAGCGGTCGGCGTCCGAGATACGCCACTTCGCGCGCGGGCTCTCCGGGTCGGGCGTCGCGGCCGACGCGCGCGCGATCGGCAGCGCGGGGAACTCGCACGCCGACAGCCTCGCGGAACTCCAGCGAGACGCCGCCGCCCTGAGCCCCCGGTGGCGCGGGGAGGCCAAGGACCAGTCGTACGTCGAGATCGAGGTCTACACCACCCGCGCGTACACGAACGCCGTCGCGCTGCGCCGCCTCGTGGAGAACGTCGAGCAGCTGTCCGACACGGCGACCACGACGAACGAGCGGTTCAGCGACCTCCCCGATCCGGTGAACGGCGAGTTCGGTTCCGGCGCCACGATGGAGCGGCTCGCCGTGGCGGAGCAGGTGTCGAAC
Organism: Tsukamurella tyrosinosolvens; assembly: GCF_900104775.1. Lineage (NCBI taxonomy): Bacteria > Bacillati > Actinomycetota > Actinomycetes > Mycobacteriales > Tsukamurellaceae > Tsukamurella > Tsukamurella tyrosinosolvens. Next base: position 1,419,856 of record NZ_FNSA01000003.1, read on the forward strand.
ACCTACACGGCGCCGGTCCAGTCGTCCGCGTCTACCCTGCCGCTGGGGGAGTCGAGCGGGCGGACCGACTTCCGGCACGTCGGGCCGGCGGCGCGGAAGAACGACAGCGCCGCCGCCGCGCCGGCGGCGCCGGACACGGTGGCGCCGACGTCCGGCTCCGGTACCGGAACCGGGACGACGGACACGGGCACGGGGTCCGGCTCCGGCGCGACGGACACGGGGACGGATCCCGCCGACACCACGACGACCGGAACGGACACCGCGACGGACGGGGCCTCCGACGCCGCCGCGACCGGCACCGACACCGGAACCGGGACCGGGACCGGGACCGGCGCGGGCACCGGTACCGGGACGGGATCGGGCGACCAGGGCGCGGGCACCGGACTCGGGACCGGCACCGACACCGCGCTCGACGACGGGACCGTCGACCCGCTCAACGACACCGAGACCCCGTCCTCCCTCCTCACGCCGTCCGCTTCCGTCCCGCTGACCTCGGCGGCCCGGACCGGCGCCGGCCTCTCCGGGCTCGGCGGCCGGGGCGATGTCGCGCGCACCGCCTCGCCGCTCGGTCTGCGCCAGGACACCGCGGTGGCGCGGTCCGCGGCCCCGCAGGTCGGCGCGGGCATGACCACCACCGGCGCGCGGCCCTCGACGGGTCCGTACGGCATGCCGGCGGCCGGCGCGGGCGCGCAGCGCGGCCAGGGCGACGGCCGGCACCGCGTGCCCGCGTACCTCATCGACCGCAAGAACGGTGAGGAGCTGGTGGGCGGCATGCCGCTCGTCGGGCCGGGCGTGATCGGCCAGTGGAAGTCCGACGGTCCGCCGGACGCCCCGCGCCCGCCCGCGCCGCCGGCTACGGGCGAGCCGCGCCCGCGTTGATCGCCGCGACGAGAGCGGGCAGCGTCGTCGCCGCGGTGCCCTGCCAGTGGTACGACGCGGCCGCGCTCAGTGGCGTGGCCTCCGGGTTGATCTCGATCACCGGGATCCCCGCGGCGAGCGCCGTCTCCGGCAGGCGCGCCGCCGGGTAGACGATGCCCGACGTGCCGATCACCAGCACCACGTCGGCCATGACGACCGCCGCCTCGGCCCGGCTCCAGGCGTCCATCGGCAGCGCCTCACCGAACCAGACGATGCCGGGCCGCACCAGCGACAGGCAGTGCATGCAGGTGGGCGGCGTCGCCCGCAGCTGCGGCGAGACGTCGGCGTCGTCGGGGAGGAAGGCGTCCGTTCCCAGGTAGGGCGTGCCGCAGTGCTCGCAGCGCGGGGAGAAGAGGCTGCCGTGCAGGTGCGAGATCACGCGTGAGCCCGCGCGCTCGTGCAGATCGTCGACGTTCTGCGTGACGATCGAGACCGTGCGGTGCGAGGCCAGCTCCGCAAGGGCGATGTGGCCGTCGTTGGGGTCGGCCTGCCGCGCGACGTGCGCCCGCCACTGGTACCAGCCCCAGACCAGGGCGTTGTCCCGGTTCCAGCCGTCGACGGAGGCGATCTCCTCCGGGTCGTACTGCTCCCACAGTCCGACCTGCGCCTCGCGGAACGTGGCGATGCCCGACTCGCGGCTCATGCCGGCACCCGTGAGCACCGCGATCGACTCAGCGGACCGCACCAGCTCCGCGACGGCGGCCGGAACGGGGACTGCGGCGGGGCGGTCGGAAGGGTGCATTCCGGGCTGCATCGGCTCAGACTACCCACCGTCGACCGGGCCATGGGGTAGGTAACGATTCGATAACAACTGCTACTCGCGGGAAACATCGGTGATCGCCGTCACGCGGTGGTGGACCTGCGTGGATTCACCCGTGTATCGGCATTCGGATACACCCGTGAATCGATATCTCCAAGCTACTCGCCGGTATACCCACTGGTTACATATCTGCACGTCAGAGGTAGTGCGAATCCTGTGGTCTCATGGAATACGGGTTTTCCGCGGGCCTGCCGCGGACGTGCCGTCATAGCGGCGCGCAGCGAGCTGATCCGAGGAGATTCATGACTGTCGACGACTTCGTCACCGCCAACGCACGCACCGCGAAGGGACCGCGGAGCAACGACGCACTGGTGGACAGGTTGGCAGCGGGGGAGCAGTACGCGCTCACCTTCGGCGGTCAGGGCGGCCCCTGGCTGCCCGGCCTCGTCTCGCTCCTGGAGCAGACCGGCCTCGCCGACGACCCCGAGTACCGCGACCTCTTCGACGGCTTCGTGGCGCGCGCCGACAGCGTGCTCGAGCCCGTCCGCGCCGAGCTGCTCCGCGCACAGGCCCTGACCTTCGACCCGATGCGCTGGCGCGACGCCTCCATCGCCGCCTCCGAGGCCGAGACCACCGACGACGAGGACGAGGACGCCGCGCAGGCCGCGACCGGCTCGTCGCGCCGCCTCCTCGCACCCCAGGTCGACGGTGCCGTCTTCTCCGTCCCCGGCGTCCTGTTCAGCCAGCTCGTCGCGCTCTACGGCCTCGAGGCGCAGGGCCTCGACCCGTGGGACGTGCCGCCGGTCGCCGCCATCGGCCACTCGCAGGGCCAGCTCGCCGTCTCCGCGTTCGCCTCGCGCGGCAACGAGGGTGACCTGCTCGCCATCGCGCGCCTGATCGGCGCCGCGGGCCGCGTCGTCGCCCGCCGCAAGGGCCTCGTCGCCCTCGGCGGCGCCACCCCGATGATGGCCGTCACCGGCGTCCGCCAGGACAAGCTCGAGAAGCTGCTCGCCGACTTCACCGCCACCGTCGCCTTCGACGCCTGCGGCCCCGTCCTCGCCGTGCGCAACAACCGCAACTCCTTCGTGCTCACCGGCACCCCGAAGCTGCTCGCCGGCTTCCGCGAGTTCTGCGAGTCCGTGGCCGAGACGGAGGAGGAGCAGCGCAAGGAGAAGCTCACCGGCGGCGCCGCCTTCGCGCCCAAGTTCGAGGACGTCGCGGTCGACATCGGCTTCCACCACCCCGCGCTCGCCGACGGGGTCGGCCTGGTCACCGAATGGGCCGAGCGCTGCGGCCTCGACACCGACACCGCCGCCCGGCTCGCCGCCGCGGTCCTCGTCGAGCCCGTGGACTGGGTCGCCGAGGTCGAGGGCGCCATCGGCAAGGGCGCGCGCTGGCTGATCGACCTCGGCCCCGAGGACATCGCCACCAAGCTCTCCGCCGCCCCCGCCCGCGGCCGCGGCGTGGGCCTCGTGCCCGCGACCACGCTGCGCGGCGCCCGAAACCTCTTCTCGCCTGGTGGCGTGCCGGAGCTCCCGCTGGCCTGGTCGGAGTTCGCGCCGCGCCTGGTCACGCTGCCCGACGGCCGCACCGTGCTGTCCACCCGGTTCACCGAGCTCACCGGCCGCAGCCCGATCCTGCTCGCCGGCATGACGCCGACCACCGTCGATCCCGGCATCGTCGCCGCGGCCGCCAACGCCGGCCACTGGGCCGAGCTGGCCGGCGGCGGCCAGGTCACCGAGCCGATCTTCGCCGACAACGTCGCGAAGCTGACCGCGCTCCTGGAGCCGGGTCGCGCCGCGCAGTTCAACTCGCTCTTCCTCGACCCGTACCTGTGGAAGCTGCAGCTCGGCGGCAAGCGCATCGTGCAGAAGGCCCGCGCCGCGGGCGCCCCGCTCGACGGCGTCATCATCACCGCCGGCATCCCCGAGCTGGAGGAGGCCACGGCCCTCGTCGAGGAGCTCACCGAGGCCGGCATGCGGCACGTCGCCTTCAAGCCGGGCACCGTCGAGCAGATCCGCCAGGTGGCGCGCATCGCCGCCGAGGTCCCGCAGTACCCCGTCATCGTGCACGTCGAGGGCGGCAAGGCCGGCGGCCACCACTCCTGGGAGGACCTCGACGAGCTGCTGCTCGTCACCTACGCCGAGCTGCGTGACCGCAACAACGTCGTGCTCGCGGTCGGCGGCGGCATCGGCACCCCCGAGCTGGCGGCCGAGTACCTCTCCGGCGAGTGGTCGCGCAAGTACGGCGCCCCCGCGATGCCCGTGGACGGCATCCTCGTCGGCACCGCCGCGATGGCCACGCTTGAGGCCACCACCTCGGACGACGTCAAGCGCCTCCTGGCCGACATCCCCGGCACCCCCGACTGGATCGGCGCCGGCCACGCCGGGGGCGGCATGGCCTCGGGCCGCAGCCAGCTGGGCGCCGACATCCACGAGATCGACAACACCGCCTCCGCGTGCGGCCGCCTGCTCGACGAGGTCGCGGGTGACGGCGACGCCGTCGCCGAGCGTCGTGACGAGATCGTCGCCGCGATGGCCGGCACCGCGAAGCCCTACTTCGGCGACGCCGATGCGATGACCTACGCGCAGTGGCTGGAGCGCTACCTCGAGCTCTCGGTCGGTACCCGCGAGCAGGTCGCCGCCGCCAACGCGAGCCGCTTCGGCGACTACGGCTGGCTCGACATCACGCACCAGGACCGCTTCCTGTCGATGCTGCACCGCGCCGAGGCCCGCCTCGCGACCGAGGACCGCGGCCCCATCGCGACCGCCTTCGCCGACGTCACCGCGACCGACGACGCCTACGCTGCGCTCGAGCAGCTGCTGCAGCGCTACCCGGAGGCCGCGGACACCCGCCTGCACCCCGCCGACGTGCCCTTCTTCGTCTCGCTGTGCCGCACCCCCGGCAAGCCGGTCAACTTCGTGCCCGTCGTCGACAAGGACGTCCGCCGCTGGTGGCGCTCCGACTCGCTGTGGCAGGCGCACTCGCCGCGCTACTCCGCCGACGAGGTGTGCATCATCCCCGGCCCGGAGGCCGTCGCCGGCATCACCCGCGTCGACGAGCCCGTCGGCGACCTGCTCAACCGCTTCGAGGCCGAGCTGGTCCGCCGCCGCCTCGGCGAGGGCGTCGTCGCGGAGGCCGTCGCCGGCCGCCGCGTGGTGCCGGGCGTCGAGTCCGTGCCGCTCGCGCGGGCCCTCGCGGCCACCAACGTGCTGTGGGCCGGCCGCCTCGTGCACAGCCCCATCGCCCGCCTCGGCTCGGGCAGCACCTGGACCGTCGAGGCCGACGGCGACTCCGCCCTCCAGCCCGCCACCGGCGCCCGCCTGCGGGTGACGGGCGCGAACGCGGTCGTCCTCGAGATCCCGGTCTCGGGCACCGACCTCGTCATCCCGATCGAGGTCCCGGACAGCTGCGCCGACGGCGGCGTGCCCGTCATCGAGCTCGGCGCGGCCAGCGAGGCCATGTCGAAGCTGGTGGCACTGGCCGCCGCGGGCGACCTGCCCACCGTCTCCGACGGTGCCGCCACCATCGATTTCGAGTTCCGCGCCGAGGACGCCGCCGACCACGCGGCGATCACGGCGGACAGCCTCCCCGTGGGCCTGTCGGCCCTGTACGGCGACGAGCAGCTGGCCGTGCCGGACGCCTTCGTCGGCCTGTGCTGGCCCGCGTCCTTCGCCGTGGTCGGCGCCGCCACCACCGCCGAGGGCCGCCCCGTCGTCGAGGGCATGCTCGACCTGGTGCACCTCGATCACGCGATCGAGCTGGCCGCCAACCCGACGCCGGGCGCGTACCGCGCCACCGCGCGCCTGGAGGACGTGACCGCCACCGACATCGGCACCGTCGTCACCGTCGGCATCGACGTCCGCGCCCCCGGCGCCGACGCCCCCGCCGTGGTCATGACCGAGCGCTTCGCGATCCGCGGCCGCACCGGCGAGGCCGAGCTGGCCGACCCGCAGCCCGCGGGCGGCGCGCGCGGTGAGACCGCCACCGAGACCCCGCGCAAGCGGGTCCGCCAGGCCGTCGTCAACGCCCCGCAGGACATGAGCGGCTTCGCCGCCGTCTCCGGCGACCACAACCCGATCCACACCTCGCAGGTCGCGGCCAGCCTGGCCGGCCTGCCCGGCCCGATCGTGCACGGCATGTGGCTCTCGGCCGCCGCGCAGCAGGTGGCGTCCGCGTCCAACGGCGACGTCATGCACCGCAAGATCCGCGGCTGGACCACCCGATTCCTGGGCATGGTCCTCCCGGGCGACGAGGTGCAGTTCACCGTCGAGCGCGTCGGCATCGACCGCGGCGGCGAGCTGCTCGAGGTCACCGCGCGGGTCGGCGACGATCTCGTGATGGCCGCCTCGGCCGTGGCCTTCCCGGCCGTCACCGCGTACGTCTTCCCCGGCCAGGGCATCCAGGGCAAGGGCATGGGCCTGAACCAGCGCTCGCGCAGCAAGGCCGCGCGCGAGGTCTGGGACGCCGCCGACGAGCACACGCGCGAGAACCTGGGCTTCTCCATCCTCGCCGTGGTCCGCGACAACCCGCTGTCGATCCGTGCCAACGGCACCCTCTACACCCACCCCGACGGTGTGCTGTACCTGACCGAGTTCACCCAGGTCGCCATGGCGACCGTGGCCTGCGCCCAGCTCGCCGAGCTCACCGAGATCGGCGCTCGCGTCGACGATCCGATCATCGCCGGCCACTCCGTGGGCGAGTACAACGCGCTGGCCTCCGCCGGTGTGCTGCCGCTCGGCACGATCCTCGAGACGGTCTTCCACCGCGGCCGCATCATGCAGCAGCTGGTGCCCCGCGACGAGCAGGGCCGCAGCCCCTACGCGATGGCCGCGCTCCGCCCCGAGCTCTTCGACGTCGACGACGCCGACATCGCCGACTGGGTCGAGGGGAACCTCGAGGGCGCCGACGAGTTCGCCGAGATCGTCAACCTGAACCTGCGGGGCGCGCAGTACGTCGTCGTCGGCAACCAGGCCGGGCTCGACGCGCTGGAGAAGGCGATCGCCGAGCGCACCGGCAGCCCGAAGGCCTTCCAGCTGGTGCCCGGCATCGACATCCCGTTCCACTCCTCGGTGCTGCGCGACGGCGTGCCGGAGTTCGCGGCCCGCCTCCAGGAGCTGGTCCCGGCCGAGTTCGACTACACCAAGCTCGTCGGCAAGTACCTGCCGAACCTGGTGGCCCGCCCGTTCGAGCTGACCGCCGACTTCGCGGTCTCCATCCTCGACGTGGTGCCCAGCGAGCCGGTCCGCGCGCTCGTCGCCGACTGGGACGCGGCCGCCGCGAACCCGATGGCCACGGCCCGCACGCTGCTGATCGAGCTCCTCGCGTGGCAGTTCGCCAGCCCCGTCCGGTGGATCGAGACGCAGGATCAGCTGCTCATCGACACCGATCACGGCGGCCTGGGCGTCGAGCGGTTCATCGAGGTGGGCCTCGCGTCCGCCCCGACGCTCGCGAACCTGGCCAGCCGCACGCTGGCCCTCGCCTCGTACCAGCGGGCCGCCGCGACCGTGCTCAACGCCGAGCGCGACGCCGCGAAGGTCTTCGCCACCGACGAGGACGTGCCCGAGGACGACGCCGCCGAGGCGACCGACGAGGCGGCGGCTCCCGCCGCCGCGGCCCCCGCTGCCGCTGCCCCGGCCGCCGCGCCGGTGGCGAGCGCACCGTCGGGCGGCCCCCGCCCGGCCGACCTCGGCTTCGACGCCGCGGATGCGACCCGTGCCATGATCGCGATCTGGACCAAGATGCGTCCGGACCAGCTGGAGAAGACCGACACCATCGAGACGCTGTGCGACGGCGTGAGCTCGCGCCGCAACCAGCTGCTCCTCGACCTGGGCAGCGAGCTCAACCTCGGCGCCATCGACGGTGCCGCGGAGGCCGACCTGCCCACGCTGGCCGGCACCGTCACCAAGCTGGCGCGCACCTACAAGCCGCTCGGCCCCGTGCTCTCGGAGACCGTCGGCAACCAGCTGCGCAAGCTGCTGGGCTCCACCGGCAAGCGCCCGAACTACATCACCGAGTACGTCACCGGCACGTGGGAGCTGGGCCCGGGGTGGGCGCAGCACGCCGTGCTCGCGCTGGCCACCGGCACCCGCGAGGGCGCCTCGGTCCGCGGCGGCGACCTCGCGACGCTGCTCGACGGCCCGGTCTCCAACGCGGCCGCGCTCGACGCGCTGATCGACCGCGCGGTCGCCGAGGTCGGAGCCGCGCAGGGCGTGCCCGTCGGCAAGCCGTCGGCCGGCGGCGGTGGCGGCGGTGCCACGGTCGACGCCGCAGCGCTCGCCGAGTTCACCTCGGCCATCACGGGGGAGGACGGCGCGCTCGCGTCGTCGGCCCGCGTGCTGCTGCAGAAGCTGGGCCTGGAGAGCGCCGAGAGCGGCCTGCCCGAGCTCGACGACGAGTCGGAGCGGCTCGCCGCCCTGATCGCCACCGAGCTGGGCGACGACTGGGCGAACGCGGTCGCGCCGGCCTTCGACGCCAACAAGGCCGTCCTCATCGACGACCGCTGGGCCAGCGCCCGCGAGGACCTGCTCCGCGTGTGGAACATGGATCCGTCGACGTTCCCGACCTACAGCAAGCACATCCTGGAGACCGCCAAGGGCGCCGGTAAGGCGCTGCAGGACCAGGCGCAGTGGTGGGAGAAGAAGGCCACCGAGGCCGGCCGCACCGAGCACGCCCGGGCGTACGCCTTCCTCTCGGGCCTGGCCAAGAGCAGCCCGGAGCCGGGCGTGTACGCCGGCGAGGTCGCCGTCGTCACCGGCGCGTCCGCCGGGTCGATCGCCGCAGCCGTGGCCGCGCGCCTGCTCGCCGGCGGCGCGACGGTGATCGCGACGACCAGCCGGCTCGACGACAAGCGGCTCGACTTCTTCAAGGAGCTGTACCGCACCAGCGCCCGGACCGACGCCGCCCTCTGGGTCGTGCCCGCCAACATGGCGAGCTACGCCGACGTCGACGGGCTCGTCGAGTGGATCGGCGAGCGGCAGGCCGAGACCGTGGGCCCGTACACCACGGTCCACAAGGAGGCCCTGGTCCCGACGATGCTGTTCCCGTTCGCGGCGCCCCGCGTCTCGGGCGACATGTCGGACGCCGGTCCGCGCGCCGAGCTGGAGATGAAGATCCTGCTGTGGTCGGTCGAGCGGCTCATCGCCGGCCTCGCCGCCATCGGCAAGGACACCGACCTGGCCTCGCGGCTGCACGTCGTGCTCCCGGGCTCGCCGAACCGCGGCATGTTCGGCGGCGACGGCGCCTACGGCGAGTCGAAGGCCTCCCTGGACGCCCTCGTCACCCGCTGGAACGCCGAGAAGTCCTGGTCCGAGCGCGTCACCCTGGCCCACGCCATCATCGGCTGGGTCCGCGGTACGGGCCTCATGGGCGGCAACGACCCGCTGGTCGAGGCCGTCGAGGCGGCCGGTGTGCGCACCTGGTCGACCTTCGAGATGGCCGACAAGCTGCTCGCCAACGCCAGCGCCGAGGCCCGGGAGCGCGCCGCGACGGCGCCGCTGTTCGACGACCTCACCGGCGGCCTGGGCGGCGTCAACCTCGACATGAAGGCACTCGCCGAGCAGGCCATGGAGGCCCGCCTGGCGGAGGCCGCCGAGGCCGAGGACGAGGGCACCATCGACGCGCTGCCCGGCGCTCCGGTCGCCAGCTTGCGCGAGCCGGACTGGGGCTCCGTCGAGGCCCGCCCCGAGGACATGGTCGTCATCGTCGGCGCCGGTGAGGTCGGCCCGTACGGCAGCTCGCGCACCCGCTTCGAGATGGAGGTCGACGAGCGGCTCTCCGCCGCGGGCGTCGCCGAACTCGCCTGGGTGACCGGCATGATCACCTGGGAGAACGACCCGGAACCGGGCTGGTACGACGCCGAGTCGGGCGACCTGGTGCCCGAGGCCGAGCTGGCGGACAAGTACCACGATGCGGTCGTGGAGCGCTGCGGCATCCGCGAGTTCAGCGACGACGGCGACATCGTCGACCAGTCCGCACCGCTGCTGGTGTCCGTCTTCCTCCCCGAGGACATGTCCTTCGTGGTGGCGAACGAGGCGGAGGCCCGCGCCTTCGTCGAAGCCGATCCGGAGAACACCGTCGCGGTGCCGATGGAGTCGGGCGAGTGGCGGATCACCCGCAAGGCGGGCACCGAGATCCGCGTGCCGCGCCGCACCAAGCTGCTGCGCAGCGTCGGCGGGCAGATCCCGGACGGCTTCGACCCCACGCACTGGGGCATCACGCCCGAGATGATCGAGTCCGTCGACCGCCTGGCGCTGTGGAACCTGGTCGCCACCGTCGACGCCTTCATCTCCGCGGGCTTCGAGCCGGCCGAGCTGATGGAGTACGTGCACCCCTCGCACGTCGCCAACACGCAGGGCACCGGCATGGGCGGCATGAGCTCGATGCGCGACCTGTTCATCAACACCCTGCTGGGCGAGCCGAACCAGAACGACATCCTGCAGGAGGCCCTGCCGAACGTCGTCGCGGCGCACGTCGTGCAGAGCTACGTGGGCAGCTACGGCGCGATGATCCACCCGGTCGCGGCCTGCGCCACGGCGGCGGTCTCGGTCGAGGAGGGCGTCGACAAGATCAAGGTCGGCAAGGCCCTGTTCGCGGTGACCGGCGGCTTCGACGACCTGTCGATCGAGGGCATCACCGGCTTCGGCATGATGCAGGCCACCGCGGACAGCGAGAAGATGCTGGCCAAGGGCATCAGCCCGCGCCGCTTCTCCCGCGCCAACGACCGCCGTCGCGGCGGCTTCGTCGAGTCGAACGGCGGCGGCACCGTGCTGCTGGCCCGCGGCGACGTCGCGGCGAAGATGGGCCTGCCGGTGCTCGGCGTGGTCGCCTGGGCGCAGAGCTTCGGCGACGGCGTGCACACCTCCATCCCGGCGCCGGGCATGGGCGCGCTGTCCGTGGCCGCCGGCGGCCCGGAGGCCCCGATGGCCCGCAGCCTGCGGCAGCTCGGTGTCGCGGCGGACGACGTCTCGATCATCAGCAAGCACGACACGTCGACCAACGCGAACGACCCGAACGAGGCGAACCTGCACGAGCGGATCGCCGCGTCGATCGGTCGCTCCGAGGGCGCCCCGATGTTCGTGGTCTCGCAGAAGTCGCTGACCGGTCACGCCAAGGGCGGCGCCGCCGCCTTCCAGCTGATCGGCATGTGCCAGATGCTCAACGCGCAGGTGGTCCCGCCGAACCGCAGCCTCGACTGCGTGGACGACGAGATGCGCAAGTACCCGCACCTGGTGTGGCTGCGCGAGACCCACCGCTTCGACCAGAGCTTCCGCCCCAAGGCGGGTCTGCTCACTTCGCTCGGCTTCGGCCACGTCTCGGGCCTCATCGCGGTCGTGCACCGCGACGCCTTCCTCGCCTCGCTGGAGCCGGCGGCCCGCGCCGAGTACCTGGCGACGGCGCGGGAGCGCGAGGTCGCGGGCGCGCGCGCGGTGCTCTCCGCCATGTGCGGCCGGTCGGGTCTCTACCGCAAGCCGCCGGCGGGCCGGCGCTTCGGCGCCGACGCCACGTCGGAGGCGACGGACCGCACCGAAGCGGCCCTGCTGCTCGACGAGGCCCAGCGGCTCGGACCCGACGGCACGTACTGCGCCGACGGATGCCGGTAGCCCGATAGGCTTCCGCCATGGCCGTGGTGGGAGTCGGGATCGACGTGGTGCACGTGCCCGGGTTCGCGGAGCAACTCGCGCAGCCCGGGACCACGATGCTCTCGTCGTTCAGTCCCGCCGAACGACGGGACGCCGCGGGCGACGTGCGCTCTCTGGCCGCCCGCTGGGCGGCCAAAGAGGCCGTCTTCAAGGCGTTCTCGTCGGGGTTCTACGCCCAGCGGCCGGCCGAGAAGGAGGTCGGCGCGCGGGAGGTGGAGGTCGTCTCCGACGCCTGGGGGCGGCCGGCGGTGCGGGTGTACGGCCGCATCGCGGCCGACCTGGGGCCGGGTGCGACGATCCATGTGTCACTCACCCACGACGGTGATACCGCGGCGGCGTTCGCGGTGATCGAGAGAACTGAAGAGCGCGACGGTCCGAACGGACTGCAAGAGCGCACCGGATAGAGCCGAAAGGGAACAAGCGAGTGTTCAGCCGAATCGCCATCGTGAACCGAGGTGAGGCCGCGATGCGCCTCATCCACGCGGTCCGCGACCTGGCCGCCGAGACCGGGCAGCAGATCGAGACCGTCGCCCTCTACACCGACGTCGACCGCACTGCGACCTTCGTCCGCGAGGCCGACATCGCGTACGACCTGGGGCCCGCCGCTGCGCGCCCGTACCTCAACTACGAGCTGCTCGGCACCGCCCTGCAGGAGACCGGCGCCGACGCGGCGTGGGTCGGCTGGGGCTTCGTCGCCGAGGATCCGGTCTTCGCCGAGAAGTGCGCCGAGGTCGGCGTCGTCTTCGTCGGCCCGAGCCCCGACGCCATGCGCCAGCTCGGCGACAAGATCGGCGCGAAGCTCATCGCCGAGGAGGTCGGCGTCCCCGTCGCGCCGTGGAGCCGCGGCCCCGTCGAGACCCTTGAGGACGCGAAGGCCAAGGCCAAGGACATCGGCTACCCCCTCATGCTCAAGGCCACCGCCGGCGGCGGCGGTCGCGGCATTCGCATGGTCGCCTCCGACGCCGACCTCGAGGACGCCTACCTGCGCACCCGCGACGAGGCCGAGCGCGCCTTCGGCAGCGGCGTCGTCTTCCTCGAGCGCCTGGTCACCGGTGCCCGCCACGTCGAGGTGCAGGTCATCTCCGACGGCGAGACCGCCTGGGCCCTCGGCGTCCGCGACTGCTCCGTGCAGCGCCGCAACCAGAAGGTCATTGAGGAGTCCGCCTCGCCGGTGCTCGGCCCCGAGCAGGTGCAGCGGCTCAAGGAGTCCGCGGAGCGCCTCGCCATCAAGGTCGGCTACCAGGGCGCCGCGACCGTCGAGTTCCTCTACCACCCGGGCGACGACCTGCTCGCCTTCCTCGAGGTGAACACCCGCCTCCAGGTGGAGCACCCGATCACCGAGGTCACCAACAGCTTCGACCTGGTCCGCGCCCAGCTGCACGTCGCCTCCGGCGGCAAGCTCGACGGCGAGCGTCCGGTCGAGCGCGGCCACGCCATCGAGGCCCGCCTCAACGCCGAGGACCCGGACCGCGACTTCGCGCCGGCCCCCGGCCGCATCGCGCTGCTCGACCTGCCCGCCGGCCCCGGCATCCGCATCGACACCGGCGTCTCGCAGGGCGACACCATCCCCGCCGACTTCGACTCGATGATCGCCAAGGTCATCGCGTACGGCCGCGACCGCGACGAGGCCCTCGGCCGCCTGCGCCGCGCCATGAACGAGACCCGCGTCATCATCGAGGGTGGCGCCACCAACAAGAGCTTCGTGCTGGATCTGCTGAACCAGCCCGAGGTCATCGACGGCAGCGCCGACACCGGGTGGATCGACCGGGTCCGCGGCGAGGGCCGCCTGGTCGCCGACCGGCACACCTCGGTCGCCCTGGCCTCCGCCGCCATCGACGCCTACGAGGACGAGGAGCGCACCGAGCTCACCCGCCTGCTGACCACCGCGTCGGGCGGCCGCCCGCAGGTACAGCACGAGAGCGGCACCCCGCTGGACTTCAAGCTGCGCGGCGCGAGCTACCGCGTCCGCGTCGCCCGCACCGGCGCGCACAGCTTCCGGCTCGTCATCGACACCGGCGCGGAGACCCGCACCGCCGACGTCGACCTGGAGCGCTTCGACAACCACACCGGCCAGGCCGTGGTCAACGGCGTCCGGTACCGGCTCACCACCGGTACGCACGGCCCCGTCCACGTGGTCGACGTCGACGGTGTCACCCACCGCGTCAGCCGCGACGAGGGCGGCGTGGTCCGCTCGCCCGCGCCGGCGCTCGTGGTCGCCGTGCCGCTCGCCGTCGGCGACGAGGTCGAGGCCGGCGCGCCGATCCTCGTGCTCGAGTCGATGAAGATGGAGACGGTGCTCCGCTCGCCCTTCTCCGCGCGCCTGAAGGAGTGCGCGGTCACCGTCGGCAGCCAGGTCGAGGCCGGTGCGCCGCTGCTGCGCCTCGAGCCCCTCGGCGACGGCGACGACGAGGCCGCCGGCACCGCCGCGGGCCCGATCGACCTGCCCGCGGAACCCGCGCAGGTGGGCGCCGTGCAGCGCGCGGCCGCCGGCCGCGACGCCCTCCGCAGCCAGCTGCTGGGCTACGACGTCGACCCGGCCGACGAGAGCCGCCTGCTCGACGAGTACCTCGTGGACCGCGTCGCCGCCGAGCTCGAGGGCGCCGCGCCCGCGGCCGCCGAGCTGGCGCTGGCGAGCGTCTTCGCCGACCTCGCCGAGCTGGGCCTGCGCCGCTCGGTGGGGAGTGACGACGAGGTGCACAGCCCCCGCGAGCACTTCCACACCTACCTCCGCAGCCTCGACGCCGACCGCGCCGGCCTGCCGGACTCCTACCGCGCCAAGCTCGCCGCGGCGCTCGGCCACTACGGCGTCGCCGAACTGGACCGCACGACCGACCTCGAGTCGGCCGTCTTCCGCGTCTTCCTGGCGCAGCAGCGGCCCAAGGTCGGCGTCCGCGTCATCACGGCGCTGCTGCGCAAGTGGCTGCGCGAGCCGGCACCCTCGGCCGAGGAGGGCGGCGACGCGCGCGCCGTGCTCGAGCGCCTGATGGACGCGACCCAGTCGCGCTACCCGGTGATCGCCGACCTCGCCCGCGGCGTGGTCTTCGCCTGGTTCGGCCAGCCGCTCCTGCGCGGCAACCGCGAGGGCGTGTACTCGGCGGTCCGAGCGCACCTGACGCACCTCGACGAGAACCCCACGGCCGCCGACCGTTCCGAGCGGGTCGCGGAGATGGTGCGCAGCACCGAGCCGCTGGTCCTGCTCCTCGGTGAGCGCCTGGCCGGGGACCACCCGACCGACAACGCCGTCATGCTCGAGGTACTCACCCGCCGCTACTACGGCAACAAGGGCCTCACCGAGGTCCGCACGCAGGACGTCGCCGGCACGGAGTGGGTCGTCGCCGAGCGCGACGGTGCGCTGCTGGCCTCCGCCGCCGTGGCCTACGACGGCCTCAGCGACGCGGTCGCCGGCCTGGCGCAGGTCGCCGACGGCGCGGCGTCGGTGGACGCCGACATCTACCTCAGCTGGGAGCAGCAGCCGGAGGACCAGGACGAGATGGTGGCGGCGTTCGACAGCGTGCTGTCGGCGCATCCGCTGCCCGCGCAGGTCCGCCGCGTGACGATCACCGTCGCCGGCAGCGGCGGCGCGGTCATGCACCACCACTTCACCTTCCGCGCCGCCACCAACGGCGTGGTCGAGGACCGCCTGATCCGCGGCCTGCATCCGTACATCGCGCAGCGCATGCAGCTGGAGCGGCTGCGCCGGTTCGACCTGACGCGCCTCACCTCGTCGGACGACGAGGAGGTGTACCTGTACCGCGCCGTCGCCAAGGAGAACCCGGCTGACGACCGCCTGGTCGCCTTCGCCCAGGTCCGCGACCTGGCCGCCGTGCGCGACGGCGACGGCCGCCTGCTGGCCCTGCCGACCGCCGAGATCGCCCTCGCCACGTGCGTGGACTCGATCCGCCGGGCGCAGGCCGCCCGCCCCAGCGCGAAGCGGCTGCCCACCAACCGGATCGTCATGTACATCTGGCCGCCGGTGGACCTCAGCGACGCGGAGCTCGAGGCGCTCGCGGGCCACATCGGGTCGACCACGGTCGGCGCGGGCCTCGAGGAGGTGCTGCTCATCGGCCGTCGTCGCGACGCCGCGACGGGTGAGCTGGTGAAGACCGAGGTGCGGGTGTCGTTCAGCCCCACCGGTCGCGCCGACCTGCACATCGGTGAGCCGATCGAGGACACCGTCGAGCCGATCGACGGCTACCGGCAGAAGGTGCTGCGCGCGGCGAGCCGCAACACCGTCTACCCGTACGAGCTGACCTCGGCGCTGGGCGACTTCGTCGAGTACGAGCTGGCCGAGGGTGACATCGCCGACGTGCTGGTGCCCACCGACCGGCCGAAGGGCCGCAACACCGCGGGCATCGTGGTCGGTGTCATCTCCACGGCGACGGAGCTGTACCCGGAGGGCGTCAAGCGCGTTCTGCTGCTGGGCGATCCGACGAAGTCGCTGGGCGCGCTCGCCGAGGCCGAGTGCCGCCGGATCAGCGCGGCGATCGACCTCGCGCACCGCATGGAGCTGCCCGTCGAGTGGTACGCGCTCTCCGCGGGTGCCCGCATCTCCATGGACTCGGGCACCGAGAACATGGACTGGGTCGCGGCGGCGCTGAAGAAGATCGTCGAGTTCACCCAGCAGGGCGGCGAGATCAACATCGTCTCCGCCGGCATCAACGTGGGCGCGCAGCCGTACTGGAACGCCGAGGCCACGATGCTCATGCACACCAAGGGCGTGCTGATCATGACGCCGGAGTCGGCGATGGTGCTCACCGGCAAGCAGTCGCTGGACTTCTCCGGTGGCGTCTCGGCGGAGGACAACTTCGGCATCGGCGGTTACGACCGCATCATGGGCCCGAACGGCCAGGCGCAGTACTGGGCCGCGGATCTCATGGGCGCGCACCAGATCCTGATGGGGCACTACGCGCACACCTACATCGCCCCCGGCGAGCAGGCCCCGCGCCGCGCCGCGACCACGGACCCGTCCGACCGCGACATCACGGCCTTCCCGCACGTCCTGGCCGACAGCGACTTCACCACGGTCGGCGACATCTTCTCCGCGGAGAAGAACCCGGACCGCAAGAAGCCCTTCGACATCCGCACCGTGATGCGCGCGCTGTCCGACCAGGATCACGAGGTCCTCGAGCGCTGGGCCGGGATGGCCGACGCCGAGACCGCGGTGGTTCAGGACGTGCACATCGGCGGCATCCCGGTCTGCCTGCTCGGCATCGAGTCGAAGTCGGTGCCGCGCCTGGGCTTCCCGGCGACCGACGGCCCCGACACGTACACCGCCGGCACGCTGTTCCCGCAGTCGTCGAAGAAGGCCGCCCGTGCGATCAACGCGGCGAGCGACAACCGGCCGCTGGTCGTGCTCGCCAACCTCTCGGGCTTCGACGGTTCGCCGGAGTCGCTGCGCAAGCTCCAGCTGGAGTACGGCGCCGAGATCGGCCGCGCGATCGTCAACTTCTCGGGCCCCATCGTGTTCTGCGTGATCTCGCGATACCACGGCGGCGCGTTCGTGGTGTTCAGCAAGCAGCTGAACCCGAACATGACGGTGCTGGCCATCGAGGGCTCGTTCGCCTCGGTGCTCGGCGGTGCTCCCGCGGCCGCGGTCGTGTTCTCGGGCGAGGTCAACGCGCGCACCGCCGGTGACGCGCGGGTCAAGGACCTCGAGGCGCAGGTGGCCGAGGCCACCGGCACCGAGCGCGCCGCGCTGCTCGCCGAGCTCGACGAGGTGCGGGGCTCCGTCCGCGCCGAGAAGCTGGGCGAGGTCGCCGCCGAGTTCGACGGGGTGCACAGCATCCGTCGCGCCGTCGAGGTCGGCTCGGTCGATGAGATCATCGCCGCCGCCGACCTGCGCCCGAAGATCATCTCGGTGATCGAGGCCGCGCAGTAGGACTCACGCGCGAAGGGCACCGTCGGGACGTCCCGACGGTGCCCTTCGTCGTTCCAGCGGACGTGCGGCTTCCCGCGGGGACTTCGTCCTCGACAGTGGGTTGCAACCCGATGATCGGTGAAGACTCCCCGCGGGAACCCGAGGTGCCTCGGCTATGCGAGTCGTGTCCGACCCGGACAGAATCCGAGAGTCGTGCGGCCGGAACCCTATGCCAGCCGTCGAACCCCCGGAGAAACGACGAACGGCCGGGGCGCCCCTGCGCACCCGGCCGTTCGCGTCGAAGAACTTACAGCGCCAGGTCGCGCCCGATGATCTCCTTCATGATCTCGGACGAGCCGGCCCAGATGCGGGTGACGCGGGCGTCCATCCACGCGCGGGCGGCGCGGTACTCGCGCATGTAGCCGTAACCGCCGTGCAGCTGCACGCAGGAGTCCAGGACCTGGTTCTGGATCTCGGCGGAGATGTACTTGACCTTCGCGGCGTCGACGGCGGTCAGCGTGCCCTCGGCGTGCGCGACCACGGCCTGGTCAACGTAGGCCTGCACCATCTCGATCTTGGTGATCAGGTCGGCCAGCAGGAACTTGTTGTGCTGGAACGAGCCGATGGACGCGCCGAAGGCCTTGCGCTCGCGGGCGTATTCGATGGTCTCGGCCAGGATCTGCTTGGCGTGCGCCACGTTGCCCACGGCGGAGCCGATGCGCTCCTGGGGGAGCTTCTCCATCATGTGGTAGAAACCGCGGTCGACCTCGCCGATCAGCGCGCTGGCGGGCACGCGCAGGTCGGAGTAGAAGAGCTCAGCGGTGTCGGCCTCGGGCTGGCCCACCTTGTCGAGCTTGCGGCCCCGCTCGAAGCCGGGCAGCGAGCAGTCCACGGCGAACAGCGAGATGCCGCGGGCCTTGGCGTCGGGGTTCGTCTTCGCGGCGATCACGGCGACGTCGCAGGTGTAACCGTTGGTGATGAAGGTCTTGGAGCCGTTGAGGATCCAGTCGTCGCCGCTGCGCACCGCGGTCGACTTGATGCCGGCCAGGTCGGAACCCGCGGACGGCTCGGTCATGCCGATCGCGGCCACGGCCTCGCCGGCGGCGATGGCGGGCAGCCACTGCTGCTTCGCCTCCTCGGTGCCCAGGCGCACGATGTACGGCGTGGTGATGTCGAAGTCGATGCCCACCGAGCTCGCGAAGGCCATCGAGACCGCGGCCAGCTCCTCCTGCGCGATGGCGTTGAAGCGGTAGTCCTCCGCCTCGCCGCCACCGTAGGACTCCGGGATCTCCAGACCGAGGACGCCCTGTTCGCCGAGTCCGCGCCAGACGTCGCGGGAGATCAACTTGTCGTCGATGTACTGCTCGGCGTGCGGCAGTACCTGCTTTTGCAGGTAGTCCCGGACCGCCGAGCCGAACTGCTGGTGGTCCTCGGAGTAGATGGTGCGTTCCACGTCGGTGGGTTCCTCTCTAGAGCTTCAGGTCGCGGCGCAACTTGGCGACATGCCCGGTCGCGCGCACGTTGTACTGCGCCACCTCGATGTTTCCGTCCGCGTCGATGACGAACGTCGACCTGATGACGCCCGTCACGGTCTTGCCGTACATCATCTTCTCACCGAAGGCCCCGTATTCGGTAAGCACCTGCTTATCCGGGTCCGAGAGGAGCGGAAATGTGATGGAGTCGCGCTCCTGGAACTTCTTGAGCTTCTCCGGCTTATCGGGGGAGATTCCCAGCACGGCGAGCCCGGCGTCCGCGAAATCGGCCAGATTGTCGCGGAAGTCGCAGGCCTGCTTGGTGCAGCCCGGCGTCATCGCGGCGGGGTAGAAGTACAGGACGACTCGCTGGCCACGGTAGTCGGAGAGCGAGACGGGGTTGCCGTCCTGATCCGGCAAAGTGAAAGAAGGTGCATTAACTCCCGGCTCCAGCCGCGTAGAAGTAGTCATGCCGGTTACCGTATCTGGCATGGCAGCACAGGACGAGGGCTCGGGGTACTCCGGCGGCGCGGGTGGCCGCGGGCGGGCGCGCATCCGCAACCTGGCGAGCGCGGCGCTCAACGCGGACATGACGATCGACCAGGCCACGACCATGCTCGAGGGCATGGCGGTGACCATGGAGAACATGAGCACCACCATGTCGACGTTCGACGAGACGGTCGCTCGGGTGAACCGGAACCTCGACGAGTTCGAGAAGCTCACGGCCCGGTTCTCCGCCACCCTCGAGAAGACCGACGCGGCGCTGGAGAAGGTCAATGCCCTGCTCTCCGTGCCGGGGGCGGCGGTCACCGTCGCCGAACGGGTGCTCGCGGTGCCGACCGAAGTGACCAGGCGCTTCCGCGGAAAGCCCTGACCGCGAGCTGACGGCGCACCGTCGGATCAGCCCCGGCGGTAGCCGTTCGACAGCCCGACCAGCAGCTCCGCGACCAGCGGGTTGGGCGTCGCGTCCGTGCGCAGCACCCCGGAGACGGGCAGTGTGAAGCCGGGCGCCGGCCGGCTGGCGATGCCGGGCTGGCGCGGGTCCTCGTAGAGGAGCGTCCAGCCCTCGGGGTGGTTGATCAGCTCGAAGGCGACGGGGTGGTCGTCGCGGATCTCGGGGCCGAACCGCACCTCCAGCCCGTCGGCGGTGAAGACCTTGTCGACGAGCCGGTGCAGCAGCACCTGCTGGTGCGGGGGCGGTAGGAGCAGGGGGTACTGCGCCAGTTCCGTGGTCGACGGTGCCCGGCCGAGCGCGGCCAGGGGGTGTCGCGTGGAGAAGGCGATGAGCGGGTTGTCGACCCAGAGCGGCTCCAGGTAGAGGCCCGGCTCGTCGAGGCGGCCGCGGATGAGCGCGAGATCCGCCTCGCCCGACTTCACCGCCGCGATGCGCTGCGCGAAGGGCTTGATGAGGAAGTCGATCTCCGCGCCCGGGTGCCGCTCGCGCACGTCGGAGGCCGCGGCCAGCGCGGACCGGGCGAACGACATGTTCGCCGCGAGGCGGATCCGGTCGGGCCGCGGGCGCACCGCGTCGATCGCCTCGTCGCGCTGCCGGAGCAGCTCGCGGGCCCGGGGGAGGAGGGATTCGCCGGCATCGGTGAGGCGCACCCGTCGCCCGGCCCGTTCGAAGAGCTCGGCGCCCAGCTCCTTCTCCAGCGTCGCGATCTGGTGGCTCACCGCCGACTGCGAGACGAAGCACTGCTTCGCCGCGCGGGAGAAGCCGCCGTGATCGGCCACCGCGACGAGGTACTCGAGTTGCCGGAATTCCATACCACCATTGTATGAACAGAAGCGATGGTTCGCATCATCAGGATGGCGATCTACCAGGTTGAAGCGCACTCATCCATGCACCAATCTGGTAGTAGACAACGACGTCTTGAAGGGGGAGAAGATCATGCGCAGCACCCACGTCGTGGTGATCGGCTCGGGATTCGGCGGCCTCGCCGCCGCGAAGCAGCTGGCCAAGTCGAACATCGAGACCACCCTCATCTCGGCGAACGGCACCCACCTCTTCCAGCCCCTGCTCTACCAGGTGGCCACCGGCGTCACCGCCGGCGAGCGCATCGCGCCCCCGATCGCCGACGTCCTGCGGCGCCGCCGCACCGTCGATGTGGTCACCGGCTACGTCACCGAGGTCGACGCGGAGCGCAAGGTCGTCACCTACGCCACCGCCGACGGCATCGAGCAGATCGCCTACACCTACCTCATCGTCGCCGCGGGCGCCGCGCAGGCGTACTTCGGCCACGACGAATGGGCCGACCGCACGTTCGCCCTCAAGACTCTCGAGGACGCCGAGAATCTCCGGACGCGGATGCGCGCCGCGTTCGACGCGCCCGCCGAGAGCCCCGCGCGCACCGTCGTGGTGGTCGGCGCCGGCGCCACCGGCGTCGAGGTGGCCGGCCAGGTCGCCGAGCTCGCGCGCCGCTTCCACGACGACGCCGAGATCCGCATCCACCTGGTCGAGGGTGCCGACGACGTGCTGCCCTTCTACGGCGGCACCCTCTCGGGCTACACCCTCGCCGCGCTGGAGAAGGCGGGCGTCACGGTGCACACCGGCACGTTCGTCACCGCGATCGAGGACGGCGTGGTCACCGTCAAGGACAAGGCCGGCGCCGAGCGTGAGATCGCCGCGGGCACCGTCGTCTGGTCGGCCGGCGTCAAGGCCACCCCGCTCGCCGGCGTGATCGCCGAGGCGACGGGGTGCGAGACCGACCGCAACGGCCGCCTCCTCATCAACCGCGACCTCACGGTCGGCGGCCGCGCCGACGTCTTCGCCCTCGGCGACATGACCAGCCTGAACGGCCTGCCCGGGCAGAGCCCGGTCGCGATGCAGCAGGGCCGTCACGCCGCCGACGTCATCCGCGGCACGAAGGGCCCGGGCACGCACTTCCGCTACCTGGACAAGGGCAGCATGGCGATGATCGACACCCCGCACGCCGTGATCCAGCCGCCGCTCGGCCTGCCCGGCCTCACCGGCATCGTCGCCTGGGCAGGCTGGCTGGCCGTGCACCTGTACTACCTGGCGGGCATGGGCAACCGCGTCGCCGTGCTCCGGGACTGGTTGCGCGCCTTCGTCGGCAGCGCCCGACCCGGGTTCGCCACCGCCGCGCCGCCCGACGGTGCGCAGACGGTCACCGTCGGAGCCCCGGAGGCGGGGGAGGAGCTACCCGGCGGACTTGGCGTTGCCGGCACGCCAGACGGACCACGGCAGGTTCCAGTCGCCTAGCCCGTCGGTGCCCTCCAGCACGGGCCCCGAGGTGTCGGTGACCTTGACGATGTCGCCGCGCTTGGTGTTCTGCAGGAACCAGAGCGCGTTCTCGGTGCTCACGTTGAGGCAGCCGTGGCTCACGTTGGTGGAACCCTGCTGGTTCACCGACCACGGGGCGCTGTGCAGGTAGATGCCGCTGTAGGACATCTGCACGGCGTAGTCGACCAGCGTGCGGTATCCGTTGGGGGAGTTCACCGGAACGCCGTAGGTCGACGAGTCCATGATCATGTTCTCGCGGTGATCGCCGATGAGGTAGACGCCGTTCGGGGTCTCGTTGCCCGGGCCGCCCATCGACGTGGGCATCGTCTTGATGAGCTTGCCGTTCTTGGTGACGCGGACGATCTTGTCCTTGTCGGAGACGGTGGTGATCACCTCGTCGCCCACGGTGAACCGGGTGGAGGCGTCCTTCTGGCCGAAGGTGCCGCCGCCCAGGTCCACGCCGTAGATCTTCACGTCCACGCTGACCTTGGTGCCCGGCTTGAAGTAGCTCTCCGGCCGCCAGCGCACCTCGGACGGGCTGATCCAGTAGAAGGCGCCCTCGACCGGCGGATCGGTGACGATCTTGATCGCGCGCTGCGCGGCCATCCGGTCGGCGATGCGCTCGTCGAACTTCACGCCGACGGTCTGCCCGACGCCCACCGTCGAGTTGTCGGCCGTGGTGAAGTACGCCTGCGCCAGGTTGTTCGGCGACTGGGTGCTGAAGGTCTCGGTGGCGACGTTCACGCCGCCGATGCCGTTGGCCTCCGCGCGCAGCTTGTAGGTCTTGTTGTAGCCGAGCGGCTCGGAGTTGCTCCACGAGCGGCCGTCGTCCGCGAGCTTGCCGGAGACCTCCTTGCCGTCCGCGTTGGTCATCACGACCCTGGTCAGGGTCCCGCCGCTCGCGCTGACCTTCACCGGGACGCCGGGCTGCACGTCGAGCGCGCCGTTGCGGACGCTCGAGGTGATCTGCGGGCGGAGCAGGTCGAAGAAGGGCGTCGAGTCGGTGATCTTCTGGCTCTCGTCGGGCAGCGCCGCGTCACCCGTCGACGACGTGCACCCGGCGACCAGGGCGGCGGAGACGAGCAGTGCCGTCACCGCCGTCGGGATACGTCGATACACGGCGGGACGGTTGCGCATGGCTCAGCTCCAGAAAGGCTCAGTCGGATTCGGTCCACGGGACCGATTGATCCCGATTCTACCGGGCGCGGGGCGGGCCCCGACCGGTACGGTGCGGGGTGTGAGCGACGACGGTGACCGGCCCGATCCCGGACTGCAGGACGACGGTGACCGCCCCGTCGGTCCGTGGGGTGACAAGGGGTACAACAAGCTGGCTCTGGGTATCGCGATCGGCGTGGTCATCGGCGCGAGCATCGGGACGGCGCTGGGGAATCCCGCCGTGGGCATCGGGATCGGCCTGGCCCTGGGCATCGCCTTCGCCATGGCCTTCGGCTACGGGGCCGGGAAGGATGACGACGCCGACTGACGCCGGCGCCGCCGTCCCGACCTGGGTGAGAGCCTGGGGAGAACGCTGCGGGCGGCAGGTGAGGTGGTTGCTCCCCAGGCTCGATCGAAGCTTAACTTAGCGTAGGTAAATTTAGAAGATTCAATTCTGCGACCGTGATCACTCGTCGCCGTGTCTGATTCGACCGACCATCAATGTAGTGTTTGCTGATGTGAAGTTTCGGAGGTCGGGGGCGAAGGCGAGGGTGCCGTGATTCTCGACAGCCCGTGGACCGAACTCGCCGGCGTCAGCAGGCCCGACATCAGCGCGTGGAAATGGGTGGTCATCGTCGCTGCCATGCTGCTGCTCAGCGTGCCGATCATGGTGTGGAAGGAGCGGTGGCGCGTCGCGTGGCGGTGGTCGAAGTCGGTGCTCTTCTTCGTCGGATTCTTGTGCATCGCCATCCCGGTGGTCGCCGGCGGCGCGGGCGTGATCATCGGCGATACCTACGCGAAGGCAGACGTCGACGACGTTGTGGCCCAGGTGCTCTCCGTGCATCCATACTCGGTGGCACGCGCGACCGCGATCGTCGTTGGACCGTCCGAGAACGCGGCTGGATCCGTCCTCGACGTTCCGTACCAGGGTGAGGGGATCGACTACTGGATCGACTTCACGGGCGTGACGCGACTCGGCGACGTCGTCCCGTGCCGTTCGACGTTGTCGGTGCGCCGTGACAACGCGCCCAGAGGGAAGTCCGCGCCGGTCTTCGCGCGCATGGTGGGGGCCTGTGGGCGCGGCACACCTCCGCTGACCGTCGAACGGACATAGGAACTAGGACGTCAAGCGGACCGTCGACAGGAACCACGAAAGCCCCCTCCGAAGTGGAGGGGGCTTTCGTATTGTGCGCCATCAGGGACTCGAACCCCGAACCCGCTGATTAAGAGTCAGCTG
This sequence comes from Tsukamurella tyrosinosolvens, assembly GCF_900104775.1. Lineage (NCBI taxonomy): Bacteria > Bacillati > Actinomycetota > Actinomycetes > Mycobacteriales > Tsukamurellaceae > Tsukamurella > Tsukamurella tyrosinosolvens. The sequence goes on from NZ_FNSA01000003.1 coordinate 1,444,140, forward strand.
CTCTGCCAATTGAGCTAATGGCGCGTGCTCGCTCGCTGCGTGCTGGAATACATTAGCAAGACGTGGAGCGAAACGTGAAATCGGCTGGTCAGGGTCGGTTTCTGAGCTAACGAGCCGTCACTGGAAGGCGCTCTGCCCGGTGAGCTTCTGCCCCAGGATCAGGGTGTGCATCTCGACGGTGCCCTCGTACGTCAGCACGCTCTCCAGGTTGTTCGCGTGCCGGATCACGGGGTACTCCAGCGAGATGCCGTTCGCGCCCAGGATCGTGCGGGCGGTGCGACAGATGTCGATCGCCTCGCGCACGTTGTTCAGCTTGCCCAGGGACACCTGCTCGGGCCGCAGTGCCCCGGCGTCCTTGAGGCGGCCCAGGTGTACCGCCAGCAGCACGCCCTTGGTGTACTCCAGGGTCATGTCGGCGAGCTTCTGCTGGGTCAACTGGAAGCCGCCGATCGGGCGGCCGAACTGCTCGCGCTCCACCGCGTAGCGCTGTGCGCACTCGAGCGCCGTCCGCGCGGCACCCATGGCGCCCCACACGATGCCGTACCGCGCCTCGCTCAGGCACGACAGCGGGCCGCGCAGCCCGCGGACCTCCGGGAAGGCAGACGAGTCGGGGACGCGCACACCGTCGAGCACCAGTTCGGCGGTGACGGAGGCCCGCAGCGACATCTTGTGTTCGATGGTGTTCGCGGCGAACCCCACGGTGTCGGTGGGGACGGCGAAGCCGCGGACGCCCTCGTCGGTCTGCGCCCAGATCACGGCGACGTCGGCCAGGGAGCCGTTGGTGATCCACATCTTCCGGCCGTCGAGGATCCAGTCCGCGCCGTCGCGACGCGCCCGGGTGCGCATGTTGGCGGGGTCGGAGCCGTGGTCGGGTTCGGTCAGGCCGAAGCAGCCGATCAGCTCGCCGGCGGCCATGCCGGGCAGCCAGCGCTGCTTCTCCTCCTCGCTCGCCCACTTCCAGATCGCGTACATCGCGAGCGAACCCTGCACCGAAACCATGGAGCGCAGGCCCGAGTCGCAGGCCTCCAGCTCGAGGCAGGCCACCCCGTACTCGGTGGCGGTCGTTCCGGCGCAACCGTATCCGTCGAGGTGCATGCCGAGCAGGCCGAGCGCGCCCAGCTTCCGCATCAATCCTCGGGGGTCGTCGAGTTCGCCGCGCTCGAACCAGTCGGCGACGTACGGCTCCACCTCACGGGCGGTCAGCGCACGAACGGAATCGGCGATCGCGCGTTCCTGGTCGGTGAACAGGCCGCTCAGGCCCGCCAGCTCATCGGGATGTGTGGTCATGGTGCCTCCTCGGCGCCACCCTAGCCGGGCGTGGTGGCAGCGGGGCGGAATGTCGTGCTTAGCTGGGCGCATGACCCTTCCCGGAACCCCCGCGCCCGCGGGCGCCGCAGAAGTGCTGAGGCAGCCGGCTCATCAGGTCTCGCCCCGCGCGAAGACGTGGTGGACCGTGCGTGCCGCGATCCGCTGGGCGATCGTGATCCCGCTGGTCACGGTGGTGCTCGCGGTGATCCCGGACGTGCCCTGGTACGCCGCCGTCGCGGCCTTCTTCGTCCTGGCCGCGGCAGCTGCGGCGCACCTGATCGTGATGCCGCGCTTCCGCTACGCCTTCCACCGCTGGGAGATCAACCAGGTCGCGGTGTACTCGCAGGCGGGGTGGCTGACCCGCACCCGCGTCCTGATCCCGATCTCGCGCGTGCAGGTGATCGACACCGTCGCCGGGCCACTGGAGCGCTCCTTCGGGCTGTCGACGGTCACCGTCACCACGGCCTCGTCGGCCGGCACGGTGCGCATCTCGGGCCTGCCCACGGAGACCGCGCAGGCGATCGCCGCCGGCCTCACCGTCAGCGCCGCGGAGGACACCGATGACGCGACCTGACCAGGAGGCGGCTCCGGTCGCCGACGACGGCTGGAACCGGCTCTCGCCGTGGGGCATCGGCACCCGCGTCATCAAGGCCGTCCCGTCGCTCATTCCCGCCCTCATCGGCGTCTTCTTCCTCGGCCGCGCCGCGGGTCCGGTGTTCTTCGTGATCGCCGGCGTCGCGATCAGCGTGCTGGTGGGCCTGCTGCCGTGGCTCACCACCCGCTGGCGCGTCACCGAAGACCAGCTGGAGCTGCGGCACGGACTGGTGCGCAAGGTCTCCGCGACCGCCCGGCGTGACCGGATCCGCAGCGTCGACGTCACGGCCGGGCCGATCGAGCGCGCGCTCAAGCTGCGCAAGGTGGTGGTCGGTACCGGCGTCGGCGGCAAGGAGTCCGCGCTCGAGCTCGACCCGATCCCCGCTGACGTCGCCGAGCAGCTCGGCCGGGACCTCCTGCGCCGCACCGCCGCACCGTCGGCCACGGAGACGCCCGGTGAGGACGGTACCGAGGCGGTGCCCACGCTCGCTGCGCCCGAGGAGGAGCTCGCCCGCCTGCGGCCGGAGTGGATCCGGTTCGCCCCGTTCTCCCTGACCGGGTTCGCGGTCGTCGCCGCCGGCGCGGGCATCGGTTTCCGCGTCGTCGACGAGGCGGGCCTGCGCGAGCGCGGCTCCGAGATCGCCGAGTCGTGGTTCGTGAAGATCCTCGACCTCGGTGCGGCCGTGGTGATCCCGGCCGCCGTGGTGCTGGTGATCGTGGTCTCGATCCTGGTCTCGGTGCTCGCCTACGTGCTCGCGTTCTGGGGCTTCCGCCTGGTCCGCCGCTCCGACGGTGCGCTGCACACCAGCCGGGGCCTCATCTCGACGGTGGCGGCGACGATCGAGCGCAAGCGGGTGCGGGGAGTGCAGCTGCACGAGCCCGTCCTGATGCGCCTGCCCGGCGGCGCGAAGCTCCGCGCGATCGCGACGGGCACGGATCGCAATCCCACCCTGCTGCCGCCCGCGCCGCGCGCCGAGGCGGTCCAGGTGGCCGACGAGATCCTGGGACGTCCCGGGGTGGTTGAGACGCCTCTGACGGCCCACGGCCCAGTGGCCCTGCGCCGGCGCTACACCCGCGCGGTGCTGGGCGCGTTCGTGCCGGTGGTCGTCCTGGTGGCGCTCGGCGTCGTCGCGCCCGGCGCGTGGAAGGTGCTGCCCCTTGTGGGCGCGGTCCTGGTGGCGGCGCTGTCCGCAGCCCTCGCCCGGCTGCGCTACGCGAACCTCGGCACCGTCATCACCGGCGACGCCGTGGTGCTCGGGGCGGGCACCGTCGCGCGCACCCGCACCGCCCTCGAGTTCGACGGGGTGACGGGTTTCGGCACTCGCGAGACCTTCTTCCAGCGTCGCGCCGGCGTCGCGACCCTCACCGTCGCGACGGCCGCGGGGGCCTTCGGCGCCGTCGATGTCACGCCCGAACGCGCGGCGGACGTCGCGCGCACCGTCCACCCCGAGATCGTGACGGGCTTCCTCGTCAGCGAGGCGTGAGCCGGAACAGCTTGATCGTGCGGCCGCCCGCCCACTCGATGTAGTCGTCGTAGGCGGGCCAGACGGCGACGATGCTGGGCCACAGGCGTTTCCGGTCCGATTCGGAGACCCGGCGCGCTCGCACCGGGATGCGTCGGGTGCCCAGGAGCACCTCGGCGTCCGGCGTCGCCTCGAGGTTGTACGACCACGCGGGGTGGTGCTTCTGGCCGAAGTTGGAGGCGATCACCACGAAGTCCTCGCCGTCCCGCACGTAGAGCAGCGGGACGGCGCGGGCGACGCCGCTGCGCCGCCCGACCGTGGTCAGCGTGAGCTGGGGGAGCAGCGCCTCGGGGATGAGGTGGACGGAGCCGCGGCTGATCCGGGTCACGGCCTTGTCGAGCGGCACCGTGGCCCGCACCATCCGCGACACCGCACGGTGCCGCCCGAGCTGCAGGAAGCGTGACTTGAGGTCGTCGACGACGGTCATGGCGGCAGTGTATGCAATGACGCCCGCCGCCGGGCCCCGATCAGTTGGTCGCGAGCCGCACGCCGCCCGCGGCACGGAGCGCCGCGTTCAGCGAGTAGTACTGGGTGAGCTGCTGCGTGACCTTGCCGGAGTCGCGGTCGGTCAGGGTGACCGCGTCGGTGATGATGCCGATCGCGGCGTTGTCCGTGGTGCGGATCAGCGGCCCGCCGCTGTCGCCCTGCGTGGTCACGATGTCGGCGACGACCCAGTCGCCCAGAACCTTCGTCACCTTGCCGCAGCGGCGCCCGTTCACGGAGCCCAGCTGGCACACGGGATCGCCCACGCGTGCGGTGCCCACGGATCGCGGTGCCATCCCCGGTGCCGATGCGAGGAGCTTCACCTGCGGGTCGGTCAGCCGGAACGTCGCCCAGTCGGGGCCGAACGGGTCGACGGGGGAGTAGTGCCCCGGACGGTTCGGGTCCTCCTTGACCTCGGGGGCCTTCGACTGCACGACCTCACCGACGATCCACTTCTTGACGCCCACGGGCTGCTGCGGCGCGCCGCAGTGCCCCGCGGTCACGCCGAGGCGCTCTCCGTCCGGGGCGGTCACCGCGAAGCCCATGGTGCACTGCAGCGACTCGAACCGGCCGCCGCCCAGGGAACGCTGCAGGATGTCGATGCGCTCGCCCGGTGCCACCGACTTCGGAGCGGGGGTCTGCGTGGGCGCCGGGGTGGGCGCGCTCGGCTTCGCGGGGGTTGACGGTGCGCCCGGCTTCGGCGTCGCGGTCGGCTTGGCCGGAGTGTTCGGAGCGCCGGGCTTCGGCGACGGCGACGGGGTCGTCGGCGCGCCCGTCGCGAGCGCGGGGGTCAGGAGTGCTCCCGACACCAGCAAGGTGACCACCCCGATCGTTCCGCGTCGCAGTGCCGCACCGATGCGCGTCCCGTCGGTCAAGGTCGAACCCTCCTAGGGTGTGGGTCGTGGTGATCGAGGAGCGCTCGGAAAGCGCCGCAGAAAATCGTCGCCGAGCCTACCATTCCGCTTGACTGGCTCGAGTGAGATCAGTTTGCCGAAATAGGATTTCGCCGACGACATAGATCATGCACGAACAGCGAATTTCGGTTCCTGCACCTGAGGAGACCCCCTAGTGTCTGACCAGACCTATCAGACGATCGCGGTAACCCTGTACTTCGCCGCAATGTTGTACATCGGTTGGAGTGCGTACCGGAAGACGCGTGACAACCTCGATGACTACATGCTGGCGGGACGCGGCCTCAAACCGTGGGTCGCCGCGCTCAGCGCGGGCGCGTCGGACATGTCGGGGTGGCTCCTGATGGGCCTGCCCGGTGCCGTCTACGCCAAGGGGCTCGTCGAGTCGTGGATCGCGATCGGCCTGACGATCGGCGCCTGGCTGAACTGGAAGTTCGTCGCGCCGCGCCTGCGCTCGTACACCGAGGTCGCGGGCAACTCGATCACGATCCCGAGCTTCCTCGAACACCGCCTGCGAGACAGCTCGCGGTCGCTGCGCATCGTGTGCGGCCTCATCATCCTGGTCTTCTTCACGTTCTACGTCTCGAGCGGCATGGTCGCCGCCGGCAAGTTCTTCGACAGCACCTTCGGGGTGCAGTACATCCACGGCATGCTCATCGTCGCCGTGGTGACGATGGTCTACACGCTGTTCGGCGGCTTCCTCGGCGCCACCCTCACCGATGTCGCTCAGGGCCTGCTCATGCTCGCCGCCCTGATCGCCGTCCCCATCGTCGCGCTCATCGAGGTGGGCGGGCCGGCGGTCACCATCGACACCGTGAACTCCGTGAACCCGACCTTCTTCAGCCTGTTCGCGGGCGGCACCGCCCTCGGCATCATCTCGGCAGCCGCGTGGGGCCTCGGCTACTTCGGCCAGCCCCACATCATCGTGCGGTTCATGGCGCTGCGCTCGCCGCAGGAGGCCTCCACCGCCCGCCGCTTCGGCATCAGCTGGATGGTCGCGACCGCGCTGGGCGCCATCTCCACCGCGTTCATCGGCATCGCGTACTTCGCGCTGCATCCCGAGAAGGCGCCGAAGGACCCCGAGACCGTCTTCCTCGTGCTCGCGCAGATCCTGTTCCACCCGTTCGTCGCGGGCCTCGTCCTGGCGGCCGTGCTCGCCGCGATCATGTCGACGGTGTCCTCGCAGCTCGTCGTGTGCTCGTCGGCGCTGGTCGAGGACCTGTTCAAGATCTTCGCCGAGAAGTCGGGCCGCGACACGGAGATCAGCGACAAGACGTACGTGCGCCTCGGCCGGCTCGGCGTGCTCATCGTTGCGGTGATCGCCGTGCTGCTCGCGATCGATCCGTCCGACAGCATCCTCGAGCTCGTCGGCTTCGCCTGGGCCGGCTTCGGCTCGTCCTTCGGCCCCGTCGTCATCCTCGCGCTGTTCTGGCGCAAGCTCACCGCCCCGGGCGCCCTGGCGGGCCTCATCGTGGGCGCGGTCGTAGCCTTCGTCTGGGGCCAGTGGCCGCCGTTCGAGCTGTACGAGATCGTCCCCGGCTTCCTCGCGAACCTCGTGGTCGCGGTCGGTGTCAGCCTCGCGACCTACAAGCCCGACGGTGCCGTCGACGCCGAGTTCGACGAGGCCGCTCGCCTCGCGGAGAAGCAGCCCGCGTAGCTCACGCGGCGGTCTCGCACAGGGACTGCGCCATCGCCTCCCACGCGAATCGGACGTCGTTGTCCACGTGCCCGAATTGGGTGAGCATCGCTGAGCACGCCCCGCCGGCGTCGTACAGCTCGATGGCGGATACGGCGCCCGCGGGGCCGGTGGAGCGCACCACGGCGCAACCGTCCACCCGGGCCAGGTCGATGTCCACCGCCGCGTCCGCGAATCCGGTGAGGAGGCGCGGCCCTTCTCGCAGGGCCGCGTGGATCTCGCCGCGGCAAGCCTGCGCGACACCCTCGGAGACGACGGCGAAGTCGGTCGGCAAGCCGCTGTCGCAGAGGTACTCGAAGATGCGGGGGATCCAGTCGGGGGCGATCTGGCGGTACCGATCCGGGCCCGCGGCACAGAGCGTCCGCAGTCGCTCGCGGCCGCCGGTGAGGATCGGGTCGATCAGAGCCGCGGTGCCGACCCCGCTCGGTCCTGCGGTGTCCGTCACTGCGCCGAACAGCATCTCGCGATGCGGGTCGGACGGTGCCAGGTGACCGAGCGCCCGCACGATCATCCGGTCCGGATCGGCGGTCACGAAGGCCCGGTGCAGGGCTGCGCCCCGCCGGTCGGTGAGTCCGACCATGCTGGCGTCCGCGGGCCCGCCGGGGCTGTCGTCGTCGGTGACGGCGCCCACCACCCGCTCCGGCGCGATCCGGAGCACGATCCTTCCCGCCGTCACGGTGAAGTCCTCGCCGTAGCAGGTCGGTCGGGTGTAGCTGCCTTCGTGCGCGAGCACGGCCACCATCGATTCCGTCACTGCCACGGCCGAGTCGAGCATCGGGAAGGCACCTGCGATCTCCGTCGCCGAGGCACCGTCGACCGTGACGCAGCCGCGCGAGCGCTGCAGGGGGCATCGGCCCCGGTCGCGTCCGCACCCGGGGCAGGGCCGGGGCCGCATCAGTAGACGTCCCGCACGTAGCGCTTCTCCCGCTTGAGCGTCGCGACGTACTCGTCGGCGTCCTCGGAACCGCGCCCGCGCTGCGAGGCGATCACCTCGCGCAGCGCCCGGTCCACGTCCTTGGCCATGCGCGAGGCGTCGCCGCACACGTAGAAGTGGCCGCCGTCCTCGAGCCAGGCGTACAGCTCCCGCGCCGCCTCGAGCATCCGGGTCTGCACGTAGATCTTCTCCGCCTGGTCCCGGGAGAAGGCCAGGTCGAGGCGGTGCAGCACACCCTGTTCGGTGAATTCGGCGAGCTCATCGGCGTAGATGTAGTCGCTCGCCCGGTGCTGGTCGCCGAACAGCAACCAGTTCGTGCCGGTCGCCGCGGACGCCGCGCGTTCGTGCAGGAACGCCCGGAACGGCGCGATGCCCGTGCCGGGCCCCACCATGATCATCGGCCGGTCGGGATCCGACGGGACGCGGAAGGCCGCGTTGGGCTGCAGCGAGATCCCGGCGGAGTCCTTCTCGAGGCACCGGTCGGCGAGGAAGGTCGAGCACACGCCCTGGTGTTCGCGTCCCGTCTCCGCGCCGTGCCGCACCGCCGCCACGGTCAGGTGGATGCGGTCGGGGCTGGCCAGCGGGCTCGACGAGATCGAATACGCCCGAGGTTGTAGGGGGCGCAGCAGGTCTGGGAGCTCCGCGGGATCGATGCGGGCACCGTCGCACCCGTGCAGCAGGTCGAGCACGTCCCGCCCCCAGAGCCACGCGTCCAGCGTCTCCCGCTCTCCGCGCGCCAGGACCGCGGCCAGCTCGGACTCGGGGGCGCGCTCGGCGAGCGTCTTGAGCAGGTCCTTCGACGGCGTGGAGATCTCCCAGTCGGTCGTCATCCGCGCCGCGAGCGGCGCGCCGTCGACGTCGGTGTCCGGGGTGGCGCCGAGTGCCCCGAGTACGGCGTCGACGAGGGCGGGCGCGTTGCGGGGCATCACGTTCAGAGCGTCGCCGGCCGCGTACTCGATCCCACTGTCGGCGAGGTCGAACTCGACGTGCCGGATCTCCTTGGCGCTCCCCGGTCCGGAGAGCAGACGGTTCGCCACGAGGCGGGAAGGGAAGGGGTTCTTCTTGTTCCATCGCGACTTCGGCTTCGACGGTGCCGCCGGTGCGGCTGCGGCGGGGACCGCAGCGGCGTCGGCGGGATCCAGGTGATCGGCGACCGCCCGCAGCCGGGCGACCACCTCGGCGAGCCACGCCGACGCGGGCTCCTCGAAGTCCACGTCGCAGTCCACCCGCGGGGCGAGGCGCGTGGCGCCGAGCTGCTCGAGCCGGGTGTCGAGGACCTGGCCGGCGCGGCAGAAGTCCTCGTAACCGCTGTCGCCGAGCGCGAGAACGGAGAACTGGAGGTGCTCCAGTCGGGCGGCGGTGTCGGCGGAGAGCGCCTCCCAGAACAGTTCCGCGTTGTCGGGCATCTCGCCCTCGCCGTAGGTCGACGTGATCACCAGTAGGTGCGAGGCGGCCGCCAGCCGGTCCGGGGCGGCGTCGTCGAGCGCGGCGAGGTCCGCGCCCAACCCGCTCTCCCGCAGGAGCCCGACCAACCGCTCCGCGAGCTCCTCGCAGTTGCCGGTCTGCGTCCCGTAGAGGACCGTCGCGTGCAGTGTGGCGACGCCCGGAGCGTCCGACCCTTGCGCCTGCGACGCGGCCAGGCCGGCGAGGAATCCCGACAGCCACGCACGCTGGTCGCCGGTGAAGACGTCGATGAGAGCGGATGAATCCGCCTCCGGGAGGACGTAGGTGGGGGCGCTCATGCCAGGGTCTCCTTCGCGAATCGCACCAGGTCGGGCATCGCTCCCTCGACCAGCATGGCGTTGACCGCGGCCCCGTCGAGCGCGGCGGCGTTGCGCGCACGGTGGTGCAGGATCCAGCCGTACGTGCCGGGGGCGTCCATGCTCAGCACGTTCCGCTCCTCGAGCGACGTGGTGTAGTCGCCGAGGCGCTTGGTGGCGATCAGTGCCGCGAGTTCCGCGTCCCCGAAGGTGTCGAGGCGGGCGCGCAGGTACTTGGTGAGTCGCTGGCGGACCGCGAAGTCCTCGGTGAGCACCAAGTTCCGGGCGCGCGCGGACACGCGCGGGTCGTCGTGCCCGGTCGCGCCCGGAACGCGTTCGGCGGCCACCTCCTGCGCCAGCGACAGGACCGTGAACGACGAGAGCAGCGAGAAGGCCTGCGGGGAGCGGGTGTCGCCGAACCTCGGCGCTGTGCCGCCGCCGACGGGTGTGCCCGTCCGCAGCGAGCGCTTGAATTCCCGCAGACGGTCCGCCGCGACCGATCCGGCGAGCTCGTCGAGCAATTCCTTGCGACCGTGGGCGGCCCAGATGTGATCGGCGTCCTGGTAGTGCATGAGGGCGAGGGGAGTGCCGACCGCGATGTGTTCGCGGGTGGTCGCCCACTCCGCGAGCAGGCGGGCTGCGAGTGCGGATCCGGTCGCGTCCGCGTGCCACGCGAGCATCGTGCGCACCGCGACCTCGTGGAAGGGCGGGGTGTGCGGGCCCACGAGCGGTGCGACGTGCAGCGAGGAACTCGCGGCGTCGGCGGCCCGGCCCTCGGGGTCGTACTGGTAGACGAAACCGCCACTCATGCCGTTGCCCAGGCCCTTGCCGAAGCCGCCCAGGTTGAGTACGGCGCCGCCGGTCATGTACTCGCAGCAGTACTCGCCGACCCCCTCGACGACGGCAGTGGCGCCCGAGTTCCGCACGGCGAAGCGGTCGCCCGCCTCGCCCTGCACGAAGGTGCGGCCGCCCGTCGCGCCGAAGAGTGCGAAGTTGCCGATCAGGACATTGGCTCCGGCATCGGCTCCGCCGCCACCGGGGGAGCGGACCACGACGCGGCCGCCGCACTGGCTCTTCGCGACGCCGTCGTTGGCGGTTCCGGTGTGCTGCAAGTCCATCCCGTCGGTGCAGAAGACGCCGAAGGACTGCCCGGCGCTACCGTGCGACCGGACGACGACGGCCCCGTCGGCGAGGAAGCGGCGGCCGCGCTCGTCGGTGAGCACCGCGGGGTGCCCCTCGGGCACCGGCACGCCGGTGAAGGCCCCGCGCTGGTCCGCCGCGGGGTGGTTGAGAAGGCGTTCCAGGTCGATGGAGAGCTGGCCGCCCACCGACTTGTTCGGATTCGCCAGCGCCACGCCGTCGATCACGATCGACTCGGCATTCCCGCCGAACAGGCGGTCGCGGACCTCGGTCAGGAGGCGGTCGTCCACCGCGTAGTCCTTCTCGAGGTACACGGGATCATCGACGGTCCGCGGCGCGGGCGCGTGCAGCATCGCGCGCACGTCGAGGTGCCCGACCGCCGCGGGGTGCTCCAGCAGCTGCAGGAGATCGGTGCGCCCGCGCGCTTCGCGCAGCGAGCGGAGGCCGAGACGCGCGAGGAGCGTGCGGACGTCGTGCGCGATGTTCAGCAGGTACTGCGCGAGTGCGCGCGGGTCCCCGTCGAAGACCTCCGGGTTCGTGGTGAGTCCGGCCGGGCACTTGAGGTTGCAGTTCTTGGCCATGACGCACTTGAGCATCATGAGCGCGGTGGTGCCGAACTCGAACGAGTCGCCCCCGAGCAGTGCGGACACCACTACGTCGCCGCCAGTCTGATGTGCGCCGGAGCACCGCAGGGTCACCTTGTCGCGCAGGCCGTTCGCGACCAGCGCCTGATGCACCTCCGCCACGCCGATCTCCGCGGAGCGTCCCGCGTACTTGAGGCTGGTCACCGCCGCCGCGCCGGTCCCGCCGGTGTTGCCGGCCACGTTGATCACGTCGGCGCCGGCCTTCGCGACGCCGACCGCGATCGTCCCGATCCCCTCGGAGGAGACGAGTTTGACGATCACCCGCACGCGCGCCGCCTTGCAGTCGTGGATGAGCTGCGCCAGGTCCTCGATCGAGTAGGTGTCGTGATGCGGTGGGGGAGAGATCAGTTCGATGCCGGGGGTGCCGCCGCGGGCCGCCGCGATGTCGACGGTGACCTTCGGCCCCGGCAACTGCCCGCCCTCGCCGGGCTTGGCGCCCTGGCCGATCTTGATCTCGAGCTCCTCGAGCATCGGATCCGCGAGGTACCCGGACCAGATGCCGAACCGGCCCGACGCGAACTGCTTGATCCGCGAGCCGCGGATCGTGCCGTACCGCGTGCGGTGCTCGCCGCCCTCGCCGCAGTTCGACATGCCCCCGACCATGTTGGTGCCGTGGGCCACGGCCTCGTGCGCGGTGGCGACGAGGGCGCCGTGGCTCATCGCGCCGGAGGCCAGTGTGCGGGTGATCTCGTGTGCGGGCTGCACATCGTCGACGGGCAGGGAGCGCGGCGCCGCGCACAGCAGCGTCAGGTAGGTGTGCGCCCGTCCGGTGGCGGCGATCAGGGCGCCGGTCGTGGGACCCGCCTCGACCTCCACCTCGTCGGCGAACAGCTCGCGGAGGAACTGCGCGAACCCGGCGTAGGCGGTGTCCGCCTGGTGCTCCGGGGTGTCGGTCAGGCGGACGATGAACCGGCCGTCCGGCGCGGTGTCGACGGTCAGGCCGCGGGTGGGCAGGCTCGCGTTGCCCTCCAACGAGAATCGCGCCAGCTCGCGATGGAACTCCTGCGCCGTCGTGAGCATCGTGACGTCCGCGGGCAGCGCGAGCACGTCGCGCAGCGCGGACGGGCGGCGCTCCCGCTCGACCAGGGTGGCGGCGAGGAATTCGCGGTAGCCGTCGGTGATCTCGAATCCGTCGATCTGGCGCGGCAGCAGCGCCTTGAAGCCGCTGTTGCGGTACGCGGCGTCGTCGAGCCCGAAGGCGTCGTCGAGGCGGGAGAGCGTGAGCAGGCGCAGCGAGGTGGAGCCGATGCCGTCGGGCCCGGTCAGGGCCAGGGGCTCCTCGGCCATCCGGGTGAAGCCGCGGACGGCGTTGATGCCGTACGAGTGCCCGGCACCGTCGGAGCGCTCCTTGAACAGGCCCAGCAGCGGCACGTCGCGCTCGTCCACCACGGAGGCCGCCCGCTCGTGCCAGTCGGAGTTCGCCTCTGCGATCCGCGCGAAGCCGACGCCGCCGACGGGCGCGTCCAGGTGCGGGAAGTAGCGGGCGAGCACCGGATCCCGGGTGTCGAGGTAGTTGGGCTCGAAGAACTGGCCGCCGATGTACGACTCCGCCGTGCACAGGCCCACGCGGCCCATCGTCTTGGCGAGCGACTTCTCCGCGGCCTTGCGGAAGCGGTCGAAGGCGCGGTCGGTATCGGTGAGTTCGCCGGCGGGGGCGGCGTCCGCGGGGAACCGTTCCTCCGCCCGGAGGCGCGCGGAGAGCGAGTAGACCGCGGACGCCCCGAAGCCGAGAGCCGACGCGATGTGGTGCGACGACGGCAGCTGGCCGCTCTCGGCGACGAGGGAGAGGCGCAGGCGCAGGCCGGTCTCGGTGAGCCGGACGTCCACGGCGGCGAGGGCGAGCAGGAGGGGGAGCGGCGCGGACGTCGTCGAGACGCCGCGGTCGGTGAGCACGGCGATGCCGCCGCCGTCGCGGGCGAAGGCTTCGACCTCGTCGCACAGCTGCTCGACCGCCGCGAGGACGGCGTCGGCGTTGGCCGCCGCAACGTCGGTGTCGGGGCGGTACAGCAGGTCGAAGTGCCGGACCGGTGTCGCCTGCTGGTCGCGCAGCTTCACCATGTCGAGGTGACTCAGGATCGGCGAGTCGATGACGATCTGTGGATCGGCGTGGCCGTGCTCGGCATTGCCCAGCGCCACCCGCATCGTCATCGCTTCGGCCTCCCGGATGGAGTCCAGCGGCGGATTCGTCACCTGCGCGAAGCGCTGCGAGAAGTACTTGGCCATGCCGCCCTCGTGGTCCGAGAGCGCGTTGATCGCGTTGCCGTAGCCCATGGCGGAGATCCGCTCCGCGCCGTCGGCGAGCATCGGGTCGAGGAGGAACCGGAAGCTCTCCTGGTTGAGCGAGTAGGCGACGTAGCGGCCGTGCAGGCTGAGATCGCCGGGGTAGCCCAGGGTTCCGGTGTCGCGCCGGATGGGCGGTGGCGCGATGTCGGCGAGGTTCACCCGGGCGGCGCCGAGGAGTTCGGCGTAGTCGCGGCGCGCGGCCAGCAGATCGAGTGCCTCGCGGGTACGCCGTACCCGGCCGTCGCCGGCCCGGTGGTCCACGTAGAGCATGCCGCCGGCCTCGATGCGGCCGCGGTGGATCACCGTGTCCGCGGGGAAGGGAACCTGCCCCGCTTCCGAGGCGACGACGACGTACTCCGCCGTTTCGACGGTGCGCAGCGGGCGGAGGCCGAGCCGATCCAGGCGCGCGCCGACCACGTCGCCGTCGGAGAAGATGAGCGCGGCGGGCCCGTCGTTCTTCTCCTCGCTCAGTGAGAAGTACTCGAGCATGTCCCGGACCGGTTGCGGCACTGCGCCGTCGTTCTCCCACGCCGGCGGCATGAGCGAGACGACCGCCTCGACCAGGCCCAGGCCGTCGTCGACGACCCTGCTCTGCAACGACTGGTCGAGCCGGCTCGAGTCCGACTGGCCGGGCGGACGGACGATGGTGCGCGCTTTGGCCCGGGCGACGGCATCGTCGGCCAGGCGGTTCTTGCGGTCCGTGTTGAGCTCGCCGTTGTGCGCCATCAGTCGGAACGGCTGAGCCATCGAGGGATGCGGCTCGGTGTTGGTGGAGAACCGCGTGTGGAAGTACAAGGTGCACACGGAATGTCGTGGGTCCGCGAGGTCGGTGAAGTAGCGGATCACCTCGTCGGCGTTGAGTCGCCCTTTGAGCGTCTGCGTGCGGATGCTCAGCGACAGCGGGTACAGACCGGCGAGATCCGGGGTGCCGTAGGCGATCTGCTCGATCGCGAGGAGGGCCGCGTTCGCGGCGCGGTCCACGTCGATCCGCGGCATGCCCGGCGGCGCGGTGAACACCCACTGCGTGATGGGGAGCTGGTGGGGGAGCGCGGCGGGGCGGACAGCGGTGGGATCGACGGGGACGTCGCGCTCGGTGATCACCTCGAAGCCGTGGTCGGCGAGGGTCGCGCGGACGAGGGCTCGCGCGGTCGGCCCCTGCTCCGGGGCGGAGGGCAGGAAGAGGTTGGCGACACCGAACCGGCCGCGCTGTAGCTCGCGACCCGTGATCGCGCGGAAGAACTCCACGGACAGGTCGACGTTGACGCCGGCCCCGTCGCCCACGCCCTCCGCGGACATGCCGCCGCGGTGGGGGATGGCGCACAGCGCGTGCTCGCCGTAGGCGATCACGTCGTGATGCTGGGTGCCGTCCTTGCGGGTGATGAAGCCGACGCCGCAGGCGCTCGACTCCCGGGTGGGGTCGTACAGACCGGTGCGTGGTTCGTTCAACGGATCACTCTCACTCGGGGCGCGGTACCTGAAGTGAGAATGGTAAGGCTAACCTTATGGATCCGCTATGTGGGGTCGGTCACTCCGGAATCTCGATTGCCCCGGGACGGCGCGCGCCGCAGACTGCGGGGATGGACCCCGTCGAGCTGCTCACCGATCGCCTCACGCTCCGTCGCCCCGTGGTCGCCGATGTGCCGGCGATCGCGGCGGCGTGCACGGATCCGTGGATCCAGCGGTACGTGCCCGTCCCGTCGCCGTACACGGAGGCTGATGCGCGCGAGTTCGTGGCGACGGCGGCGCGGGAGTGGGAGTCGGACGAGTCGTACGCCTTCGCAGTGCATGCGGGCGGCGCCCTCGCGGGCATGGCGCAGCTCACCCGCAAGGGGACCGGGCTCGTCGAGCTGGGGTTCTGGGCGGCGCCCGGGCAGCGTCGCCGCGGCTACACCGTGGAAGCGTCACATCGGCGGTGCCAGTGGGGTTTCGACACGCTCGGCATTCACCGCATCGACTGGTGGGCGGTGGTGGGCAACGACGGGTCACGGTCGGTGGCGGAGTCGATCGGCTTCGTCGTCGAGGGGACGTTGCGGCAGCGGGCGATGCTCCACGGCGAGCCTCAGGACTGGTGGGTCGGCGGGCTGCTCTCTCGGCCGGCCTGACGAACGACGAAGGCCGGTCGATCGGCATTTCTGCTGATCAACCGGCCTTCACCGTTGGGGTGGATGACGGGACTCGAACCCGCGACAGCCAGAATCACAATCTGGTGCTCTACCAACTGAACTACACCCACCAGGTGCCTGGGATCGCCAGGCTCGAAGAACTTTACCCGACGGTTCCGGCGGAATCCAATCGGTATGGTCTCCACCCCGTCGAGCGCGGTGACCTGCGTATTCAGGCCGGACCGAGCTCCTCGACCGCCGCGGTGATCTGCTCGGTCGACGGCCCGGGGGCCGGCACGAACGCGGTGCTGCGGTAGTACTTGAGCTCGCGGATCGACTCGCGGATGTCCGCGAGTGCGCGATGTGCGAGGCCCTTGTCGGGCTGGCCGAAGTAGATCCGCGGGTACCAGCGGCGGCACAGTTCCTTGATCGAGCTGACGTCCACCATCCGGTAGTGCAGGAAGCCGTCGAGCTCCGGCATCTCCTTGGCGATGAACCGGCGATCGGTGGCGATCGAGTTGCCCGCCAACGGCACCGCGCCGGCCTCGATGTGCTCGCGCAGGTAGGCGAGCACGGCCTCCTCGGCCTCGCGCACGGTCACCGTCGACGCCCGTACCTCCTCCGTCAGGCCCGACCTGGCGTGCATCTCCTGCACGACGGGTGGCATGGCGGCGAGCGCGGCGTCGTCCGCGTGGATCACCAGGTCCACGCCTTCGCCGAGGATGTTCAGGTCGCCGTCTGTCACCAGGGCGGCGATCTCGATGAGTCGGTCGGAGGTCAGGTCGAGGCCGGTCATCTCACAATCGACCCACACGAGTTTGTCGTCCACGCCGATCAGCGTAGCCAACGGCGTCAGGTGCCGGACCGGAGTGAAGAGCGAGGGTAGCCTGGCCTCATGAATCCAGTCGGATCGGTGCCGGAGCTCGAGAATGCTGTCGGGAAGCCCGTCTCGGCGATGATGCTCAAGACGATCGACCACCTCGACGAGCACTGCCGGACGATCCTCGCGCTCTCCACGGCCGCCGTGCTCGGCTACGTCGACCGCGGCGGAGTGCAGCGCACCACGCTCCTCGGCGGCGCGCCCGGCTTCGCGTCGGTGATCTCGCCGACGGGACTCGACGTGGACGTCCCGGAGGACGCCGCGCCGGGCGGGGCCTCGCTCCTCGTCCTCGTCCCCGGTTGGCGCGAGACGTTGCGCGTCAACGGCACCGTCGGCGATGCCGGTTTCCGGGTGCTCGAGGCCTACCTGCACTGCGGGAAGGCGGTGATCCGCTCCGGGCTGTGGCAGCCGGCACCGCCCGGCGCGGCCGCCGCGGAGGCCGACACCGCCACCGTCGGACCGGACGCGGCTGCGTTCCTCGCCGCCGCCCCGTTCGCGGTGATCAGCTCCCGCGACGAGGACGGACGGGCCGACAGCAGCCCCCGTGGCGACCCCGCCGGCGACCTGCGCGTGCTCGGGCCCACCACCGTCGCGATCGCCGACCGCCCGGGCAACAAGCGCACCGACACCCTGCACAACATCGTGAGCCACCCCGACATCGCGCTGCTCGCCCTCGTCCCCGGCGACGGTCGGACCCTGGAACTGACCGGGACCGCCACGATCAGCACCGATCCGGAGCTGCGGGAGCAACTCGCCGAACGGGGGAAGGCGCCGAAGGCCGTCATCGTCGTCGAGGTCTCGCGTGCGCGTCTCGCCCGGAGCGAGGGGATCGCCGCCGCCGCCCTGTGGGACACCGGCAGGCACGTGCAACCGGCGGCGCTCCCGCGCCCGTCCGCGGTGTGGACCGACCACGTCAAGCGCAACACGACGGGCGGCGTCGGCGCGCGCGTCCTGCGCGCCGTCGCGAACGAACGCGTCATGCGGGCCGGTATCGACCTCGACTACCGCCAGAACCTCTATTGACCCAGGTCTCACGCTAGGGTTTGCACCGTGACTGACAACGCGAACTCCCCGGCGCAGACGATCGCCGCCGGCTACGAATTCTCGGGGCCCGCCCTGGAGCTCGGGACCGTCCTCGTGGACGGCACCGTCGACCCGTCGGCCAAGGTGCGCATCCCGCTGGCCATGATGAACCGCCACGGCCTCGTCGCCGGCGCCACCGGCACCGGCAAGACGAAGACCCTGCAGCTCATCGTCGAGCAGCTGTCGGCCAACGGCGTGCCCGTCGTGCTCGCCGACATCAAGGGCGACCTCGCCGGTCTGTCCAAGCCCGGCGAGGCGAACGACAAGACCGCGTCGCGCGCCACCGACACCGGCGACGACTGGAAGCCCGCCAACGTGCCCACGGAGTTCGTCTCCCTCGGCACCGAAGGCGTCGGGATCCCGATCCGCGCCACCATCTCCTCGTTCGGCCCGATCCTGCTGTCCAAGGTGCTCGGCCTCAACGCGACGCAGGAGTCGACGCTCGGGCTGATCTTCCACTGGGCCGATCAGAACCAGCTCGAGCTGCTGGACCTCAAGGACCTGCGCTCGGTGATCCAGTACCTCACCTCCGCCGAGGGCAAGGCCGATCTCGAGGGCATCGGCGGTGTCAGCAAGCAGACCGCCGGCGTGATCCTGCGCGCCCTCGTCAACCTCGAGGCCGAAGGCGGCGACACCTTCTTCGGCGAGCCCGAGATCGACATGGGCGACCTGCTGCGCACCGCGGGCGGCCAGGGCGTGGTCACCCTGTTCGAGCTCGGCGACCAGGCCGCGCGACCCACGCTCTTCTCCACTTTCCTCATGTGGGTCCTCGCCGACCTGTTCCAGTACCTGCCCGAGGCGGGCGACCTCGACAAGCCGAAGCTCGTCTTCATCTTCGACGAGGCGCACCTGCTGTTCGCGGATGCCAGCAAGGCGTTCAAGGACCAGGTCGAGCAGACGGTCAAGCTGATCCGCTCGAAGGGCGTGGGCGTCTTCTTCTGCTCGCAGCTGCCCACCGACATCCCGAATCCCGTGCTCAGCCAGCTCGGTGCGCGCATCCAGCACGCGCTGCGCGCCTTCACGCCGGAGGATCAGGCCGCGCTGAGCAAGACGGTCAAGACCTACCCGACCTCGCCGGCCTACAAGCTCGACGAGGCCCTCACCAGCCTCGGCATCGGCGAGGCGATCGTCACCGTCCTCTCCGACAAGGGCGCCCCGACGCCCGTCGCGTGGACGCGCCTGCGGGCCCCGCGCTCGCTGATGTCCGCGATCGGCGACGATGCCGTCCGCTCGGCCGCGCAGGCCTCGCCGCTGTGGGGCAAGTACGCGCAGACCGTCGACAACCTCTCGGCCTTCGAGAAGCTGTCGCAGAACGCGCAGCAGGCGCAGCAGGAGAACGCGCCCGCCGAGCAGGCGCCGCCGCCCCCGCCCGCGCCCAAGAAGGAGGAGGAAGAGTCCGGCTGGGTCTCCGACGTGATGAGCAACCCGGCCGTGAAGTCGTTCCTCCGGTCCGCGGCCTCCAGCGCCGGTCGTGAGCTGTCGCGCAGCATCTTCGGCACCAAGCGTCGCCGCTGAGCGAGCACGACGGACGAAAGTCCGGTCATCGGTCCCCACGATCGTGGGATCCGATGACCGGACTTCGTCGTTCGAGCCGTGTTCGGGCCGATGCGGCCCGGGCGATCAGTTGCCCGCGAGCTTCTTGTACATCTCGCCGACGATGGGCGCCATGATGGCGCGCGGGGTGTAGTGGCCCGCCATGGACATGCCCTTGGAAAGCAGGCCCGGCACGACGCGCATCTTGTTCTTCTCCAGCGCGTCCAGGGTCACGCGGGCGGTGTACTCGGTGTTGACCCAGAGGAACTCGGGCACGACCTTCTCGACGGTGGAGCGATCCTCGGGGTCGGGGAGCTCGGTGCGCACCGGGCCGGGCGCGAGCAGGGTGACGTGCACGCCGGTCTTCTTCAGCTCGCCGCGCAGTGACTCGGAGAAGGTGTTGGCGAAGGCCTTCGAGGCCGCGTACGTGGCGTTGTTCGGGATCGGCATGTTGCCCGCCGCCGAGCCGGTGATCATGATGCCGCCGTTGCCGCGCTTCACCATCTGCGGCAGGACCGCCAGGGTGAGGTCGTGGACGGCGTTCGCGTTGAGCTCCAGCTGCGCGCGCTCGTAGTCGAAGTCCAGGTCGATCACGCGGCCGAAGGTCGCGGTGCCGGCGTTGTTGCAGAGGATGGAGATCTCTCGGGAGGCGAGCTCCTCGCAGAGCACGGCGCGCGCGGCGTGGTCGGAGAGGTCGACGCCGCGGACCTCGGCCTCGACGCCGAACTCGGCGCGCAGCTTCGCGGCCAGCTCCTCCATGGGGCCGGTGCTGCGGGCGACGAGGATGACCGAGTGGCCGCGGCGGGCGAGCTCCGTGGCGAGGGCGACACCGATGCCGGAGGAGCCGCCGGTGACGACGGCGCGGGCGGACTGATGGGGTGCGGGTACTGGCATGGGTCAGATCGTACGGGAGGGCACGCACGGGTCGACATCGCGAAGATCGCACTGTGACCGCCCCGATCGCGGAGTGCCCTCGGCCGATTTCGCGCACCCTGGACCTGCGGTGATGCGTTTCGAGTGGCGCCCACGGCGCACTGCTATTAGGTTAGCCTCGCCATTGTCACGAGCTGAAGGTGGAAGACATGAACCGCTGGGCCCCGTACTACCTGTCCGCACTCCGGATCGTGACAGGCGTGCTGTTCGCGCTCCACGGCGCCGCGACCTTCTGGGGCTTCCTCGACGGTCGCCGGTCGAGCCCCGACGTCTTCGCCTGGCCGAGTTGGTGGGGCGCCGCGATCCAGCTCGTGGGCGGCCTCCTCATCGCCGCCGGCGCCCTGACCCGGCCCGCGGCAGTCATCGCGTCGGGCTCGATGGCGTACGCCTATTTCGCCTTCCACGCCGGCGATGGGCTCTCCCCGCTGGCGAACGACGGCGAGCTCTCGGTCCTCTATTGCTGGGTGCTCTTGCTCTTCGCGTTCACCGGCGCCGGGCCGGTCAGCGTCGACGCCGTGATCGGCCGCCTGCGGGCCGGGGATCAAGCTGAGGGAAAGGCCCCGTCTGATCGCGCGGACGAGAAGGATGCGGCAGAGTCGGCGGTATGACCGCAGACATCCCCGAAGCCGCCCGTGCACTCCTCGATCAGGCTCTCGTCGTCGACCTGGCGACGGTCCGCCCGGACGGCGGCCCGCAGGTCAACCCGATGTGGTTCCTCTTCGAGGACGGGCTGATCTGGTTCACGCACACCGACTTCCGGCAGAAGTTCCGAAACCTCCAGCATGAGCCGCGGGTGGCGATCTCGATCCTGCCGGAGGGGAATCCCTACGGCTACCTGGAGATCCGGGGCGAGCTCGACCGCATCGAGCCCGACCCCACCGGCTCCCTCTACACCCGTTTGGCCGAGCGCTACGGCCAGGGCTCGGTCGTGCCGCCGGATGCGGCGGATCGCGTCAAGATCGCGATCCGCCCCACCCGGTTCAGTGGCAACGCGCTCCAGGGCTAGAGCGAGGCCGCGAGCTCGGTGCCCTGGCGGATCGCCCTCTTCGCATCGAGCTCGGCGGCCAGTGCGGCACCGCCGATCACGTGCGCCTTCACGCCGCGGTCGGCGAGCGCCT
Source organism: Tsukamurella tyrosinosolvens (assembly GCF_900104775.1). Lineage (NCBI taxonomy): Bacteria > Bacillati > Actinomycetota > Actinomycetes > Mycobacteriales > Tsukamurellaceae > Tsukamurella > Tsukamurella tyrosinosolvens. The sequence continues at coordinate 1,465,065 of NZ_FNSA01000003.1, forward strand.
CGTCGAGGTCCCGCACCGACTCCTGGCCGGTGCACAGGATCACCGTCTCCACGTCGAGCACTCGGGCGTCCTTGCGCTCCTCGCCGAAGGTGATGTGCAGGCCCGCATCGTCGACCTTCTCGTAGTTCACACCGCGCAGCTGCTCGACGCCCTTCATCTTCACCGTCGCGCGGTGCACCCAGCCGGTCGTCTTGCCGAGGCCGATGCCCTGCGGCGTGCTCTTGCGCTGCAGCATATAGACCTTCGACCGGGTCGACGGTGCCGGGGCCGGCTTGGTGATGAAGCCGGGCACGTCGCCCTGGCGGGTGACGCCCCACTCGGCATTCCACTCGTCGAGGTGCAGGGTGGGGGACTTGTCGGTGGTGACGAACTCGGCCACGTCGAAGCCGATGCCGCCGGCGCCCATGATGGCCACGGTGTCGCCGATCTCCTTGGTGCCGCTGATCGCCTCGGCGTAGGTGATGACCTTCGGGTGATCGACGCCCGGAAAGGACGGGACGCGCGGCACGACGCCGGTCGCGATGATGACCTCGTCGAACTTGCCGGCCAGGTCGTCGACGGTGGCCTCGGTGTTGAGGTGCACCGTCACCTGGTTCCGGTCGAGCATCGTGCTGAAGTACCGGATGGTCTCGTTGAACTCCTCCTTGCCGGGGATCTTCGCGGCGTAGCCGAACTGGCCGCCGATATGATCGCTCGCCTCGAAGAGCTCCACCTTGTGGCCGCACTCGGCGGCGCTCACGGCCGCGGAGAGCCCGGCCGGGCCGGCGCCGACGACGGCGACCCGCTTGGCCGAACGGGTCGGCGCCAGCACCAGCTCGGTCTCGCGGCCCGCCCGCGGGTTCACGAGGCAGGACACCTTCTTGTGCACGAAGGCGTGGTCGAGGCAGGCCTGGTTGCAGCCGATGCAGGTGTTGATCTCCTCGGCGCGCTCGTCGCGCGCCTTGTTGGCCCACTCCGGGTCGGCGAGGAGCGGGCGTGCGACCTGCACGAGTTGCGCGTCGCCGCGCTCGAGGAGCTCCTCGGCCGTGGCGGGCATGTTGATGCGGTTCGCGGCGCAGACGGGAATGTTCACGGCGCGGGTCACGTCGGCGGTGAACGCGGCGAACGCGGCGCGCGGCACCGAGGTCACGATCGTGGGCACGCGGGCCTCGTGCCAGCCGATGTCGGTGTTGAGGATGTCGACGCCGGCGGCCTCGAGCTTGTGCGCCAGCGACAGGATCTCGTCGCGGGTCTGGCCCTCCTCGACGAAGTCCGCCATCGAGAGGCGGAACACGACGATGAAGTTCTTGCCGCAGCGCTTGCGGATCTCCCGCACGATCTCGACGGGGAACCGCTGCCGGTTCTCGGCGGAGCCGCCCCACTTGTCGGTGCGCTTGTTGGTGCGTGCCGCGAGGAACTGGTTGATGAGGTAGCCCTCGCCGCCCATCACCTCGACGCCGTCATAGCCGGCCTTCTGCGCGGTGCGCGCCGCGTTGCCGAAGTCGCGGATGGTCTTGCGCACCTCGAAGTCCGACATGGCGCGGGGCTTGAACGGGTTGATCGGCGCCTTGATCGCGCTGGCCGAGGCGCTGAGCGGGTTGTACGAGTAGCGGCCGGCGTGCAGCAACTGCATCGCGATCTTGCCGCCCTCCTTGTGCACCGCGTCGGTCACCTTCTTGTGCAGGATCGCGTCGAGCGGGCTGGACATCTTCGCGCCGGCGGGCAACAGCCAGCCGGTGATGTTGGGGGAGTAGCCGCCGGTGATGATGAGGCCGACGCCGCCCTTGGCGCGCGCCGCGAAGTACGCGGCGAGCTTGCCGAGGTCCCACGGCAGGTCCTCGAGGCCGGTGTGCATGGAGCCCATCACGACGCGGTTCTTGAGCGTGGTGTGACCGAGGTCGAGGGGCTCGAAGAGGTGGGGGTACTTGGCTGACATGGGCTGATCCTTCTCCGCTGCTGCAGGGACTGGGGGCTGATGAGGGCTGGTTCAGGGGGTGAGGGCGGCGAGCACTTCGTCGAGCCAGTCGACGGTGCCCTGCTCGGAGTACACGCCTCCGCGCAGCACGAGATGCTGCTGCAGGTCCGTACCGGTGAGTGCCGCGGGCGCGGGGTAGTCGCGGGCCTCGAGGGTGCGGAACAGGTCCGCCCGCTCGGCGTGCAGGTCGCGCACGCGCCGGACCTCGACCATCAGGTCCGGCAGGTCCGCCGGTGCCGCCCCGCGGATCTTGGTGGCCAGCTCGCGCCGGTCCGTGGCGTCCTTGCCGGGCGTGCGGATCCACTCCGAGAGCGTCTTCCGGCCGGTGTCGGTGATCGAGTAGACCTTCTTGTCCGGCTTGCCGTCCTGCGCCTGTTCGACGTAGGTCACGAGGCCGTGCTCGGTCATCCGCGCCAGCGTCTTGTAGATCTGCTGGTGCGAGGCGCGCCACCAGTGCCCGATCGAGCGGTCGAAGCGCCGGGTGAGCTGGTACCCGGTGCCCGAGCGCTCGCTCAGGGAGACGAGCAGTGCGTGTTCGAGGGCCACGCCCGCGACGCTACCGCGAGGATCTCAAGTATGCAACAAGTTGCACTGCGCTTGTATGCACAAGTCCGAGGAAAGCGGCGGTGCCGATAAGATGACCACCGCACCACTGCCTCCGTAGCTCAGTTGGATAGAGCATCGGCCTTCTAATCCGAATGTCGCAGGTTCGATTCCTGCCGGGGGCGCACAGAACCGCGTGGGACCTCGCGTACGCGTACATGATCTGACCTGCAATACCGGGCGAAATGGGGTGTCCACGCGCGGGTGCGCGGCGTTACGATCGGGACTGACGTGGGGGCCTCACAGGAGGTGCTCGGATGAAGCGGACAGTACGAACATTCGCGGTGGCGGCCTGCGCGGTCGCCCTGTTCGGCGGAGGCGGGGCGGGCGCGGCCTCCGCCGATCCCACGCCGGCGCCGCCCCCGGTCGGGTCGACGTGCGGCAAACCCGGCGAGAACAAGGTGATCACCACGATCCGCACCTGCGCGAAGATCAACTCCTCGTGCACGGGCTACGACATGATGATCATCGGCCGCGTCGACAAGTGGGGGCACTGCGTGATCCCCGGCATGAACGGGACCACCTGGTGACGTGAGCGAGCTCGCGCTCCCGCTCGTCGGCCTCGTCGGCGGCGTCCTCGCGGGAGTCTCCCCGTGCGTGCTCCCGGTCCTGCCGGTCGTCCTGCTCGGCAGCGCCGGGACCGGGGCCGACGGTGCCCCCACCTCGCGCGCCCGTCCGGCCGCGATCGTCGCCGGCCTGGTGCTGAGCTTCTCGCTGTTCACGCTGTTCGGCACCGTCGTCCTCTCGCTGCTGCACCTGCCCGCGGGCCTGATCCGGTGGGTGGGGATCGGTGCCCTGCTCCTGCTCGGCGTGGCGATGCTGGTCCCGCCGCTGGAGCGCCTGCTCGAACGGCCCTTCGCGCGCCTGCCGCAGCGCGTCCCGGGCCTCAAGGGCGACGGTGCCGCGGGCGGCTTCGTGCTCGGCGTCGCCCTCGGCGCGGTCTACGTGCCGTGCGCCGGACCGGTGCTCGCGGCGATCGCGCTGGCCGGCGCCACCGACACGATCGGCCCGCGCACGCTAATCCTCACCGCGGCGTTCGCGGTCGGCACCGCGATCCCGCTGCTCGCCATCGCCCTCACGGGCCACCGCCTGGCCGACCGGGTACGCGCACTGCAGCGGCGCCAGCGGGCGATCCGCGCGGTAGGAGGCGTCCTCGTCATCGCCCTGGCGGTCGCCCTCGCGCTGGGGATCACCGACCTCATCCAGCGCCGGGTGCCCGACTACACGCAGGCCGTCGGCGACCGGCTGGGCGCGGCGGCGATCGCACCGCAGGTCGCGGGCACGGGCTCTCTGCAGCAGTGCCAGCAGGCCGCGTTCACGGGGACGGCGCAGCTCGCCGACTGCGGGCGGGCGCCCGAGTTCGCCGGCATCGACCCATGGCTCGGCGGCGCCCCACGCACGATGGCGGGCCTGCGCGGCAAGGTCGTCCTCATCGACTTCTGGGCCTACTCATGCATCAACTGCCAGCGCGAACTCCCGCACGCCGAGGCCTGGTGGAAGAACTACCGCGACCTCGGCTTCGAGGTGATCGGCGTCCACACGCCCGAGTACGCCTTCGAGCACGACGTCGGCAACGTCACCGCGGGCGCGCGCAAGCTGGGCCTGACGTTCCCGCTCGCCGTCGACAACCGCACCGCCACGTGGAGCGCCTACCGCAATGTGGCCTGGCCCGCGGGCTACCTCGTGGACGCCACCGGGACCATTCGGTTCGTCAGCCTCGGCGAGGGCCACTACGACAAGGTCGAGACCGCGATCCGCTCGCTCCTGCTCGCCGCGCACCCCGGCGCGATCCTCCCGCCCGCAACCGACGTCCCCGATGCCACGCCACTGAACAAGGACCGGACCCCCGAGCTCTACCTCGGCGCCGAGAAGCAGCAGGGCTTCGGCGGCCCCGGCGGCTACGAGGTCGGCACCCGCGCGTTCACCCTCCCGGCGACCGTGCAGCCCAACACCTTCGCCCTCGACGGGGCCTGGACGGTCGGCGCCGAGGACATCCGCGCGGGGGAGCGGGCCGTTCTCACGCTCGCCTACACGGCGCAGCGGGTCTACCTCGACGTCGGCGGCACCGGCACGCTCACCGTCACCGAGGGCGGCGCCACCCGCACCATCCCCGTCGACGGTCCGCCCGACATCCGCACCGTCGTCGACCGCCCGGCCTCCGGGCCGGGCACCGTCACCATCGCCCTCAGTCCCGGCCTGACCGCCTACTCCTTCACCTTCGGCTGAGCGCCTGAGGCTCGCCCGCGCCTGAGTACCCCGAGGGCGACGTCGACGATCTCCTCGCGGGGCTGCAGCTCCCGCGCCCGCTCGAGCGGAACCCATTCTGCGAAATCCGTGGTGCCGCCGACCTCGACGGTGCCGAGCGCGCCCGAGTCGATGGCGACCTCGACGAGGAACCTCTGGGGGCGCACCGGCGTAGGACCGCCTCGCGCGAAACGCGCAAAAGGGCGACTAACACGCACAAGAGCGCGCTGTGAACGACATCACCCGCATGCTCCTCGTGTTACCCCGATCACTCATCCACGAGGAGAAACCCCATGCTGACAGTCCTGGGACTGACCATGGTCGCGGCGTTCATGGTCGTCATCATGGCCCGCCGCGCGACGCCCATCGTCGCGCTGATCGCCGTCCCGGTGATCTTCGGCCTGCTGGCTGGCGCCGGCACGGGCATCGGCAAAATGATCACCGGCGGCATCGAGGACCTCGCGCCCACCGCCGCGATGCTCTTCTTCGCCATCATCTTCTTCGGCGTGATGATCGACGTCGGTCTCTTCGACCCGGTCGTGCGGGCCGTGGTCCACGTCGTCGGCGAGGACCCCGCCAAGCTCGTGCTCGGCACCGCCGTCCTGGCGGGAGTGGTCTCGCTCGACGGTGACGGCTCCACCACGTTCATCGTCACCACCTCCGCGCTCCTACCGCTCTATCTCAAGCTCGGCGTCAGCCCCGTCGTGCTCACCGTGGTCGCGGGCCTCGCCAACGGGACCATGAACATCCTCCCGTGGGGCGGCCCCACGGCCCGGGCCGCGGCGGCGCTGAAGATCTCGCCGTCCGAGGTCTTCGTCCCGATGATTCCGTCGCTGATCGCGGGCATGGTCGTCGTCCTCGCCTTCGCCTGGCACCTCGGGCTCATGGAGCGCAAGCGCCTCGGCAGCATCGTGATCCGCGAGCGCGTCCTCGCCGGGGCGGGCGCCGGCGCCACCGGCGGCACGGTCGGGGGCGGTGGCGGCACCGACGCGCCCGTTCCGCCCTCCGGCGGCACCGGCGACAGCGCCCTCACGGCCGTCACCGGCGCGCACGGCAACCCGAAGCTGATGTGGTTCAACGCCGGTCTCACCGTCGCCCTGCTGTCGGTGCTCACGCTCGACCTGCTGCCGATCCCGGTGCTCTTCATGATCGCCGCCGCGATCGCGCTGGCCGTCAACTTCCCGCAGGTCGCCGACCAGCAGGAGGCCATTACCCGGCACTCGAAGTCGATCGTCTCGGTCGTCGGAATGGTCTTCGCCGCAGCGGTTCTCACGGGCGTCTTCAAGGGCACCGGCATGGTGGATTCCGTCGCCGCGTGGGTCACCGGCATCATCCCGTCGTCGATGGGCCCGCACCTGGCCGTCATCACCGGCATCCTGTCCATCCCCTTCACCTTCCTGATGTCCAACGACGCCTTCTACTTCGGCATCCTGCCCGTGCTTTCCGAGACGGCGAGCCACTACGGGATCACTGCCGCGGAGATGGCCCGCGCGTCGATCACCGGGCAGCCCTTCCACATGCAGAGCCCGCTGGTGCCCGCCATCCTGCTGCTCGTCGCCCTCGCGGGCGTCGGACTGGCCGATCACCACAAGAAGGTGCTCTGGCGCGCGTTCGTCGTCTCGATCGTCATGCTCGTGGTCGGTGTCCTCCTTGGCCAGATCCCCTTCTGAGCGCGGATCGGATGGCTAGGCTGAGCCGATGCCCAGGATCCGGCTGCGCACGCAGATCCTCCTGCTCCAGGTGGTGATCATCATCGTCAGCCTCGCCGCCGGCTTCGGCATCGTCCTGCACCGCGTGGACACCGACACCCGCTCCGAGTACGGCCACCGGGCGGAGGCGATCGCGGAGACGGTCGCCTCCGACACCGACGTCCGCGCCGGCGCCGCCGCGCAGTCGGCCGCGCGGCGCGCGGGACACCCGGCCACGCAACAGGAGCTCGCCGCTGCGCCCTTGCAGCGGCAGGCGGTCGCCATCACCGAGCGCACGGGCGTGCTGTTCGTGGTGATCGCCGACGACGCGGGCTACCGCATCGCCCATCCGGATCCGTCCCAGCTCGGCGCGCCGCTGAGTACCGACCCGTCCGCCGCGCTCGCCGGCGACGTCGAGGTAACGCAGCAGCGCGGCACCCTCGGGGATTCGGTCCGTGCGAAGGCCCCGGTCCTCGGGAACGACGGCGCCGTCGTCGGCCTGGTGAGCGTGGGCATCTCCACCGAGACCGTCGCCGAGGCCGCGCGCCGCGCCCTGCTACTCCTGGCGGGCCTGGCCGCACTCGCGCTCGCGGTCGGGATCCTCGGCTCGGGGCTCCTCGCCCGACGGTGGCGGCGCCTCACCCTGGGCCTGGAACCCGAGGAGATGGCCGAGCTCATCCGCGAGCAGAACGCCGTCCTGTACTCCGGCTCCGAGGGCGTCATCGCGATCGACGCGAAGGGCGTCGTGCGGGTCATCAACGATCGCGCCAGGGAACTGCTCGGTGTCACCGCCGCGACCGGCACACCGCTCACGGATCTCGGCCTCACGGACCGGGTCGCGGCCGTCGTCGCGACCCCCACGGAGGTGCCGGTCGCCGCGGCGGTGAACGAGCGGGTCGTGCTCGTCGCCTCGCGCCGCGTGCACCGCGGCGAGACGGACCTCGGCACCGTCCTCACGGCCGTCGACCGCACCGACGTCGAGGCGCTCACGCGCGAACTCGACTCGGTCCAGGCGATGAGCGCCGCCCTGCGCGCACAGCGCCACGAGGCCGCCAACCGAGTCCACGTCGTCGCCGGGCTGCTCCGCGACGACCGCACCGACGAGGCCCTCGCCTACCTCGACGAGATCGCCGGCCGCGCAGGCGTCCTCCCGGTCTCCGGCCTCGACCGCCTCGACGAGCCGCACCTGCGCGCCTTCGTCTCCGCCAAGGCGGCGCGGGCGCGTGAGAGGGGCGTCGTCCTGCGGGTCGGCGCCGACACGGCCCTCGTCGGCGTGCTGACCCACCCCGTCGACACCACCACCCTCGTCGGCAACCTGCTCGACAACGCCATCGACGCCGCCGGCGACGGCCCCGAACCGCGGGAGGTGGAACTCGACGTGCTCCGTGACGGCGACGACCTCGCGATCATCGTCGTCGACAGCGGCCCCGGCTTCGCCGTCGACGACCCCTTCGTCGAGGGCGTCAGCACCCGAACCGATCCGACGGTGCCCGGCGGCCGCGGGCTCGGCCTCGTCATCGCCCGCCAGGTCGCCCGCGGGCACGGGGGAGAGGTCGTCGTCGTGGCGCGGGGCGGCGACGGCGAGCCCACCACCGTGATGGCCACGCTGCCCGAGGGGGTGCGCGACGATGCCTGACGACCTGCGGATCCTCGTGGTCGACGACGACTTCCGGGTCGCCGCCATGCACGCGAAGATCGTCGACGCCATGGTCGGCCTCACGACGGCCGGCTCGGCGCGCACCCTTTCCGAGGCCCGGGCGATCCTGGAGCGCGACCGGGTCGACCTGGCGCTCGTCGACGTCTACCTCCCCGACGGCTCCGGCATCGACCTCGTCCGCGAGATGCGCTGCGACGCCTTCATCCTCGGCGCCGCCGACGATGCCGCCAGTGTCCGTGCGGGTCTCGCCGCGGGGGCGCTGCAGTACCTCATCAAGCCCTTCGCGACGACGGAGCTCGCCCGCCGGCTCGGCGCCTACACGGCCTACCGCCGGATCCTCGGGACCGGGGAGGTCACCCAGGACCAGGTCGACGCCGCCGCCTCGGTCCTGCGCAGCGAGCGTCCCGCCCCGCGGCGCGACGAGGGAGGCTCGGTCACCGAGCGGAGGATCGTCGAGGCGTTGCGCACCGCCGACGGACCGATGCTCGCGGACGACATCGCCGGGGAGGTCGGGGTCTCGCCGGCGACCGCCCGGCGTTACCTCGCCGAACTGGTGCGCGACGGCACGCTGACGATGGCGTTGCAGTACGGCGCGACCGGGAGGCCGCGGCAGCGGTACACGCTGAGCTGAGCGCACTTCGGCGCGCACCACGGAGGGCGGCGGATCGCCCGACTCGCCGGGTACCGCCGCCCCAGTGGCGCTAGAGTCCGAAGTCATGAGAATCACTCGGTTCGCGCTCGCCGGCATCACCGCACTGCTGGGGGCGGGCCTCGTCGCCACGCCCGTCGGAGCGGCCCCCGTCTGGTCCGGCCTGGACGCCGCGAACTACGCCGGTCCGATTCCCGCGAAGGGCGGCGAGCAGATCCGGTCCGTGCCGCTCGACCCGGCGCTGTCGCTCCCGGGAGCGGGCACGGCGAAGCGGGTGTTGTATTCGACGACGGACCAGCACGGCAAGCCCGCCACCAGCACCGGGGCGATCTTCCTCCCGAAGGGGACCGCGCCCGCCGGTGGCTGGCCGGTCATCGCGTGGGCCCACGGCACCGTCGGCCTCGGCGATACCTGCGCCCCCTCGGCCAATCCCCGCTCCGCCCGCGATCGCGAGTACCTCGGGCACTGGCTGTCGCAGGGCTACGCGATCGTCGCCTCCGACTACGCGGGACTCGGCACGCCGGGCCTCATGAGCTACCTGAACAGCGTCTCCACCGCGCACAACGTGGTCGACTCCGTCGTCGCCGCGCATCGGGACCGATCGCTGAACCTGTCGACGAAGTGGGCGATAGTCGGCCAGTCGCAGGGTGGCGGAGCGGCCGTCAACAGTGCGCGGTGGGCGACGCAGTTCAGCGCCGGGAGCGGCCTGGACTACCGCGGCGTGGTCGCCACGGGGACGCCGTTCAAGATCGAGGAGGTCGTCAAGAACGTCGGGCCCGAGACCGACCTGCCCGGCGGCCTCAGCTCCGCCGCCACGTCGTACACCGCCTACATCCTGGCCGGTGTCCGCGAGGCGAACCCGGACGTGGACTTCGAGAAGGTACTCACCCCGCGCGGCAAGGCGGCCGCCGCGCAGGCCGAGGTCCAGTGCTACGCGCAGCTCAGCACGACCCTCGCCGGCCAGAAGCCGACCGACTTCGTCAACGCCAAGGTCAGCACGGTTCCCGGTGCGAGCGCGGCGCTCGACCGGTACATGGGAACGCCGACCTCGGGCTACGACCGGCCGGTGTTCCTGGGCGTCGGCCTCAAGGACACCGACGTCCCGGTGCAGTCGTCCATCGCGCTCGCCGCGGCGCTGAAGAAGAGCGGTACCGCGGTCGAACTGCACCAGTACCCGAACGCCGACCACAGCGGCGCCGTCCTCGAATCCATGAAGGACTCGACGCCCTTCCTCGCGCGCGTCCTCGCCTGATCCGTCGTCTCCGGACGCGGCACGCTTGACCATGCCGCGACGGCATGGTTTCTCCTGGAGTCACCCCGCCGAAAGGAGTGACCACCATGCCACTGCCGAACCTGATCACCGTCGAGGAGTTCTTCGCCTCGCCCGTCCGCGCCGCCGCGAGGATCTCACCCGACGGCAGCCGGATCGCCTTCCTGGCACCGTCGAACGACCGGCTCAACGTCTGGGTCGAGGACCTCGACGGCGACGCGCCCGCCCGGCCCGTCACCGCCGACGCGACGCGGAGCGTCCAGATGTTCCACTGGACGACCGACCCGCGCTGGCTGATCTACCTGCAGGACAACGGCGGCGATGAGCGTTGGCACCTGATGCGCGCCGACCTGGACGATCAGGACGCTCCGGCCGTGGACCTCACCCCCTTCGACGGGTCGACGACCTTCCTCATGGATCTGCCGATCGCCCGCCCGGGTATCGCGATCATCTCCACCAACGCCCGGAAGGTCGACGAGTTCGACGTCTTCGAGCTCGACATCACGTCCGGCGCGCTCACGGAGATCGAGCGCAACCCCGGCAACGTCGCCGGGTGGGTGTACGGCGCCGACGGCACCCTGTTCGCCTCCACCCAGGATCCCGACGGCGCGATCGCGATCTGCCGGTGGGACACCGCGGCGCGCGAACTGCGCCCGATCGCGGAGTTCGACGGGCTCGACTATCCGCTGGGCGTGTTCCCGATCGTGCCGTCGCCCGACGGCGGGCTCTGGCTCGGCTCCAACCGCGGCACCGATCGCACGCGCGTCGTGCACATCGACGGCGCGACGGGGGAGGAGACCGAGATCGACGCGCACCCGTCCCTCGACCTCGACACGACCGGGCTGGTCGCCCCGACGATGCCGCAGCCGCTCATCGTCGACCCGCGCACCGGCGCCCTTCTTGGCGTGCGCTATCTCGGCGAGCGCCAGGACATCCGGGCACTGGACCCGCGGTTCGAGGAGGTACTCGACGCCCTGCGCGGCCTGTCCGACGGTGACCTCGGCGCCCTGAACTCCGACCTCGACGGGAACCGATGGATCGCGTCCTTCGTGCACGACCGCGTCCCCGGCGCGACGTACCTCTACGACCACCGCACCGGCGAATCGCGACTGCTGTTCCTGCCCCTTCCGCACCTCGATCCGACGCAGCTCGCGCCGATGGAACCGGTCACCATCACCGCCCGCGACGGGCGCGCGCTGCCCTCGTTCCTGACCCTGCCGCAGGGAGTGGCCCCCGTCGACCTGCCTCTCGTGCTCCTCGTGCACGGCGGCCCGTGGTTCCGCGACACCTGGGGCTACCACGGCGACGTGCAGCTCCTGGCGAACCGCGGGTACGCGGTGCTCCAGGTGAACTTCCGCGGCTCCACCGGCTACGGCAAGGCCCACATGCAGGCGGGCATCGGCGAGCTGGCCGGCGCGATGCACGACGATCTCATCGACGCCGTGGAATGGGCCGTCGCGGAGGGCATCGCGGATAGGGCGCGGCTCGCGATCTTCGGCGGCTCCTACGGCGGCTACGCAGCGCTGGTCGGCGTCACGTTCACCCCGGACGTCTTCGCCGCGGCCATCGACTACGTCGGGATCTCGAGCCTGCCGAACTTCATGGCGACCCTGCCCGAGATCGCGCGGCCGTACCTGGCCAACAACTGGATCCGCTACGTCGGCGACCCGTCGGACCCGGAGCAGTTGGCGGACATGCTGGCCCGCTCACCGATCACGAAGGTCGACGAGATCCGTACCCCGCTGTTCGTCGTGCAGGGCGCGAACGACCCTCGGGTGGTGCAGGCAGAGTCGGACAACCTGGTGGAGGCGCTGCGCGCCCGCGGCGTCGATGTCGAGTACATGATCAAGGCCGACGAGGGGCACGGATTCGTCAACCCGGAGAACACGATCGACATGTTCCGGGCCACCGAGCGGTTCCTCGCCCAGCACATCGGCGGGCGCACGGAACAGGCATGACCGAGGGCCCGGCGCTCAGTCCTTCGGCCGGTTGTCGATGAGGCGGCGGGCCTTCCCCACCGAGCGCTCCAGCCCGCCGGGCTCGACGACGTCCACGGTCACGCTGACGCCGATCGTGTCCTTGATCTGCTTGCGCAGTTGTTCGCCCGCTGCGGGGTCCACGCGCCCGTCGGGGCGGTGCTCGACGCGGACGGTGAGCTGATCCATCCGGTCCGGGCGGTCCAGGACGCACTGGAACTGCGGCGCCAGCTCGTCGATCCCCAGGATCAGCTCCTCGATCTGGGTGGGGAAGAGGTTCACGCCGCGCAGGATGATCATGTCGTCGGTGCGGCCGGTGATCTTCTCCATCCGGCGCATGGTGCGGGCCGTGCCGGGCAGCAGCCGGGTGAGGTCGCGGGTGCGGTATCGGATGATCGGCGTGGCCTGCTTGGTGAGGGAGGTGAACACCAGCTCGCCGTGCTCGCCGTCCGGAAGCACCTCTCCGGTCATCGGATCGATGATCTCGGGGTAGAAGTGGTCCTCCCAGATGTGCAGGCCGTCCTTGGTCTCCGCGCACTCCATCGCCACGCCGGGGCCGATGACCTCCGAGAGCCCGTAGATGTCCACCGCGTCGATGCCGGCGTCCTGTTCGAGCTCGGCGCGCATCTTCTCGGTCCACGGCTCGGCGCCGAAGACGCCGACCCGCAGGGAGGTGGACCTCGGGTCGATGCCCATCGAGGTCATCGTGTCGAGGATCGTGAGCATGTAGGACGGGGTCACCATGATGGCGTCGGGCTCGAAGTCCTGGATCAGCTGGATCTGCTTCTCCGTCTGCCCTCCGGACATGGGGATCACGGTGGCGCCGAGTCGCTCCGCGCCGTAGTGCGCGCCGAGTCCGCCGGTGAACAGTCCGTAGCCGTACGAGACGTGCACGCGGTCGCCCGCGCGGACCCCCGCGGCGCGCAGCGACCGGGCGACCACGTCGGCCCACATGCTGATGTCGTCGGCGGTGTAGCCCACCACGGTCGGTCGGCCGGTGGTGCCGGACGAGGCGTGGATCCGGGAGACGCGTTCGCGCGGCACGGCGAACATCCCGAACGGGTAGTTCTCGCGTAGGTCCGCCTTCGTCGTGAAGGGGAACGTGGCGAGGTCGGCGAGCTCCTTGAGGTCGGACGGGTGCACGCCGGCGTCATCGAACGCGCGGCGGTAGTGCGGCACGTTCTCGTAGGCATGGGCGACCGACCACTGCATGCGCTCGAGCTGCAGGGCGGAGATCCGGTCGCGGGTCGCGAACTCGATGTCGTCGGTGGGGACGGTCGATGTCATGGCTGGCTTCCTCGGGCTGGGTCGGCTGGTCGCGGCGGGGTCAGGCGTCGAAGTCGACGGTGACGTCATCGCTGGTCGGGTAGGTCTGGCAGGTGAGGACGAAGCCGGCGGCCACCTCGTCGTCCTCGAGCGCGTAGTTGCGGCGCATGTCGACGGTGCCGCACAGCACCTTCGCGCGGCACGTGCCGCACACGCCGCCCTTGCACGCGAAGGGCAGGTCGGGCCGGAAGTTCTCGGCACCGTCGAGCAGGGTGTCGTCCTGCGCGATGGTGCCGGTCGCGCTCCGTCCGTCGAGGACGACGGTGACCGCGCTGCTCGGCCCCGTGACGCCGGGCTCGCGGTGCCGCTCCTGCGGCGGCGGGGTGCCGTCGTCGACGTAGAAGAGCTCGCGGTGGATCGCGCTGCGGGCGACCCCGAGTTCGGCGAGGACCGTCTCCGAATCGGTCACCATGCCGTGCGGGCCGCAGAGCCAGAAGTGGTCGACGTCGGCGGTGGGAACGACGGTGCGCAGCAGTTCCCGCAGGCGTTCGGCATCGACGCGGCCGGTGAACAGCTCGACGTCGCGCGGCTCGCGGGAGAGGACGTGGATCACGTCGAGCCGGTCGTGGTACCGGTCCTTGAGGTCGGCGATCTCGTCGGCGAACATCACCGAGCGGGTGCGCCGGTTTCCGTAGATGAGGATCACGCGGGCAGCGGGATTGGCGAGCACGGTGCCGGCGATGGACAGCATCGGGGTGATGCCGGAACCGGCCGCGATGAGCACGTGCACGCCGCCCGCGTCGGGGTCGGCCGCGAAGGTCCCCGTGGGGCCCTGGACCTCGATGGTGTCGCCCGGGCGGACCCGGTGGACCAGCCAGGAGGAGAACAGGCCGTCGGTGACCTCGCGGACGCCGACCCGCGGACGCTCTCCGACCGGTGCGCAGATCGAGTAGGAGCGGCGGTGCTCGACGCCGTCGACGGTGCGGCGCAGCGTGAGCGACTGCCCGGCGGCGAAGGCGAACTCGTCGGCGAGAGCGGGCGGGACGTCGAAGGTGACGGCGACCGCGTCGTCGCACAGCGACTCGACGTCGGCGACGGTGAGCGTGTGAAAGGCGCGGCCGCGAGTGGCGGTGGCGGTCATCAGATCTCCTTGACGTGGTCGAAGGGCTCGCGGCAGTCGAGGCAGCGGTAGAGCGCCTTGCACGGCGTCGCGCTGAACTCGGAGTCGAGCCGGGTAGCGGTGGAGCGGCACGCGGGGCACGCGATCCGGCGGGGCGCGGGCTGCAGGGTCAGCGGGACCGGGCCGTCGGCGCGCCGCGGCGCGGGACCCGGCGTCGAGTACCCGGCGGCGCGCAGCTTCGCGCGGCCCGCGTCGGTGATCCAGTCGGTGGTCCACGCGGGGGACAGCGCGGTCTCGATGGTGATCTCGCCGAAACCGGCTGCACGGAGCGCGCTCTCGATGTCGGCGCGGATCGTGCCCATCGCCGGGCAGCCCGAGTAGGTGGGGGTGATCGTCACGGTCACTGCGCCGTCGGCGGCCTCGGAGACGTCGCGGACGATGCCGAGGTCCGCGAGGGTGACCTGCGGCATCTCGGGGTCGAGGACGGCGCCGACGACGGCGAGCGCGGTGCGGGTCGCGGTGGCGTGCACGTCACCACGTCCCTTCGGGGTGGGCGCGGGCGACGGACTGCATCTCGGCGAGGATGCGGCTGAGCTCCTCGGTGTGCAGCCCCTGGCGCCCGGCCCGCCCGCCGACGCGGGCCACGCCCGGCGCGTCGGGGATCGGGAGGCCCGCGGCGCCGAAGGTGAGGTCCATGACCGCGTCGAACTCCGGGCGCAGCCCGCTCGGGTCCACGCCGATGCCGGATGCGGCGAGCGCGAGTTCCTCGGTCGACGGCTCGAACAGCTCGGGGACGTACGGCCACACGCGGGCGATCGCCGCCTCGGTCCGTCGCCGCGACTCGTCGGTGCCCTGGGCGAGGGTGACCACCCAGCGCGCGGCGTAGTCGCGGTGGTAGGTGATCTCCTTGACGCCCTTGGCCGCCACCGCGGCGAGCACCGGGTCGCGGGACTCCCGCAGGCGGTCGAACAGCGCCAGGCGGGCGGTCGCGAACACCAGCAGCCGCACCATCGAGACGGCGAAGTCGCCGTTGTCGAGCTCGACGAGCCGGACGTTGCGGAACGCCGCATCGTCGCGGAAGAAGGCCAGGGCGTCCTCGGCGGGCACGGGCGAGGTGTCCGAGACGTGCGGCACCACGGTGGGGTCGGCGGCCGCCGCGCGGGCGAGCAGCAGCCGGGCCTGCCCGATGAGGTCGAGGCCGACGTTGGCGAGCGCGACCTCCTCCTCGAGTTCGGGTGCGCGGGTGCTCCATTCCGCGAGGCGCTGGGCGGCGATCAGCGCGTCGTCGCCGAGCATCAGGCAGTAGACGGCGAGGGCGTGCGGGTCCGCGCCGTCCGGCATCGTCGTGTCCACCCCGGCGAGGGGCTCGTCGAAGCTGGTGCCGAAGGCCCACTGGCCGTGGGAGTCCGAGTCGACGAGGCCCTCGTAGGCGTTGTCGTGATCGATCATGGCTGTCATTCCTGTTCGCGGGCTGAGCGAGGGGTGGTCACATGTGCGGGACGGACTCGGGGATGTCGTAGAAGGTCGGGTGGCGGTAGACCTTGTCGCCGCTCGGCGCGAAGAACGGGTCCTTCTCGGACGGGCTGGAGGCGACGACGTCCGTCGACCGCACCACCCAGATGCTCACGCCCTCGTTGCGGCGGGTGTACACGTCGCGGGCGTTGCGCAGTGCCATCTCGGCGTCCGCGGCGTGCAGGGATCCGACGTGCACGTGGTTGAGTCCGCGCTTGCCGCGCAGGAAGACCTCGTACAGGGGCCATTCGATGCGGGTCTGTTCGGTCATGTCCACTCCTTCTCCGATGCTGCGGTGCGGGCGGCGAAGGCGCCGGCGGCGGCCCGCACCCAGGCGCCGTTCTCGTGCGCGGCGCGACGGTTCGCGATCCGCTCGACGCTGGTCGCGCCGTTGCCCTTGACCACCTGCATGAACTCGTCCCAGTCGGGCTCGCCGAAGTCGTACGCGCCGCGATCGGCGTTCCACGCCAGGTCGGGGTCCGGGAAGGTCACCCCCAGGACCTCCGCCTGCGGCACCGACATGTCGACGAAGCGCTGGCGCAGCTCGTCGTTGGTGTGCCGCTTGATCCGCCATGCCATCGACTGCGCCGAGTTCGGCGAGCGATCGTCCGGCGGCCCGAACATCATGAGCGCGGGCCACCACCAGCGGTTCACGGACTCCTGCACCATGTCCCGCTGCGCCTGCGTGCCGGACATCATCGTCATCAGCATCTCGAAACCCTGGCGCTGGTGGAAGGACTCCTCCTTGCACACCCGGATCATCGCGCGCCCGTACGGGCCGTAGGAGCTGCGGCACAGCGGCACCTGGTTGCAGATGGCGGCACCGTCGACCAGCCACCCGATCACGCCGACGTCCGCGTAGGAGAGAGTGGGGTAGTTGAAGATCGACGAGTACTTCTGGCGGCCCTCGATGAGGTTCTCCGTGAGCTCCGCGCGGTCGACGCCGAGCGTCTCCGTCGCGGAGTACAGGTAGAGCCCGTGGCCGGCCTCGTCCTGCACCTTCGCCATGAGGATGGCCTTGCGGCGCAGCGACGGCGCGCGGGTGAGCCAGTTGCCCTCCGGCTGCATGCCGATGATCTCGGAGTGCGCGTGTTGGGCGATCTGCCGGATCAGGGTCTTGCGGTACCCGTCCGGCATCCAGTCGCGCGGCTCGATGCGTTGGTCGGACTGGACGATGCGGTCGAACTCGGTCTCGAGGTCGGCGGTGGTCTCTGTCATGGGCTGTGCCTTCCGTACGGCTGGTGGTCAGCGACCGGTGAACGCGGGCCGGCGCTTGGCGAGGAATGCTTCGACCGCGCCCGTGTGATCGGCGGTGGCGGCGAGGGGAACCGCTCCGGCGCGCTCGCGCTCGAGCGCCTCGTCGAGCGGCGGGAGCGAGGCGGCGACGAGTGACTTCACGGCTGCGAACGCCGCGGTGGGTCCGGCGGCGAGCCTGCGCGCGACGGCCTCGGCGGAGGCGGCGGCCTCGTCGTCGGCGGCGACCTGCGCGATGAGGCCCCAGTCGAGGGCCTGCGCGGCGGAGATCTTGGTGCCGAGCAGGAGGAACGCCCGCGTGCGGACCGCGCCGATGGCGTCGACGAGCGTGCGGGTGAGGCCGGAGTCGGAGGCCAGTCCGATGGCGGTGAAGGCCGTCGCGAAGCTCGCGCTCTCGGCGGCCACGACCACGTCGGCAGCGAGCGCGAGGCCGAGTCCGGCACCGACACAGGCGCCCTGGACCGCGGCGACCACGGGGACCTCGAGCGCGGCGATGCCGGAGATCAGGGGGTTGTAGTGCTCGGCGACGGTGTCCATGGCGCGCTCGGGCGAGCGGGTCAGCGCGTGCGCGTGCTCACCGAGATCCTGGCCCACGCAGAAGTTGCGGCCCTCGGCGCGGATCAGCACGGCGCGGACCGTGTCGTCCGCGGCGATCGCGCGCAGGCCGTCGAGCAGCGCGGTCTTCAGCGCGAGGTCGAGTGCGTTGGCGGCCTCGGGGCGGTTCAGCGTGAGGACGGCGAGGCCGTCGGCGACGGTGAGGGTGGCGGAATCCATGGGGTTCTCCTCGGATCGATGTCGGCGGGTCAGGACCAGGTGTGGAAGCCGCGGCCGGTCTTGCGGCCGAGCTCGCCGTTCGCGACCTTGTCGCGCAACAGTTGCGGCGGCGCGAACCGCTCACCCAGCGTCGAGGCGAGGTGCTCGGCGATCGCGAGCCGGACGTCGAGGCCGACGAGGTCGGTGGACCGGAGCGGACCCATGGGGTGGCGGTAGCCGAGCTCCATCGCGCGGTCGATCGATTCGGCGTCGGCCACGCCCTCCTCGAGCATGCGGATCGCCTCGAGACCGAGGCACACGCCGAGGCGGCTGGTGGCGAACCCGGGGGAGTCGTTGACCAGCACCTCCTGCTTGCCCAACAGCTCCACCCAACCGCGCACGCGGTCCACCACGGCGTCGTCGGTGTCCGGGGTGCGGATGATCTCGACGAGCGTCGAGGCCGGCACGGGGTTGAAGAAGTGCATGCCCACGAGGCGGCGCGGCGCGTCCAGAGCGGCCGCGAGGACGGCGATGGACAGCGAGCTGGTGTTGCTCGCGATCACGCACTGCGGGCCGACGGCGCCCTCGACGCGGTGCAGCACGTCGAGCTTGAGGTCGACGACCTCGGGCACGGCCTCGATCACCACGTCCGCGGCGGCGGGCAGGTCCTCGATGTCGGCGACCACGGTGAGCCGAGCGGCGACCTCGTCGGGCGTGCGTCCGCCGAGCTTGTCGCGCTCGGCGGCGCGCTGCAGGCCGTTGATCACGCGCTCGCGTGCGGCCTCCCGGTCGCCGCTCTCGGCCAGGACGACGGTGGCGCCGAGCGTCGCGAAGACCTGCGCGATGCCCGCGCCCATCCGGCCTCCGCCGACGACTCCCACGGTCGACGGTGCTGTGCTCATCGGCGGCTCCTCTTCTCCAGGAAGGCGGTCATGCGGTCGTGCTTGTCGGCGGTCTCGAAGAGCACCGCCTGGGCGATGTCCTCGACGCGCCCGGTGCCGTCGACGATCGACTTGGTCAGGCGCAGCGCGAGCGCGGACGAGGCGGTGATCCGGTCGATGGCCCGGTGCGCGGCGTCGATGTGCTCGCCGGCGGGGACGACGTCCATGACGAGGCCGCACCGGAGCGCGGTCGCGGCGTCGAGCGTGCGGCCGGCGAGGAGGACTTGCTTGGCGACCGACTGCCCGACCAGGGCGGGCAAGCGGTAGGTGGCACCGGCGGCGGCGAGGATGCCGAGGCCGGGCTCGGGGTTACCGAAGACGGCGGTCTCGGTCGCGATCCGGATGTCGCAGGCGTAGGTCAGTTCGGCGCCGCCCCCGAGGGCGTAGCCGCTGACCGCGGCCACGGTGGGCAGCGGGAGGGCGGCGATGCGGTCGAACAGGTTCCGGTTGATCCCGGCGAGCGCCTCGGCACGGCGCCGATCCCGCAGCTCGCCGATGTCGGCGCCGCCGGCGAAGTGCTCGCCCTTGCCGGTGAGCAGGACGGGCGCGGGGTCGGACTCGATCAGGCCGCAGACGGTATGCAGCTCGGCGATCATCGCGGCGTCGATGGCGTTGCGCGCCGCGGGGCGATCGAGCGTCACCACGTAGCGGTCCGCATCGCGGCGGACGCTGACGGTACGAAGGTGGCGGGCGGATTCCGCAGGGGCGTCGGTCATGGCGATTCCTCTTCGGTCGGTGCCGAAATATTAACCGATCGTTCGGTCGGTAACAAGGGGTTGCGGGATCCCGCCCGTACGGTGGGACAATCCAGGAATGGCTGCCACCCCCGTCCGCCGGCGCACCGGTGCCCCCGGCCGTCCCGGTTACGACCTCGACTCCCTGCTCGCGGTCGCGGTCCGCGTGTTCAACGAGCGCGGATACGACGCGACCAGCATGGACGTGTTGGCGAAGAACCTCGGGCTGACGAAGTCCTCGATCTACCATCACGTCGCGGGCAAGGAGGAGCTGCTCGACCTCGCGCTGAACCGTGCGCTGAGCGGATTGTTCGCCGTGACGACGGAGGCCGGCGCGACCACGGGTAGGTCGGTGGACCGCCTCGAGTACGTGCTGCGCCGCAGCGTCGAGGTGCTGGTCGCGGAGCTGCCGTACGTGACTCTTCTCCTGCGGGTGCGCGGCAATTCGGACGTCGAGCGGCGGGCGCTGGCACGGCGTCGTGAGTTCGACGCCGTGATCGCGGACCTGGTGGCGGGCGCGGTCGAGGAGGGTGACGTCCGGGCGGACGCCGACCCGGCCGTGACGAGCAGGCTGCTGTTCGGCATGGTCAACTCCCTGGTCGAGTGGTACCGCCCGCGGCCCGATCATCCCGTCGGCGAGGTCGCCGACGCGCTCGTGGCGATCGCCTTCGACGGCCTGCGCCGGAACTGACCCCGATCGGCCACCGCCCTTGACAGGGGCGGCAGTCCCGAGCGAACCTTATTACCGACCGAATGTACGGTAATAAGGAGCAGCTTCATGGACAGCAGGATGCTGGAGAGCTACGCGTGCGGCCGGTGGCACCGGGCGACCGACGAGGGGCGGGCGGTGATCAGCCCCGTCGACGGGGCCGAGGTAGCGCGGGTCTCGTCGACGGGGCTGGACGTCGCCGCGATGGCGGCCTACGCCCGGGAGACCGGCGGCCCCGCGCTCGCCGCGCTGACCTTCCACGAGCGGGCCGCAGCGCTCAAGGCACTCGGCCTGACCCTGATGGCGGGTAAGGCGGAGTTCTACGCCGAGTCGGCCCGCACCGGCGCCACCGAGCGCGACTCGGGCGTCGACGTCGACGGCGGATTCGGGACCCTGCTCAGCTACGCGAGCAAGGCCAAGCGCGAGCTCCCCAACGACGTGATCCACCTCGACGGGCCGGTCGAGCAGCTCGGCAAGAAGGGCACCTTCCTGGCGCGCCACGTCCACACGTCGCGCCGCGGCGTCGCCGTGCAGATCAACGCGTACAACTTCCCCGTCTGGGGCTTCCTCGAGAAGCTCGCCCCGGCCTTCATCGCCGGCGTGCCGACCATCGTCAAGCCCGCGACCCAGACCGCCTACCTCACCGAGCTCGTCTTCCGCCGGATCATCGAATCCGGTCTGCTCCCCGAGGGATCCGTGCAACTGCTGTGCGGCGATCCGGCGCCGCTCCTCGACGCCCTGGGCGGACAGGACTCGGTCGCCTTCACCGGCTCCGCGCACACCGCGGCGACGCTGCGTGCACACCCCGCGCTCGTGGCGAACAGCGTGCACTTCACCGCGGAGGCCGATTCGCTCAACGCCTCCGTCCTCGGTGCGGACGTCACGACCGACGCCCCCGAGTTCGAGCTCTACGTCAAGCAGCTCACGACCGAGATGACCGTCAAGGCAGGGCAGAAATGCACCGCCATCCGCCGCGCGCTCGTGCCGGAGGCGATGGTCGAGGCGGTCATCGAGGCCGCGCGGGCGCGACTGGACCGCGTGGTCGTCGGCGCTCCGGGCTCCGAGGGCGTCACCATGGGCCCCGTTGTCTCCCTGGCGCAGCGCACCGACGTACTCGCGGCCGTCGACAAGCTCCGCGGCGCAGCCGAACTCGTCGTCGGCGACCCCGACGATCTCGCGGTCGTGGGCGGAGACCCGGCGACCGGCGCGTACCTACCGCCGATGCTGCTGCGCAGCACCGACCCCGAGGCGCCCGAGGTGCACGGGATCGAGGCCTTCGGGCCGGTGGCGACCGTCATCGGCTACCGCGACACAGCCCACGCCGTCGAACTGATCGCCCGCGGCGGGGGAAGTCTCGTCGCCTCCCTCGTGACGGCCGATCCGCGGCTCGCGCGGGAGGTGCTGCTCGGGATCGCGCCGTACCACGGCCGACTGCTCGTGCTCAACGCCGAGGACGCCCGCGAATCCACCGGCCACGGCTCCCCGCTGCCCGTGCTGGTGCACGGCGGCCCCGGCCGCGCGGGCGGCGGCGAGGAGCTGGGCGGCATCCGCGGCGTCCTGCATCACATGCAGCGCACCGCGATCCAGAGCACTCCTGAGGTGCTCGCGGCCGCGACCGGCCAGTGGGTCGCCGGCGCACCGCGCGCCGAGGGCGACGAGCACCCGTTCCGCAAGTCCCTGGCCGAACTCCGGCTCGGCGATACCATCGTCGGCGGGCCGCGCACCGTCACCCTCGCGGACATCGGCCACTTCGCGGACTTCACCGGCGACACCTTCTACGCCCACACCGATCCCGAGGCGGCGGCGGCGAACCCCCTCTTCGGCGGCATCGTCGCGCACGGCTACCTCGTGGTCTCCCTGGCGGCCGGCCTGTTCGTCGACCCCGCGCCGGGCCCGGTCCTGGCGAACTTCGGCGTCGACTCGCTCCGCTTCCTCACCCCGGTCCGCGCGGACGACGCCCTCACCGTGACGCTCACGGCCAAGCAGATCACCCCGCGCAGCGGCGCCGACTACGGCGAGGTGCGCTGGGACGCCGTGGTCACGAACCAGGACGGCGCGCCGGTCGCCACGTACGACGTACTGACCCTCGTCGCCAAGACGCGGGACGGGGGCGAGGAGCGATGACGGCGTCGGTGCGCATCGAGGAGTGTGAGCCGGCGCGGTCGATGTTCGCCGCCGACAGCGCCTCCCGGGCTCTCGGCATCGAGATCGTCGACCTGCGTCCCGGCACCGCGACCACGACGGTGACGGTGGGCGAGACGATGGTCAACGGCCACGGGATCACCCACGGCGGCTACGTCTTTCTGCTCGCCGACACCACCTTCGCCCTCGCCTGCAACTCCCGGGGCGACGCCGCCGTCGCCGCGCGGGCGGACGTCCGGTTCCTCCGCGCCACCCGGCTCGGCGACGTGCTCACCGCTACCGCGGTGGAGCGGGAGCGGTTCGGGCGCAACGGCCTGTACGACGTGACCGTGCGCCGCGGCGACGAGGTGATCGCCGAGTTCCGCGGCGACAGCCGCACCATCCCGGCCGGCGCCTGACGGCGATCAGCCGACGGCGGGGCCGAGGTGCCGGGCGCGGTACTCGCCCGGGCTCGTCCCCGTCGCCGCTTTGAAGGCCCGCGCGAAGCCCGAGGCGTCGGGGAAGCCCCACTGCGCGCCGATCGCCGCGACGGGCCGCACCGCTTGGGCGGGATCGGCCAGCGCCGCGCTCACCGCGTCCATCCGGCGGCGCCGGATCCACGCACTCGGCGTCGACCCGCGCTCCGCGAACAGTTGCTGCAGGTACCGCACCGAGACGTGCTGCGCGGCGGCCACGGCCTCCACGCTGAGGCCGGGGAGTCCCAGGTGCGCGTCGATGTACGCCGTCGCGCCGGCGAACACCACATCGGCCGTCGGCACCGCCTCCGCCGGCTCGAGGCGGCGCATCAGCGTCGCGTCCACCAGTTCCAGGACCGCGTGCACCGCCCGCGGGTCGGGATCCACCCCGCCCGTCCGCAGCTGCCGCCCGAGCCCGGTGAGCAGCGACGAGGCGAGCGCGCCCAGCCCGTGCCGGCCGGAGATGCGCTGCGCCGTCAGCCCGGCGACCTGGCGCGGCGTCAGCCCCAGCCGGTCCCGTGGGATGAGCAGCACGAACATGCTGAAATCGTCGGCGAAGTCGAGCGAGTAGGCCCGGGTGGTGTCGTAGATCGCGAGATCGCCGGGCGTCAGCGCCGCCTCGCGCCCGTCCTGCGTGAGCACGCTGTACCCCTGCAACTGCACGCCCAGCTTGTACACACCCGGGTCCGCATCGGCGATGGTCCCGCGATCGCGCCACACCGTCACCGGGCCGCGCGCGACCTCGGTGGCCGCCGCCGCTCCGAGGTCCTGGCTGCGCACCAGCCCGCGGAAGGAGGACGCGGACCCGGCACCGTCGAGCGCGGCGCGGCGCGGCGACGGGAGGACGGGGGAGGACGTCCCGTCGGGGTGCGGCGCGGCGCGCAGCGGCACGAAGGCCGTGTTCACCGCTTCCTGCCAGGCGTCGAACCGGTCCGGCGCCGCGAGGGTGGCGGCGTCGAAGACCTCGACCGCGCCTGAACTCATCGTCCTTCTCCTTCGTGTCCCTCCATGTCACCACAGATCGGGCCTCGGGCGTGACGCGCATCACGTTTCCGCGTGTGGGGCACAGCGGCGTGCGGGTCACGCCAATGCCGGGCGCCCGCTGCGCCGCGAGGCTGGAACCCGTCGGCCGAGTCGGCCGGATGCAACAGCGAGGAGCGGACATGCCCACAGGGGAGAGCGATTACATCGTCATCGGTGCCGGGTCGGCCGGCAGCGTCGTGGCCCGGCGTCTCGTCGACGCCGGGCACTCGGTGCACGTCATCGAGGCCGGGGCCGTCGACGCCGATCCGAACATCCACAGCCCGCAGGGGTGGCCGGCGCTGCTGCAGGGCCCGAACGACTGGGCGGTGATGACCACCGAGCAGGAGCACGCCGCCGGGCGGTCGCTGTTCTGGCCGCGCGGCAAGGTGCTGGGCGGGTCGAGCTCGCTCAACGGCATGATCTACATCCGCGGTCATCGCGACGACTACGACGCCTGGGAGGCCGCGGGGAACGAGGGCTGGGGCTGGGGCAGCGTCCTCGAGTTGTTCAAGCGCAGCGAGGACCACGAGGACGGCGCGTCCACCTGGCACGGTGCGGGCGGCCCGTTGCACGTCTCGGTGCTCCGCGATCGGCACCCCGCGGCGCAGGCCTTCGTGGACGCCGCGGTCGCCGTGGGCCACAAGCCGACGGAGGACTTCAACGGCGAACTCATGGAGGGCGTCGGCTTCAATCACGCGACGATCAAGGACGGTCGCCGTCACAGCGCGTGGCAGGCCTTCGCAGTGCCGGTGCTCGACTCCCCGCGGCTCACGGTCACGACCGGCGCTCTGGTCACCCGGATCGTGCTCGACGGCGGCCGCGCCGTGGCGGTCGAGTACCTCGCCGACGGTGAGCTGCGCACCGCACGGGCGAGCGCGGAGATCGTCCTCTCCGCGGGCGCCATCGGATCGCCGAAGATCCTGCAGCTCTCGGGCATCGGCGACCGCGCCGACCTGTCGGCGGTCGGTGTCGAGACGCTCGTCGACCTGCCCGGCGTGGGCAAGAACCTGCACGATCACCTCCTCGTCGGGAACCTCTACGCGACGGCGGACGCGCTCGTGCCCGGGCAGAACAACCTGCTCGAGGCCCAGCTCTTCGCGCACTCGCAGCAGACCGATGATGCGGCACCCGACCTGCAGCCGCTCTTCCTGCACCTGCCGTATCCGACCGACGGCGGCGACGCCCCGGCCGACGGCTACACGATCGCGCCGGGTCTGGTGGCGCCCCGATCGCGCGGCACCCTGCGCATCGCATCCGCCGATCCCGCCGCCGCGCCGCTCGTGGATCCCAACATCCTCGCCGACGACTACGACGTCGAGGCGCTCGTCGATGCGGTGATCCTGTGCCGCGAGATCGGCGCACAGGACGCCTTCGCGGCCTTCCGGCCCACCGAGTACGTCCCGTCGTCCGAACCGGCCGACCGGGACGCGCTGCGCGCGCTCGTTCGGCGGCTCGCCGGCACCTATCACCACCAGGTCGGTACCTGCGCGATGGGCGTCACCGACGACTCCGTCGTCGACCCCGCCCTGCGGGTGCGCGGCGTCGCCGGCCTCCGCATCGCCGACGCCTCGATCATGCCCGTCGTGCCCCGCGGCAACACCAACGCGCCCGCGATCATGGTCGGCGAGAAGGCCACCGACCTCCTGCTCGGCCTGTGACACCCCACCGACGACCATCTCGAACGGAGCCCCTCATGACCATTCTCGAAGCCATCCAGCCCGCGACCGGCGGACGTACGATCACCGACCCGGCGACCGGCGAGGCCGTCGGCCGGGTCGCGGAACCCGGCGTCGCCGACCTCGACGCCGCCGTCGCTGCGGCCCGTGCCGCCCAACCGGGATGGGCCGCGCGGGGCGACGCCGGGCGCGCGGCGCTGCTGAGCGCGGCCGCGGACGCCGTCGAGGCGCACGCGGAGGAACTCGCCGTGCTGTTGTCGCGCGAACAGGGGAAGCCGCTGAACGGGCCCAACGCCCGGTTCGAGCTGGAGGCCTGCGCCACCTGGCTCCGTGCGACGCTCGCCGTGCCGCTCGACCCCGAGGTGGCGGTCGACGACGGCGAGACCTACGCGGAGATCCACCACCGCCCGCTCGGCGTCGTCGGTGCGATCGGCCCGTGGAACTGGCCGATGATGATCTCGATCTGGCAGCTCGCCCCCGCTCTGCGCATGGGGAACACCGTCGTGATCAAGCCCAGCGAGTACACCCCGCTCTCCGTGCTCGCCTTGGCGCACGTGCTGAACACCGTGCTCCCCGCCGACGTGCTCGTCGCGGTCCCCGGCGGCCGCGGCGTCGGTGAGGCCCTGTCCTCGCATCCAGGTATCGACAAGCTCATGTTCACCGGCTCCACCGTCACGGGAAAGGCGATCATCCGCGCCTCGGCGGATTCCGTGAAGCGGGTCACCGTGGAGCTCGGCGGCAACGACGCCGGCATCGTCCTCGACGACGCCGATCCCGCCGCGATCGCCGAGGGGCTGTTCTGGGGTGCCTTCATCAACACCGGCCAGACGTGCGCCGCGCTCAAGCGCCTGTACGTGCCGGATTCGCTGTACGACGCCGTGTGCGACGAGCTGACGAAGGTCGCCGCCGAGATGCCGATGGGCGTCGGGCTGGACGAGCAGAACGTACTGGGGCCCTTGCAGAACCGCCAGCAGTACGACATCGTCGCGGGTCTGGTCGACGAGGCGCGCGCGGGCGGCGGCCGGGTACTGATCGGCGGCGACCCGGCCGACGGGCCCGGCAACTTCTACCCGGCGACGCTGGTCGCGGACCTGCCGAACGACAATCCGCTCGTCGCTCAGGAGCAGTTCGGGCCCGCACTGCCGATCGTCCGGTACTCGAGCCTCGACGAGGCGATCGCCTGGGCGAACGGCCTCAACGTCGGTCTCGGTGCCTCGGTGTGGACCCCGTCGCCTGCGCGCGCCCGCGACGTGGCCCTGCGGCTCGACGCGGGCACCGTGTGGATCAACGAGCACGGCGCCATCGACCCGCGGGTGCCCTTCGGCGGCGCCAAGCAGTCGGGTTACGGCGTCGAGTTCGCGCGCGCGGGCCTGCTCGAATGCGCCCAGCCCGTCGCGATCAAGGGCGCTGCGGGCTCGTTCGCCCCATCGGCCTGAATGCTCGCGCCCGGTCTGCCGGAAACACGCTGGCCACGGCGGGCCTACGAGCACGGCACTACACGGTTTCGCCGTCGATCGCGCACAGCTTTCGTCCTGCAGTGCTGAGCCGGAAGCGCAGCGGTCTCAGGGAGACGATCTCGACCAGCCCCGCATCAACGAGGGTCTGAGTCTTCGTCCTGACGGTGCGTTTGGAACGAGGTCCGGCGTCCGTGAGCTCGTCGAGTGTGACGGCGCCGGTGTACCCGAACAAGGCCACTTGCCCAAGCGCATAGAGGATTCCCCGGTGGTCGTCGTCGACGGGCGTGTGGGCCGGCGCGGCCTCGCCCACGGCGTCGGTCAGTGCGTCGAGCGCTGCCCTCCGGTCGGCGAGGTCGGTCGTGACGCGGTGCAGCGACTCCGAGACGATCTCCAACAGGGTCTCGACGAACGGCGTCGCGTCGGCGCGGTTGAGCGGATGTTCGACATCGGCGAACGCCTGGTAGTACCGGTCGCGGTTATCGAAAATTGTCGAGGACAGCGCGAACCACGAGATCGGCGAGAGCCGCTCGGCGAGGTCGAGTGCCAGAAGGAATCGACCGGTTCTGCCGTTGCCGTCGTAAAAGGGGTGAACGACCTCGAAGATCAGGTGCGCAATCGCCGCGCGGATGAGATGCGGGACCTCGTCGTCGCGGCGTTGGGCGAGCATGACCGTCAGACCTGCGTCGATCGCGGCCTCGGGCACCACACCCGTGTGGACCACCTTCTGCCCCGAGGTGATCCTGACTATGTCTGCTCGGAACCGGGCACCGTCGGGCGCATCTCGCGGGTCGATCTCGCCGTGCGTCACCGCGTCGTACAGGCGACGGACGTCATCGAGGGTATCGGGAGGCGACACGCTTCGGTCGCCCAGCGCGGCGTAGAGCCGGACCATTTCCCGGAACCGGCGATCGCCCGCCGGCTCATCCGTCAGCGACTCCAGGGCGTCGGCGATCTCGCGGCGCGTCGAGTGGACGTTCTCGATCTCGTTGGTCGCCTGGATCTCCTCGATGATCATCGAGGAGAAGTAGTGGCTCCGGGCGACCGGCAGGAGTTCGGTCCAGGTCTCCGCCACACGCGCATCGAGCATCATGATCCGCTCGGCCAGAGCCGTGATTCGTGGCGTCGTCAAGCAGAACAGCGCGTGTTCACCGATGCGGAACTCCCACGAGAGCGCAGCGGGTGAGGACCTCCGCGATGCCTCCTCGGCATCCGCTCCGGAAGTGTCGCGTTGGTGAAATATCGATCTGAGCGTGCGGTACGCCACGATGCACCCTCCGATAAGTGGCAAGCCTGGACTGTTTGTCGAGTATGCCACGGAGTGGCTGTTACTTAAATGGAATTTTCCCCTGGTTTTGACAATAAGGATGATGCGGTGCCGTCCCGGTGTCAGCTGACGACGTCCTTCGTCCGGAAGCCGCGCACGGCGAGGGCGAAGAGGACGATGGCGATGCTCACCGACAGCGACGCCCCCTGAGCCATCGCCGCCCACTCGATGCTCGGCTGCAGCAGGTCGGTCCAGGCGTACTGCCAGTGCGCGGGTAGCGCTGCGCGCAGGCCCCCGAGCGCGGTGACCTGGTCGAGGACGCTGCCGATCACCGTGAGGCCCACAGCCCCGCCGACCGCCGCGAGCGGCGCGTCGGTGCGGGTGGAGAGCCACAGGGCGAGCCCGGCGGTGGCCAGCTCGGAGACGATGATGAAGCCCGCCGCGAGCAGCAGCCGCCACAGGCCGTCGGCCGCCGGAATCGCGGTGTTCGCGGGCGTCTGCAGCGGCCCCCAGCCGTAGGCGAGGGTGCCCGCGATCAGCGCGACCGCCGTGAGCAGGGCCACCGAGGCGACCGACAGGATCAGCGCGACGATGGCCTTCGTCACCAGCAGCCGCGTCCGCGGGACGGGCGCGGCCAGCAGGTACCGCAGCGACGACCAGTCGGCTTCCGAGGCCACCGCGTCGCCGAAGTACAGGGCCACCGGGATCACCAGCAGGAAGCCGGTTCCCGCGATGAGCACGGTGGCGGTCAGATTGAGCCCGGACGCGGTCGCGACGTCGAACATCGACGGCCGTCCGTTGCCGCCGCTCCCGTCGTCGGTGCCCACGGCGAGCGCGATGATGAGCACGATCGGCAGCGCCGCGAGCAGGGCCGCCATCACCAGGGTGCGGCGGCGCTTCAGTTGGCGGGCGAGTTCCACGCGCACCGTCAGCGTGTGCCCTGGCGCGTAGCCCGGGGCCGCGCCGTGCGTCGCGTCGCGCGCGGCCGCGGAGTCCTTCGTGGTGGTCATGCCCCGTCTCCCGTCAGCTGGAGGAACGCGTCTTCGAGGGTGCGGGAGCCGCCCTCGCCCGCCTGCACGATCTCGTCGACGGTGCCGGCGGCGATCAGCTCGCCGCGGCGCAGCACCACGACGTGCGTGCAGGTCTGCTCGACCTCGGCCAACAGGTGGCTGGAGACGATCACGGTGCGGCCGGTGGCCCCGTAGCGCACGATCGCGTCCCGCATCTCGCGGATCTGCGACGGATCGAGGCCGTTCGTCGGCTCGTCGAGGACCAGCACGTCGGGCAGGCCGAGCATGGCCTGCGCGATCGCGAGGCGCTGCCGCATGCCCTGCGAGTACGTGCGCACGGGGCGCTCCAGGGCGGAGCCGAGGTCGGCGATCTCGAGTGCCGCCTCCAGATACGCGTCCTCCGCGGGGCGGCCGGTCGCGCGCCAGTACAGGTCCAGGTTCGCGCGTCCCGACAGGTGCGGCAGGAAGCCCGCGCCCTCGACGAACGCGCCGACGCGCGAGAGCACCGGGGCGCCGGGACGGATCGCGTGCCCGAAGACCCGGATCCCGCCCTCGTCGGGCGTGATGAGGCCCATCAGCATGCGTAGCGTCGTCGTCTTGCCGGCGCCGTTGGGCCCCAGGAGGCCCAGGACCTGGCCCCGGTCCACCCGGAAGGTCACGTCGCGCACGCTGTATCCGTCGCCGCCCGCGTATTTCTTGGACAGCCCGGTCACCTGCAGCGCGACGTCGGCGAGTGCCGGGTCGGCGGGTTCGGCGGACCGTGGTCGGCGCACCAGCAGCAGTGCCGCGGCGATGGCCAGGGCGACGAGCGGCAGCACCCACACCCAGGTCGGCAGGGGCGCCGGGGCGGTCTTCAACGCCGGAACCTCGGGAACCGTCAGTGGGCTCGTCACCGTGACCGTGTGCGTCGCAGGCGCGCTCGGCGAGAGGTAGGCGAGGTCGGTGGTCGCGAGCGCCAGCCGCATCCGGTGCCCGGCCGCGAACTCGTGGTCGATGACGGGCAGCCGGATCGTCGCGGTCGCCGAACCGCCCGTCACGGGTATGCGGATCGGCGCGGCGAGCTGCTGCGGCAGGATCTGGCTGCCCTCGGGGCCAACGTCGTAGAGCTTGGCGAACAGCACCGCCTCGGGTGCGGCGGAGTCGAGCCTGATCGTCACCGTCGGGGCACCGGTGACGGTGACGGGCTCGCTCAGCGGCTCGGAGTCGACCACCGCGGCCTGTGCCGGGAGGTCGCGCGAGAGCCCGAAGGAACCGAGGGCGGCTGCGGAGGAGGCCAGGCCGCCGAGGCCGGGGACGCCCGAGATCGACGGTGGCGCACCGCCCGCCGGGTTCTCCGCCCGCTGCGGGGTGCGCGGCAGGTCGACGGTCCGCGTGATGGTCCCGGCGAGGCCGGGGTAGGCGTCGGTGCTCGACGCACGGATGGTGCGCTCGCCGGTCTCGCGATCGACACCACCGGACCGGGAGACCTGGAACGCGGGCACTGCGGGGGCATCGCCGCCCTTGAGGTAACGGTCGAACCACTCCGCCGTGCGGGCGTTCACGCGGGCGTCCTCGGCGCTGCCGGCGTCGTGGCCGCCGGCGATCCAGTCCACCGCGACGGGCGCGCCGTTCGCGGCGATGCGCCGTGCCGCCGCATCGGCGTGCTCCAGCGGGAACAGCGAGTCGAGCTCGCCCTGCGCGAGGTAGGTGGGGACGCGGATGTCCGCGCCCACCGTCGCCGGGCTACGGGCGGCCAGGAGTGCGCGGTCCGCGTCGGTGAGGGCGCCGCCCTGCGCGATCCGCGTGTACATCTCGCAGACGGCGGGTTCGAACCTCGCGCAGCCGCCGCCCATCGTGAACAGGATGCCCGCCCACTGCTTCTTGTAGACGCCGCCGGGGAAGAGCGCCTGCTCGAGGTCCCAGTAGGTGATCCGCGGGGCGATCGCGTCGACGCGCTTGTCGTGCCCCGCCAGGAGGAGAGCGAGCGCGCCGCCGTAGCTGCCGCCGGCGACACCGACGCGCGGATCGCCGGGCCGGTCCTGCTGCACGTCGGGGCGCGCGGCGAGCCAGTCGAGGAGCTTGCGTGCGTCCGCGACCTCGGCGTCGGGGGAATCGAGGCCGACGAGGCCCGTCGACTTCCCGAAGCCGCGGGCCGTGTACGTGAGCACCGCGTAGCCCCGCCCGGCCAACTGTTCGGCTTCGTCGCGCACGTCCTCCTTGGAGCCGCCGAAGCCGTGCGCGAGGAGCACCGCGGGGGCGGGGCCGGCACCGTCGGGCCGGAAGAAGGAGGTGTCCAGTTCGACCCCGGCCCCGCCGATCGTCTGGTCTGTGCGCTGGAACGACGGGGCGCTCCTCCCGCCCAGGCCGCAGGCCGCGAACGCGGCGAGGAGGATCGCGACGGCGACCAGCGCGGCACCGGTGACGAGCGGGCGCGCTGCGGCGCCGCGCAGAGCGCGAGGTGGGGGCACTCGACCAGGATATGTGCGCTCGTCGGTGCTCGCCGCTGCCTGGATTCCGCTCACGGCGAAAAAGGCTTTGCGATAGGTCATCGGCGGCTGTCAGAGTGGGATCCGGCACTGCACGGGGAGCGGCCGGAGCGGGGTACCGCGACCGGTTCCGCGGGTTCGAACCGGCAGAACCGACCAGTGGCACGGCCCCACGGGGCCCAGAGGGTTCGAGTCCCTTGAACGCCGTTCCGCCGGAAGCGCGGGCGGCGGCGGCCCTGCGATGCCCCGGCCATTACCCGGGACATCCCGCCGTCGCTGCCCGCCCGGCGGGGCGGTGCCGCCGCCACCGAGGCCTCCGGGCCGCCACGAGAGGAGATCCACCGTGTCGATCATGACCGCAGTCCGCGGCCGACGCATCGTCGTGCCGGTGGGCCGCCGCGCCGTCGAGTACCGGGACGGCGCCGTCGCCCGCGTCCTCGGGCCCGGCCCTCATCGGGTCCGCCGGGCGCACACCGTCGTCCCGGTCGTCGTCGCCGAACGGCTGCTCGCCGTCGCGCCGCAGGAGGTCGTCACCGCGGAGTCCGTCCCGGTCCGGGTGTCGATGGCGCTGCGGGTCCGTGTCACCGACCCGGTCGCGTACCTCGAGCGCGCCGCAGATCCGGACGCCGTGGTCTACCTGGCCGCGCAGGTCGCGCTGCGGGAGGCGTTGGGCGGCATCGGCATCGATGACCTGGCGCGCCGCACGGCGGCCGTCGACGCAGAGTCGATCCGTTCGCGCGTCGACCCGACCGCCGAGGCCGTGGGCGTCGAGGTGCTCACCGTCGTGGTCAAGGACGTGGTGCTGCCGGCCGAGATCCGGAGCGCCGCAGTGGGCCTGCTCACCGCCAAGGCGCGGGGCGCCGCCCGGCTGGAGGAGGCGCGCGCCGAGACGGCGGCGCTGCGGGCCCTCGCCAACGCCGGCCGCATGCTCGACGGCTCGCCGGCGCTGGCCCGGATCCGGATGATCGAGGCGGCGCCGCCCGGCGCGACGATCGTCCTCAGCGATACGGGTCGGTGACCTCGCGCAGCTTCAGCAGCGCGGTGCGCAGGTCCCGATAGGCGGCGGCGCCGAGGTGGTCCTCCCATTCCCGCTCCACGAGGGCCACCTCGGCGTTCGCGACGGCGGCGACCCCGGCGCCACGAGCGGACAGGCGGATGAGCCGGGCGCGGCCGTCGGCGGGATCGGGGACGCGCTCCACGTATCCCGCGCGCTCGAGCTGATCGACCAGGAAGCCCGCGGTCTGCTTGGTGACCTGCGCCTGTTCGGCGAGGTCGGTGAGGCGGGTGCCCGCGGGTCCGATGCGTTGCCCGATGCGCGCCTGCGCGAGCGTGATGTCCGTGTAGCCCGCGTCTTTGGCCGCGGTCATGGCGCGCGTCTCCATGGCCCGGTACGCGACGAACAACATCACTCCGGTTCCGATCTCCACCCTTGCAATGGTACAAGAGGCTGACTAATATTGGTCAGAGAATCTGACCGATGGAGGTCGTCATGGACGAGCAGCAGGCCTGGCGGGTGATCGCGGCGCAGCGGGTCGCCATCGCGGACCTCCTCGACGGGCTGACCGCGGAGCAGTGGGCCGCGCCATCGCTGTGCGCGGGCTGGACGGTGACCGACGTCGCCGGCCATCTCGCGGCGGTGCTCCGCCCGGCGCCCGCGGGGGCGATGGTCTCGGCGGCCCTCCGAGCCCGCGGCCGGCTGCACGGCATGATCGACCTGCTCTCCCGCGAGGCCGCGGCCGAGTACGGCACGCGGTCCGCCGCGATGCTGCGCGACGAAGCCGGTAACACCGCGCTGCCACGGCTGACGAACTGGCGGAACATCCTGTTCGACACGCAGATCCACGCCCAAGACATCGCCCGCCCGCTCCGGCTGGAGCTGCCGATGGACACCGCAGCTGCGGCGCAGGGCGCCGAGCGGATCTGGCGGGTCGGCCACCTGTTCGGCGCGCGGAAGAGGTTCGCGGGAATGCGGTTCGCCGCCACCGACGTCGACTGGTCCGCCGGTGACGGGCCCGTCGTGCGCGGTCCGATCGCCGACCTGCTGCTGGTGCTGTCCGGCAGGCCCGCCGGTCTGTCCGGGCTCGACGGTGCCGGCGTGCCCCTGGCCGTGGCGCGGCTCGGCGTCACCGGGTGACCCGCGGCGTCAGTCGTCGCTGAGCATGTCCTTGACCATCGGGACGACCTTCTCGCCGTAGAGGGTGATCGACTCCATCAGGTCGGCGTGGGTCACCGGCTGGTCGTACTTGAGGTCGAACCGGTCGACGCCGAGCGTGCGGACCGTCGCCGCGATCCGGCGCGCGACCGTCTCCGGTGAGCCCAGGTAGAGCGAACCGGTCTCGACCTCACGCTCGAAGTCGCCCGGAGCGGGAGGCGGCCAGCCCCGCTCGGCCCCCATACGGCGGCGCATCCGCAGCCAGCCGTTGTGGACCAGTTCGCGGGCCCGCTCGTCGGTCTCCGCGACGAGCCCGGGGGAGTGCACCGCGATCGGTTTGCGGGGCAGTCCGAACTCGTCGAGCGCGCGGGCGAACAAGTCCGTGTAGGCCGCGAACCGGTCCGCCGGGCCGCCGATGATCGCGAGGAAGAGGCCGAAACCGTACCGGGCGGTGCGGACGACCGATTCGGGGCTGCCGCCCACGCCCACCCACGCGCGAATGCCGTCGGCCGTGGTCGGGTACACCCGCTGGTCGGTCAGCGGCGCGCGGGTGGTCCCCGACCAGGTGACCGGCTGCTCGGTGAGCAGCGCGGCGAGCAGCTCGAGCTTCTCCTCGAACAGCACCTCGTAGTCCTGCAGGTCGTAGCCGAACAGGGGGAAGGACTCGGTGAACGAGCCACGCCCCGCAACGATCTCGGCGCGACCGTTCGACACGGCATCGAGTGTCGCGAACCGCTCGTACACGCGCACGGGATCGTCGGAACTCAGCACGGTCACGGTCGAGCCGAGCCGGATGGTGTCGGTGCGCGCCGCGATCGCGGCGAGCACCATTTCCGGACTCGATACGGCGAAGTCGGCGCGATGATGCTCGCCGACACCGAAGAAGTCGAGGCCCGCGCGGTCGGCCACGACGGCCTCCTCGACGAGGTCGCGGATCACCTGGGGATGCGGCAGCGGCTCGCCCTGTGCGTCCTTGGTGACGCCGCCGAACGTGTCCACGCCGAACTCGGGAAGCTTCATGTCAGTCATAGTACCGGTATAAACGGACTAGGGTCCGAATCTATTCCGGTGGCTCAGACGACGCCGTGCAGCGGCGGCCGCTCCTCGTTGAGCGTGAATCGGCCCAGGTGGTGGAGCTTGTATCGCACCGGATCGTGCAGCGTGTGAGTGCGCGCATCGCGCCAGTACCGATCCAGGCCCGCATCGCCCGCGGCGCTCCGCGTGCCACTCACCTCGAACAGCGCCGACGGCACCTCGACGGCGGCGCGGTCCGCGAGCACTTTCGCGGTGGCGACGGCGAGGGAGGCCTCCGCCGCGGCGTCCGGTCCCGGCGTCGCGAACACGGCGTCCACCGCTCGCGCCGCGACGGTCAGTGCCGCCTCCGCGGCCCGCACCGTCACCGTCAGCTCGCCGAAGCGCTGGATCACGAGCGGATCGTCCTGCGCGCGGTCGACGCCGGCCTCGAACCAGGGCCGGGACCTGGTGCGGACGAAGTCGGCCGCGGCCTCGAGCGCGCCGCGGGCCACGCCGGCGTCGATGGCGACGTGCAGCAGCTGCGCGAAGGCTCCGTAACCGGTGGGCTCGGAGACCGCGGGGGTGCGGGGCAGGATCGCGTCGCGCGGGACTGCGACGTCGTCGAAGCGGACGGTGCCGCTGCCGGTCGTGCGTTGGCCCAGGCCGTTCCAATCGTCGGCGATGGCGATGCCGGGGGTGTCCGCGGGGACGAAGGCGACGACCTGCTCGTCGGAGTCCGCGTCGCGGGCGAGCACGGCGAGGAGGTGTGCGTAGGGCGAACCCGTGCAGTAGAACTTCTCGCCGTCGAGGCGCGCGCCTTCGGGGGTGCGCGTCAGCGTGGTCGCCACATCGGCGACCGTCCTGCCGCCCTTCTCGGACTGCGCGTTCGCGATCCGCGCCCCGTCGAGAACCTGCTCGAAGACCCTGCGCTGCAGCCCTTCCGGCCCAGCCAGGCG
Source organism: Tsukamurella tyrosinosolvens (assembly GCF_900104775.1). Classification (NCBI taxonomy): domain Bacteria; kingdom Bacillati; phylum Actinomycetota; class Actinomycetes; order Mycobacteriales; family Tsukamurellaceae; genus Tsukamurella; species Tsukamurella tyrosinosolvens. Next base: position 1,501,009 of record NZ_FNSA01000003.1, read on the forward strand.
CAGGGCGGTGAGGTACACGTAGTGGCTGTGCGGGATCTGCGCGAGCGAGCCGTCGGCGGTCGCGAGGGTGCGGAAGACCTCGGCGACGACGGACGGCGGCAGGTCCGGCCCGCCGAAGCGGGCAGGCACCGTCAGCGCGAACAGCCCGGCGTCGGAGAGGTATTCGACCTCGGCGTGCGGCAGTCGCCGCTCCCGGTCCCGCTCCGCGGCACCGTCGGCGAACCGCGCCGCGAGTTCCCGCGCCGCGTCGACGGCGGCCTCGGCGGAGTCGATCGCGGACGCGAGGGTCACACCAGTGCCCCGGAGCGGCTCGCCTCGATCTCGCGGACCAACGGCAGCACCTTCTCGCCGAAGTACTCGATCTCCTCCTGGAAGTGCAGGAAGCCGCCCAGGATCAGGTCGACGCCGAGCTCCTTGTACGCGACGATCCGCTCGGCCACCTGTTCCGGCGTGCCGATCAGCTGCGTGCGGAAGCCGTCGTTGTACTGAACGAGGTCCTCGAACGACGAGTCCGCCCACATGCCGCGGCCGTCCGAGGTGGACTTGCCGGCCTGCTGGACCGCGTCCCGGAAGCCCTCGACCGCGGGCTTGTTCGCCTTCTCGACGATCTCGCGGAGGGTGTCGCGCGCCTCCTTCTCGGTGTCGCGGGCGATGATGAAGCCGTTGAGGCCGAACTTGACCTCGCGCTGCGCCTCCCGGGCCACTCGGCGCAGGTCGTCCAGCTGGTCGGTGACGCCGTCGAAATCCTTGCCGTTGGAGAAGTACCAGTCGGCGTACTTGCCGCCGTTGACGCGCGCGGCGGAGGAATTGCCGCCCTGGAACAGCTCGGGGTTGGGGCGCTCGGGGGTGTTGAGGGGCTTCGGCTTGAGCGTGAAGTCGCGGATGCGGTAGAAGTCCCCGCCGAAGTCGACGTTGTCCTCGGTCCAGATCTTGCGGATCACCTCGAGGAACTCGGCGCTGCGGCGGTAGCGCTCGTCGTGCTCGAGCCACGGCTCGCCGAGCGCCTTGAACTCGCCGGCGAACCAGCCGGAGACCACGTTGATCGCGAACCGGCCGTTCGAGAGGTGGTCGGCGGTGGCGCCGAACTTCGCGAGCACCGCCGGGTGCCACAGGCCGGGGTGCACGGCCGCGATCACCTTCAGCTTCTCCGTCGCGCCGAGCAGCGCGAGGCTGAACGAGGTGGACTCGTGCTGGTACTCGGCACCGTAGCTGGCCATGTACCGCACCTGCGAGAGCGCGTACTCGAAGCCCACGCGCTCGGCCGTCTGCGCCAGCTTCTTGTTGTACTCGAAGTCCCAGCTGGTGCGCTGCTCGATGTCGCTGGTCACCAGGCCGCCCGAGACGTTGGGCACCCAGTAGGCGAACGTGATCTGGTCGGCGATCTTCTCGGTCGTCATCCGTGCAGTCCTTCTGTGCGGCTAGGAGGTGGGGGAGAGGTCGGGCAGGAAGGCACCGCGGACGGGCTCCGACGATGCGCCTGCCGCGTTGAGGAGGCCGCGGGCCGCGAGGCGGGGGCGGACGCCCTCGCCGAAGTGGTAGGCCTCCTCCAGGTGCGGGTAGCCCGAGAGGATGAAGTGGTCGAGTCCCAGCTCGGCGTACTCGGCGATGAGGTCGGCGACCTCGTCGTGCGAGCCGACGAGCGCCGTGCCCGCGCCGCCCCGGACGAGGCCGACGCCGGTCCACAGTCCCGGGTACACCTGGAGCGAGCGGGCATCCGCCGCCTCGTCGAACGCGGCGCCGCCGCCGTGCAGTTCGCGCATGAGTCGCTGCCCCTCGGACTCGCTCCGGGCCAGGTTGGCCTGCGCCGCGCGCACCGCCGCGGGATCCAGGTTGCCCAGCAGTCGGTTCGCCTCGGCCCAGGCCTCCTCGCTGGTGTCGCGGGAGATCACGTGCAGTCGGATGCCGTAGGTGAGCTCGCGGCCCTGCGCCGCGGCCAGCCCCCGGATCCAGTCCAGCTTCTTCTTCACCTGCGCGGGCGGCTCGCCCCAGGTGAGGTAGGTGTCGGCGTGCTTCGCGGCGACGTCGCCCGCGGCGGGGGAGCTGCCGCCGAAGAAGATCGGGGGCGCGGGGTCGGGGCGACGGGCGAGCAGGGCGTTCTCGGCGGAGACGTACTCGCCCGTGACGTTCACCGGCTGGGTCGAGGTGAACAGCTGCCGTGTGATGTCGAGGAACTCGCCGCAACGCGCGTACCGCTCGTCCTTGGTCAGGGTGTCGCCGAAGGCGCGCTGCTCGGAGGACTCGCCGCCGGTCACCACGTTGAGCAGGACGCGCCCGCCGGACTGCCACTGCAGCGTGCTCGCCATCTGGGCCGAGAGCAGCGGGCTGACCAGCCCCGGGCGCAGCGCGACCAGGAACTTCAGCTTCTCGGTGGCCTCCGTGAGCAGTGCGGCGGTGAGCCAGGCGTCCTCGCACCACAGCCCGGTCGGGATGAGGACGGCCTCGAACTCGTTCGCCTCGGCGGCCAGGGCCAGCTGCTTGAGGTAGTGCAGGTTCGCGGGGCGATCACCGCTCATCGAACTGCCGTGCCCGCCCGCCATGAGGTTCCGCGAATCGCCGTACGTGGGCAGGAACCAGTGCAGGTGGAGAGGTGTGCGCGAGCTCACGTCGGCCTTCCGTTGGGGGAGCGGTGGATACGAAGCGCCAGTTCACCACCGCGCGGTCCCGGAGGCCAGGTTTCGACTCGCGCTGCGTCGAACGTGCGGACCTACCGGTCAGTAGCTAAGCTAGAGAAAGAGTTAGTTAGAGTTCCGTAGTGAAATGAGGTGTCAGATGTCGATCGAAACGGTGTGGGGCGACGACCCCGCGATCACCGGCGCTGCCGCGGCCGGTACGGCCGATGGACGGGCCGAGCGGCTTCCCCAGGTGATCGCCCGGATCTTCGCCCGCTACGCGGACCGCCCGGCCTTCGCGACCCGCGACGGCGGACCCCGCGCGCCGTACGCCACCGTGACCTACGGCGAGGTCTGGCGCCGGGTCACCGCACTGGTGGCCGCGTGGCGCAGCGAACTCGAGCCGGGCGACTTCGTCGCGATCCTGGGATTCACCAGCGCCGACTTCGTCACCGTCGACCTCGCGACCACGCTGCTCGGCGCGCCGAACGTGCCGCTCCAGGCGGGAGCCCCCGCGGCGCGGATCGCCGCGATCCTCGATGAGACCCGGCCCAAGGTCTTCGCCGTCAGCGCCGACCAGGTCGGACTCGCCGAGCAGGCACTCGCAGAATCCGCCGCGACGCCCCGCGTCGTCGTCTTCGACGGTGAACACGCGGGCTACGAGGGCATCGAGGCCGACGTCCTCGCGGGCGGGGTCCTGCCCGCGCCGGAGTTCTACGCACCCGAGCCGGGGAACGATCCGCTCGTGACGCTCATCTACACCTCGGGCAGCACGGGCACCCCGAAGGGCGCGATGTACACCGAACAGCTGGTCTCCGACGCCTGGCTCAAGGTGGACAGCATCGTCGACATCGACCTGCCGTCCGAGTCGCTCCTGCACTTCCTGCCCATGAGCCACATGTACGGCCGGAACTGGCTCATCGCCGGCCTCGCCTCGGGCGGCACCGGCTACTTCGCCGGTGCGTCCGACATGTCGACGCTGTTCGACGATCTCGCCGCCGCGCGCCCCACCGCGCTCGGGCTGGTGCCCCGCGTGTGCGAGCTGATCCACCAGCGGTTCCTCGCCGCCGAGGCCGAGACCGACACGGAGACCGCGCGCGCCGAGCTGCGCGACCGGGTCCTCGGCGGCCGCCTCCAGGCCGCGATGTGCGGCAGCGCCGCCCTGTCCGCCGAGCTGCAGACCTTCATGGAATGGCTGCTGGGCGTCGAGATCCAGATCGGCTACGGCTCGACCGAGGCCGGCGGCGTCCTCCGCGACGGCGCGATCGTCCGCCCGCCGGTGACCGAGTACAAGCTCGTCGACGTCCCCGAACTGGGCTACTTCGTGACCGACTCACCGCACCCGCGCGGCGAGCTCCTGGTGAAGTCGACCCAGCTGATCCCCGGGTACTACAACTCCGACAAGCGGATTCGCGACGAGGAGGGCTTCTACCACACCGGCGACGTCATGGCCGAGCTCGCGCCCGACCGCCTCGAGTACGTCGACCGCCGCAGCAACGTGATCAAGCTGGCACAGGGCGAGTTCGTCCCGATCGCGCAACTGGAGGCGACCTACGCCGCGGGGCCCGACGTGCATCAGATCTTCCTCTACGGCACGAGCGAGCGCTCCTACCTGCTCGGCGTCGTGGTGCCCGCGCCCGGCCCCGACGGGGAGAGCGACGCCGCCGCCCGCGTCCGCGTGCTCGACGGCCTTTCGGCGATCGCCCGCGAGAACGACCTCGCCTCCTACGAGGTGCCGCGCGACGTGATCATCGAGCGCGAACCCTTCTCCCAGGAGAACGGCCTGCGCTCGGGCATCGGCAAGCTCGTCCGGCCGGCGCTGACCGCCCGGTACGGCGCCGAGCTGGAGGCGCTGTACGTCGCCGCCGAGGAGCGCCGCCGCGACGGCCTGCGCGCCCTCGATGCCGACGGTTCCGTGACGGAGACCGTCGTGCGCGCCGCCGCCCTGACCCTCGGCGTGCTGCCCGAGGAGCTCGACGAGGACACCCGGTTCCTCGACCTCGGCGGCGACTCGCTGTCCGCCCTGTCGCTCGCGACCACGCTCGAAGGGATCTACGACCTGCCCGTCCCGGTGCAGGCGATCGTCGGCCCCACCGCGACGCTGCGCGGCGTGATCGCGCACATCGAGGAGGCCCGGGCGGGCGGCGTGCAGGCACCCACCGCGGCGTCGATCCACGGCCCCGACGCCGAGGTGGCCCGCGCCTCCGACCTGCGGCTCGACCGCTTCATCGCCCCGGCGCTGCTGGCGGCGGCACCGTCGCTCCCCGCCCCGCACGGCGAGCCGTCGACGGTCCTGCTCACGGGCGGCACCGGCTACCTCGGTCGGTTCCTCCTGCTCGAGTGGATGCGGCGCGTCGCCGCACACGGCGGCACCGTCGTCGCGCTGGTGCGTGGCGCCGACGCCGACGACGCGCGCCGCCGCGTGTTCGCCGCGATCGGTACCGCCGATCCCGCGCTGACGGAGGAGTTCACCGCCCTCGCCGAGCGTCATCTCGAGGTCGTCGTCGGCGACTTCGGCGCACCGTCGCTGGGGCTCGACACCGCGACCTGGGAGGCGCTCGCGGAGCGCGTGGACCACGTCGTGCACTGCGGCGCGATGGTCAACCACGTGCTGCCCTACGACCAGCTGTTCGGCCCCAACGTCGTCGGGACCGCCGAGATCGCGCGGCTCGCACTCACCGTCCGGCGGAAGTCGATCGACTACGTGTCGACGGTGGCGGTGGTGCCGCAGGACGACGGCCGCCTGCTGGCGGAGGACGACGACGTCCGCGTCGCGGGTGCCGAGCGGCGGATCGGTGCCGACGCCTACGCCAACGGTTACGCCGTGAGCAAATGGGCGGGCGAGGTCCTGCTCCGCGAGGCGGCCGATCTCGCGGACCTCCCGGTGCGGGTCTTCCGGTCGAACATGATCCTGGCCCACAGTCGATTCCGTGGGCAGTACAACCCGGTGGACCAGTTCACCCGGCTGCTCCTGAGCATCGCCGAGACGGGCCTCGCGCCCGCCTCGTTCTCCGCCGACCCGACCGGGCCGCGTGCGCACTACGACGGCCTACCGGTCGACTTCTCCGCGGAGGCGATCACCCGACTCGGCGCCGCGGGCCGCGTGGGCTTCCGCACGTTCCACGTGCTCAACGTCGCCGAGGGCGGCGCGGGGCTCGACGACTTCGTCGACTGGATCGCCGAGGACCGCCCGATCGAGCGCATCGCGGACTACGCCGAATGGCTCGCGCGATTCGAGGCGGCGCTGCGGGCACTGCCCGCGGAGGACCGCCACCGCTCCGTGCTCCCGCTGCTGCACTCCTTCGCCCGGCCCGCCGAGACCGGTGCGGGCGCGGCGCTCACCGCCGACCGGTTCCGGGAGGCGGTGCGCGAGGAGAACGTGGGCCCGGGGGACGTCCCGCACCTCGATCGCGCGCTGATCGAGCGGTACCTCGACGGATTCGCGGCGACGGGGTGGCTCGCGTAATCCGCCGTCCGCGGTGTGACACGCGCGCCGCGGAACGGCCAGTCATCCACAACTAAGCGTATGTAACTTCTTTTCTCCACAGGGCCCGCCCGGGACGCCGTTCCGGGCGGGCCCTGCACGCGAGACTCGGCGACGACGGCCGGGAACCGCCGACCGTCGCGAATCGACGAGGAGGCGACCATGCCCGGGGTGCTTGTTTTCGCAGCGGGGAACGTCACGAATGATCTGACCTACCGGGAGTCGGCCCGCGATCAGCGGCACGACTTCCTGAGCTTCACGATGGCGGCCAACAACGGCTACCTGGACGACAACGGCGAGTGGAAGCAGACCAGCACGGTCTGGCTCAACGTCAAGGCCTTCGGCGCGCTGGCCCGCAACGCGCGCGCCGTGATCGCCAAGGGGCGGCCGGTCATCGTGCACGGCGAGCTCAAGCACGAGACCTTCGACGGTGCCGACGGGCAGCGCCACAGCTCGCTCGACCTCAAGGCCGACGCGATCGGCCTCAACCTGCGGATGTGCGCGAGCCAGTACGTCGGCACGGGGGAGCGGTACCGCGAGGTCACTCCGCCGCCGCTCGAGACGGTCTCGGCCGGGCCGGACACCGCCCCCGCCACCGGGGACGGCGGCGTTCACGGCGAGGGCGAACCCGGGCGCGACGGGCTGGTCGTCGTCCAGGGTTTCGCGGAGGGCGGCGACGCTGCCGGCCGCGAGCCGGCAGCGGTGGGCGGCGCGCCGGACTACTAGGCCGGCGGCGCGATCTGCGCGTCCCGCCCTGGTTGCGAGGTGCTGCAGTCAGGCCCGGTTGCGGGCGCGACGATCGTGGCCGGCGATCGCCACCGGTACGCCGACCGTGTGCAGCACGACGCTGCCCAGGACGACGAGAACGGCGAGGGTGAGCGTCAGGTCGGCGACCGGGCCGTCGGGCAGCGTGTTGAAGGCGATCAGCGCGAAGACGATCGTGGACGTGCCGCGCGGGCGGAGCCACCCCAGTTGGAGCACCTCCCGCCGCGGCAGGCCGCTCCCGGCCATCGCGACGCCGATCGGGAGCACACGGATCACGGTCAGCGCGGCGGCGACGAACGCGACGGTGCGCCAGTCGACCCCGTCGAACAGACCGACCACCGCGACGGATCCGAAGACGAACCACATGGCGGCGGTGAGGAGGAAGCCCAGGTCGTCGGTCAGGCCCACGTCGTCGGAGGTGTCGGTGCCCCGCCGCAGGCGGTAGACGATGCCGCAGACGAACGCGGCGACGAAGCCGTTGCCGCCGAGCCCCACCGCCGCGGCGTACGTCAGGAGCGGGGTGGCGGCGATCGCCAGCCGGCGGCCGCTCTCCGAGGCGAGGCCCGCCGTTGCGGTGTACCGCACGCCGCCCGCGATCGCGGCGCCCAACGTTGCGCCCACCGCCAGCGCGATGGCGGCCTGCGGGGCGGCGGCGAGGAGCGCGGGCGCGGGATCGTCGTCGCCGTGGCCCGGGCCGGCCCAGTACAGCGCGAACAGGAACACCGGGGTCACGAGGCCGTCGGTGTACCCGGATTCGACGGTGAGCACGTCGCGGACCCGCGCCGGCACGTGGCGATCGCGGAGGAGCGAGGGCGCCGACGCGAAGTCGATCGGGGTGATCACGCACGCGACCAGCAGCAGTACCGCCCACCCCAGATGGGGGAGCAGGAGCCAACCCACGACCAGCGACAGGGCCAGGCTCACCGGGAGGCCGATGAGCAGCGACCGGAGCACGAGCCGCGGGTGTCGGCCGAGGAGCGATCCGCGCACGTGCGTGGCGTCCACGAACAGCAGCACCGCGAGGATGATCTCGGCGGCGCGCTGCGCCGCGCCGGTGTTCAGCGCCTCCGCGATCGCGCCGTGCGCGCCGACCCCCACAGCACCGCCGGCCAGGACCATGACCAGCGGCGCGGACACGCCCCACCGGTCCATCCGCCCCGACAGCAGGCACCAGGTCAGGAAGGTCGCCGCTGCGATGAGGGTCGCCGGAATCACGTCGCGATTATTCCGTACGCGGTTCCTCACACCGCGTGGTGCGGTGGCGTGAGTTCGAGTTCACGGGGCGGACACCGCGGGAACCGGCGGCGCAACATCGGCTGCCTACCTTCGACGCGAAAGAGATCGTCGACCATCGGGAGGTCTGGACATGAGCCGATCACACACGATCACGGACTGGGATCCGGAGAACCGGCAGCAGTGGGAATCGGGCGGGGAGAAGATCGCCAAGCGGAACCTGCTCTGGTCCGTCGTCGCCGAGCACGTGGGCTTCTCCGTCTGGTCCCTGTGGTCCGTCATGGTCCTGTTCATGCCGCAGGACGTCTACGGCCTGAGCACGGCCGACAAGTTCCTCATCGGTGCCACCGCCACCCTGGTCGGTTCCTGCCTGCGGATCCCGTACACGCTGGCCACGGCCCGTTTCGGCGGACGCAACTGGACGATCTTCAGTGCCTTCGTCCTCGCGGTCCCGGTGATCGCCACGATGGTGATCCTCGCCAATCCGGGGCAGCCGCTGTGGATCTACCTCGCCTGTGCCGCGCTCACCGGCTTCGGTGGAGGCAACTTCGCCTCGTCGATGACCAACATCAACGCCTTCTTCCCGCAGCGGCTCAAGGGCTGGGCCCTGGGGCTCAATGCGGGCGGCGGCAACATCGGCGTCCCCGCGGTCCAGCTCGTCGGCCTCCTCGTCATCGCGACCTTCGGCAACCGCGAGCCCTACTGGGTGTGCGCCGTCTACCTCGTGCTGCTGGCCGTGGCCGGAATCGGTGCCGCGCTGTTCATGGACAACCTGCAGGTCCCCACGGTCGATACCGCCGCGATGCGCGCCGCGACCAAGGACCGCGACACCTGGATCGTCTCCCTGCTCTACATCGGCACCTTCGGCTCCTTCATCGGCTTCTCCTTCGCCTTCGGCCAGGTCCTGCAGGCGACGTTCCGGGCCGGCGGCGAGACGGCCGCGCAGGCCTCGCTGCACGCCGCGCAGATCGCCTTCCTCGGCCCGCTGCTGGGCTCGATCTCGCGGGTGTACGGCGGCAAGCTCGCCGACCGGCTCGGCGGCGGCCGGGTGACCCTGTACGTCTTCGCCGGGATGATCGCCGCCGGCGGCGTCCTCATCGCGGCGGCCACCACCGCGGGCTCCGGGGCCCCGTCCGGCGCGGTGCTCGGCGCCTACGTCCTCGGCTTCATCGCCCTGTTCCTGCTCAGCGGCCTGGGCAACGGGTCGGTGTACAAGATGATCCCGTCGATCTTCGAGGCCAAGGCGCGCTCGCTCGACGCCGACGAGGCCACGCGCACGCATTACTCCCGCGCGATGTCCGGCGCCGTGATCGGTATCGCGGGTGCGATCGGCGGCCTGGGCGGCGTCGGGATCAACCTCGTGCTGAGGGCCTCGTACCAGTCCTCCGGTACCGCGACGATCGCGTTCTGGGTGTTCGGCGCCTTCTACGTCCTCGCTGCTTTCGTCACCTGGAAGGTGTACGTGCGTACGCCGGCGCCGCACGGGCATGGGACGCTGGAGCACACGTCGCGCGACGATGCGCTCACCGTCGCCGACACTCGATGACCGCCCCACCGAAGGAGCCCGATCCGATGACCGAGGCGCCCGCCCGCCCCCTCCTCGGATTCACCGTGGCCATCACGGCCGCGCGCCGCGCCGACGAGCTGGCCACCCTGCTCGAACGGCGCGGCGCCGCCGTGCTCGCGGCGCCCGCGATCGCAATGGTCCCGCTCTCCGACGACGAGCGGCTGCGTGCCGCGACCGAGGAACTCCTCGCCACCCCGCCCGACCTGTTGGTCGCGACCACCGGCATCGGCTTCCGCGGCTGGCTCGAGGCGGCCGAGGGCTGGGGGCTCGCCGAGCCGCTGCTCGCGGCGCTCGGTGCCGGCCGCGTCATCTCCCGTGGGCCCAAGGCCACGGGCGCCCTCCGCGCCGCGGGCCTGCGCGAGGAGTGGTCGCCGGAGTCCGAGTCCTCGGCCGAGGTGCTCAGCCACCTCTCGGGCACCGACCTCACCGGGCTCCGCGTCGCGGTCCAACTGCACGGGGCAACCGACAAGTGGGACCCGAACCCCGGTCTCCTCGACGGGCTGCGCGCGCTCGGCGCGGAGATCGTGGAGGTCCCCGTCTACCGCTGGGAGCGGCCGGCCGACCTCACCGGCCTCGACCGGATCGTCGAGGCCATCGCCACCTCGTCCGTCGATGCCGTCACCTTCACCTCCGCGCCCGCCGCCGCCTCGGTCCTCGAGCGCGCCGCCGAGCTCGGGCTGGACGGTGCCGTCCGCGGCGCCCTGGGCGGGCCCGTCGTGCCGTACTGCGTGGGTCCGGTCACCGCGACCCCGCTCGACCGGCTCGGCGTCGCCTCCGTCACCCCTGAGCGCATGCGCCTCGGTGCCCTGGCGCGGCTCGTGGAACAGGACCTGCCCGACCGCCGTCCCGACCTTCCGGTCGCCGGCCACCGGCTGGGCCTCCGCGCGCGGGGCGCGGTCGTCGACGGTGAGGAACGCGAGCTCACGCCCACGTCGATCGTCCTGCTGCGCCTGCTCTCCCGCGAACCGGGCGCGGTGGTTTCCCGCGAGGACCTCCTCGCCGCGCTCGGTGGCGACGACCCGCACGCCGTCGAGGCCGCCGTCGCGCGGCTGCGCTCGGGCCTGGGGCACAAGGAGATCGTCGCCACCGTGGTCAAGCGGGGCTACCGCCTCGCGATCGATGAGGAGCACTGATATGGGAACCCTCCTGGTGGCGCACGGCACCCGCAGCGAGCACGGCGTCGCGATGGTCGGCGACCTCGCCGCCGCGATGTCCGCGCGCCTGTCCGAGACCGTCCGCGTGGCCTTCGTGGACGTCCTCGGCCCGACGCCGGCCGAGGTCCTCGCCGAGCTCGATCACGAGCCCACGGTGGTCGTGCCCGCGTTCCTGTCCAGCGGCTTCCACGTGCGCCACGACCTGCCTCGCGAGGTCGCCGAATCCGGTCACCGCGCCGCCACGGTGACGCCCGCGCTCGGTCCGTCGCCGGAGCTCGCCCGCGCCATGCTCGGGCGCCTGCAGGAATCGGGGTGGCAGCGCGGCGACGCCGTGGTCATGGCGGCTGCCGGAACCCGCGACGTGCACGCCCAGGGCGAACTGCGGCGGACCGCCGCGGCGCTCTCCGCCCTGGTGGGCAGCCGGGTGTCCATCGCCTTCGCCGCGCCCAGCCAGCAGAGCGAGGGCTACCCGTCGGTGCCGGAGGTCGTCGCCCGCGTCCGGTCCGACGGTGCGCAGTCCGTCGCGGTCGCGTCCTACCTCCTGGCCGAGGGCCTGTTCCAGCAGCGCCTGCGCGACGCCGGCGCCGACGTGGTCGCCGCACCGCTGGGCCTGCACCCGTCCGTGGTGCGCCTCGCGTGCCTGCGCCGCAGGCACGCCGGGATCGTCGCCCCGGCCGGCGTCGAAGCGGTCGCCGGACACTGAGTCCCGGGGCGGCCCGCAGGGATCAGGAAAGGTTCTGCACGAGGAAGATTCCGCCCCACAGCAGGACCCTCAGCACGGCCAGTACCCCCGCGACCAGGGCGAGCAGCGCCAGCGCCGGGATCCTCCGCGGCGGTCGGGTGGGGAGCGACTGTGGCGCGGCCGCCGGAGCTTCCGGGGTAGGGGCGAGTGCCTCGGCGAGAGCAGCGGCGAAGCCGGCCGCGGACTGGAACCGGAAGGCGGGGTCGCGCGAGGTCGCCCGTGTGAGCGCTGCCTCGAGCCCCGGGCCGAGATCGGGCCGCGCCCGCCGGGCGTTGGCGATCCCGAAGGAGTTCGGCGCCTCCCCGGTGAGGAGCGTGTACGCGGTGCTGGCCAGGGAGAAGACCTCGGAACGCGCGTCGGGCGGAGCCCCGGCGAAGATCTCCGGGGCGGCGTGCGCGCCCGTGTCCGGGACGTGGCTCAGCGTGGCTGGATCGGCGAGGGCGATGCGGCCGTCCGGCAGTTGAAGGATCGCGGCGGGACTGAGCCGGCCGTGCGGGCGGCCATCGGCGACGCGCTGGTCGACCTCGTCGGCCGCTGCCGAGACGACGTGCGCGACCTCGTCCGCGGGGAGCCGCCCGCTGGTGCGGACGCGGGTCGCGAGATCGTCGCCGTCGGTCATCGGATCCTCCGGTCAGGAGCCGCTGAGGAACAGCGCCATGAAGCCGGCCGCGGCGAGGACGACCAGCAGCAGGAAGACGATCGGCAGCGCGGCCTCGGGGATCTCGAACCGGGGACCCCGGCCCTCCGCACCGGCCGGCGGCGGTGTCGCCGCGGGCGGCGTCGCGAGCTGCATCGTCGTCACGGGCGCGGGGGCGCGGACCGGGATCGACGACGGGGGGACGGGCTGGTCGAGCGCCTCGGCGAGCGCTGCCGCGAAATCCACCGCGGTCGCGAACCGGAGCTCCGGCGTCCGGGCCGTCGCCTGGAGCAGGACACCGTCGACCTCGGGACCGAGGTCGGGCCGGTCCCGGCGCACCGTCGCGAAACCGTACGGGTTCGGAGGGTGCCCGGTGAGCAGGGTGTACGTGGTGCTGGCCAGGGAGAAGACCTCGGACCGGGCGGTCGGGGCCGCACGCGCGCGGACCTCGGGCGCCGCGTAGGTCTCCGCCTCGCCGTCGTCCGCGTCGTCGGACGGGGCCGGGTCGGCGAGGTGGGCGCCGCCGGCCTCCACCTGCAGCACCGCGGGACTGATCCGCCCGTGCGGGGTCCCGGCGTCGACGCGGGCGTCGACGCCGGGCGCGATCGCGCCCATCAGGAACCGCACGTCGGCCGCCGCGAGCGGCCCCCGATCCTGCAGCCCCACGGAAGAATCGCCCTGACCGGCCATCGTCCACTCCTTCAGCTGTCAGGAGCAGAGTAGCGGTGCTGCGATCACACCGTGCGCGGGCGGGGACGGAAGCCGAAGCGCACGTCGGGGGAGTTCGCGACGAAGACGGTCCCGTCGAGCGAGATCCGGGTGTCGTACACCGGGATCGAAACGCCCGGCGCGTCGAGGCAGCGGCCGTCGAGCAGGCTGAACGCCTGCTTCTTCAGCGGCGACTGCACCACCGGGAAGCCGCCCCGGTCGCCGACGATGCCGCGCGACATCACCGCGGCTCTGCCGATGGGGTCGATGTTGCCGATCGCCCGGATGCTGTCGTCGGCCAGGCGGAACAGCGCCACCTGGGCGCCGTCGGGGAGTAGGACCGCGACGCCCCGGAGCGGTTCGAGGCGGGTCGCCGGGCAGGCGGCGGTCCAGTCGCGGGTCCAGCGGTGCAGGTCGAAGGGTGCGGTGGTCATGCGCGGTCCTCCCTCGGGGGCATGGACGGGGTCGGGGTGCCCAGCAGGATGGGCACCTTGCGGCCGTTCTTCTCGCCGAAGTCGACGGTCGGATCGGGGGCGCCGGGGGCGTTGACGAAGGAGACGAACCGGGCGAGCTTGTCCGGGTCGTCGAGGACGCCCTTCCATTCGCAGCCGTAGCCGTCGACGTGCCGCTCGACGGTGGCCTCGAAGTCGGCGTTGAGGCCGAGCGCGTCGTCGATGACGACCTCCCGCAGCCGGTCGATGCCGCCGTCCAGGGCCTCGACCCACGGCGCCGTCCGCTGCAGCCGGTCGGCCGTGCGGATGTAGTACATGAGGAATCGGTCGACGTACTTGATCAGCGTCTCCCGGTCGAGGTCACCCGCGAGGAGCTGCGCGTGTTTCGGCGTCATCCCGCCGTTGCCGCCCACGTACAGGTTCCAGCCGGACTCCGTGGCGATCACCCCGACGTCCTTGCCTCGGGCCTCCGCACACTCGCGGGCGCAGCCGGAGACGCCCATCTTGATCTTGTGCGGCGACCGCAGGCCGCGGTAGCGGAGCTCGAGGTCGATGGCCATCTGCACCGAGTCCTGCTGGCCGTAGCGGCACCAGTCGCTGCCCACGCAGCTCTTCACGGTGCGCAGCGACTTGCCGTAGGCCTGGCCGGATTCCATGCCGGCGTCCACCAGGCGCCGCCAGATCAGCGGCAGCTGGTCGACGGTCGCGCCGAACATGTCGATGCGCTGGCCGCCCGTGATCTTGGTGTACAGCCCGAAATCGCGGGCGATCTCGCCGATCACGATGAGCTGCTCCGCCGTGACGTCGCCGCCCGGCATCCGCGGCACCACCGAGTAGGTGCCGTTGCGCTGGATGTTCGCGAGGAAGTGGTCGTTGCTGTCCTGCAGCGACGCCTGCTCGCCGGACAGGATGTGGTCCGAGCTGGTGGACGCGAGGATCGACGCCACGGTCGGCTTGCAGAGGTCGCAGCCCGTGCCCGAGCCGAAGCGGTCGATGAGGCCGGAGAAGGTGCGGATACCGCTCGCCTGGACGAGCTCGAAGAGCTCGGCCCGGGACTGGGTGAAGTGCTCGCACAGCGACTTCGAGACGGTGACGCCCTCGGCCTCGAGCAGCTGCGAGAGCAGCGGCACGCAGGAGCCGCAGGACGTGCCCGCGTTGGTGCAGCCCTTGAGCTCGGCGACCGTGCACGCGCCGTCGGCGATCGCCGCACACAGCGTGCCCTTCGAGACGTCGTTGCACGAGCAGACCTGCGCCGCGTCGGGGAGTGCCCCGACGCCGATCCCGGGGGAGCCGTCGCCCGCGGGGGCGATCAGCGAGACCGGGTCGCCCGGCAGCGACGACCCGACGAGCGGGCGCAGCACGCCGTACTGCGAGGCGTCGCCCACGAGCACGCCGCCGAGCAGCGTCGAGGCGTCGTCGGAGAGCACCAGCTTGGCGTAGGTGCCGCCGATCGGGTCGCTGACCACCACGTCGAGGGCGCCGGGCGTGGTGCCCAGGGCGTCGCCGAAGGAGGCCACGTCCACGCCGAGCAGCTTGAGCTTGGTCGACAGGTCCGCGCCCGGGAACAGCGCGTCGCCGCCGAGCAGGCGGTCCGCGACCACCTCGGCCGTCGCGTAGCCGGGGCCGACGAGGCCGTAGCAGCGGCCCTCGATCGCCGCGACCTCGCCGATGGCGTAGACCGCGGGATCCGAGGTGGCGCAGGAGAGGTCGGTGATGACGCCGCCGCGCTCGCCGACGGTCAGCCCGGCCTCGCGGGCGAGCTCGTCGCGCGGTCGGACACCCGCGGCGAAGACGACGACGGCCGCGTCCACGACGCTCTCGTCCTTGAGCGTCACAGCGAGCCCGTGTTCGCCGGGGGCGATGTCGACGGTGCCGGACGAGAGGGTGATGTCGATGCCGAGGTCGCCGATCATGCGGGCCAGGTGTTCGCCGCCGCCGGTGTCGACCTGCTGCGGCATCAGCCGCGGGTTGACCTCCACGACGTGCGGCCGGAGGCCCAGCGTGCGGAGCGCGTTGGCAGCCTCCAGGCCGAGCAGGCCGCCGCCGACCACCATGCCGACGGGCTCGGCCGAGCGGGCCAGCGCGTCGTCCGCGTCGGCACGGAGCGCGTCCAGGTCGTCGAGGGTGCGGTAGACGTGACATCCCGGCAGGTCGTGGCCCGGGACGGGCGGAACGAAGGCGTACGAGCCGGTGGCGAGCACGAGGGCGTCGTAGGCGACGGCGCCGTCGGCCGTGGTCACCGTCCGCGCGGTCCGGTCGATGCCGGTCACCTTCGCGCCGAGCCGCAGCTCCACCAGCGGATCGCCCGCGTAGTCGTTGCCGGCGAGCGCCAGCTCGGAGCGGTCCCACGCGCCGATGTAGGACGAGAGCCCCACCCGGTCGTAGGCTCCGTCGGCCTCCTCGCCCAGGACGACGATCCGCCAGGCCCCCGCCTCGTCGCGGGCGCGCAGCGCCTCCACGAACCTGTGCCCGACCATGCCGTGACCCACCACGACGACGGTGCGCTGGGTGACCATGGACCTCTCCTCTCGTCGGAAACCGTTGGCACCGAATCTAAGGAGGCGGTGTTGCGGGGCTGTGCCGCCGTGTTGCCCGTCGATCACGCCTTCCTCACGGGGAGTCGTGCGCGGGCGTGAGGAGTCAGGCCAGGCGTTCGGCGAGGTCCCCGGGGCGCGCGAGCGGGGGAACGAGGGCGACGGCGCGGCGGGCCACGGCGTCGCGCAGGTGCGGTGTCGCGACGGTCGCCGGAACGCGCCAGCGGCCCGCGCCGTCGGGCTCCACGGGCAGCATGCGCCAGCGGTCGTCGAGGTTGGCGTCGGCGAGGGGGAGCAGTTCGGCCGCGCGCGGCGCCTCGCAAAGGAGTGCGGCGCGCACGGGCCGCGCCAGGAGTGCGGCCCCCAGCATCGCCGCCATCGGGTTGCCGCCCAGGCCCAGCACGATCGGGCCGTCCGGCACCGTCGCCACGAGGAGGGAGCCGCCGGGGCGCACGTCCACCCCGTCGACGAGCAGCGTCGCGCCGGTCTCGGAGAGCGCGCCGCGCAGCCGGTCCGCGGCCCCGCGGCCGGTGGCGCCGATGATCGCGACGACGTCGGCCCCGTCGGGCAGGAGCGCGGCGCGGAAGGAGGCGGGCGCGTCCGGCAGGTGCGGGCCGCGCAGGACCTCGCAGCCGACGGCGCCGAACGTCGCGGCGACGGGGCCCCACGCTGTCTCCGGGAGGCCGGCGCCGCCCGTCGCGCCGACCTCGTCGCCGGAGGAGTGCAGGCGGATCCGCACGGGCCCGCGGGCGGCGACCGCGTCGACACCGGCCGCGGTCGCCAGGGAGATCAGCACCGGGTCGACCGCGGTGCCCGCGGGGGCGAGCACCGCTCCGGCCGGCCACGCCGAGCCCGCCGGGCGGACGTCGTTGCGGCCCGGATCGATACAGGTCAGGAGGGGGCCGTCCCGCGAGATCTCCTCGTCCCGGATCACGCGATCGGCCCCAGCGGGCAGGCGCGCGCCCGTCGCGATGCGCACCGCGGCGCCGACCGCCAGCGGCGGCGCGGCGTGGCCGGCGAGCGTGGCGCCGTCGACCGCCCGCCACGGCGGCGGGCCCGCCGCCGCCCAGCCGTCCATCGCGGACTGGTCGAACGGCGGGAAGGGTGCGGCGGCTGCGAGTGGCTCCGCGAGGACCGAACCGAGCACCGGCGGCCCGCCCGCCGCCGGCAGCGCGGGAAGGGTGGCCCGGAGGAGGCGGCGGACCGCGAGGGGCGATGCCTCGGCCCGGGCCAGGTCCCCCGGGGTGTCGACGTCCGCGAGCGGCAGGCGCAGTCGCGGTGCGTCGGGCGGCACGATCGCGCGGACGGGGCCGCCCGCGGCGCTGTCGATCCCGGCGACGGCGGCGCGGAGCGCGGCGGCGTCCCACACCGCGAGCAGGTACTGGGCGCGCCCGTGCCGGTCCTCGGCCAGGGCGACCGGCGCATCGGTCGCGGCGCGGAGCGCGGCGAGACGGGCGAGGTCCGACGCTTCCACGTCGGGCAGGTCCGCGGCCAGCACCGCGATCGTCCGCGCGCCCGGAGGAACGGCGGCGAGTCCGGCCGCGATCGCGGCGAGCGGCCCGCCGCCCGGCGGATCCTCCCGGACCACCGCGACGCCCGCCGGCACCGCCCGCGGCGGACCCACGACGACGGTCGGGGCCCCGCCGGCCGCGGCGACCGCGGCGTCGAGGAGCCGCCGTCCGCCGATCACGACCTCGGGCTTGTCCCGCCCGAGGCGGCGGGCGCCGCCACCGGCCACGACGACGGCCGCGTCGCAGGACGCGGCCGGGTCGGGGTCAGTAGACGTCACGCACGTATCTCCGTTCGGCGGACAGCGCCGCCAGGTAGGCGTCCGCGCTCCGCGGGGCCATGTGGCCGTGTTCGGCGACGATACCGCGCAGGGCCTCGTCCACGTCGCGGGCCATGCGGGCCGCGTCGCCGCACACGTAGACGTGCGCGCCGCGCCGGATCCACTCCCACAACTCGGCGGCGTGCTCGCGCATCCGGTCCTGCACGTACACCTTCCGGGGCGTGTCCCGGGAGAAGGCGGTGTCGACCCGGGTGAGCACCCCGTCGGCCGCGAGGGCGTCCAGCTCCGCGCGGTAGTAGAA
Organism: Tsukamurella tyrosinosolvens; assembly: GCF_900104775.1. Lineage (NCBI taxonomy): Bacteria > Bacillati > Actinomycetota > Actinomycetes > Mycobacteriales > Tsukamurellaceae > Tsukamurella > Tsukamurella tyrosinosolvens. The sequence continues at coordinate 1,518,984 of NZ_FNSA01000003.1, forward strand.
GTCCGTGGCCTCGTGCTGCTCGCCGAAGAACAGCCAGTTCGGCCCCGTCGCGCCGCTGCGTGCCCGGTCGTGCAGGAAGCCGCGGAAGGGAGCGATGCCCGTGCCCGGGCCGATCATGATCGCCGGTGCGTCGGCGTCCTCCGGCGGGAGGAAACCGCGGGTCGGCTGCACGAAGACGTCCACCTCGCCGCCCGCGTCGAGGCCCGCGAGGTGCGTCGAGCAGGTGCCGCCGCGGCGCCGCCCGTCGTGCTCGAAGCCCACGACGGAGACGGTGATCGAGACGCGGTCGGGGTCCTCGCGCGGGCTCGACGAGATCGAGTACAGCCGCGGGGTGAGCGGCCGCAGAAGCTCCTCCCACTCCGCCGGTTCGGCCTCGACCGGGTGCGCGGCGAGCAGGTCGAGCAGCTGCCTGCCCCAGGTCCAGGAGGCGAACGTCGTGGGCTCGTCGAGGATCGCGCGCAGTTCGTCGCTCACCTCGCAGCGGTCCGCGACGAACCGCAGCAGTTCGGGGGTGATGCGCGTGAGGTCCTTGCGGTCCAGGTCGGCGGCGTCGCGCTGCACGCCGGTGCGGGCGCAGAACTCCTCGATGACGGCCCCCGAGTTCACCGGCCAGATCCCCAACGCGTCGCCGGCGCGGTAGGCGAGCGCGTCGGACGGGAGGGCGAAGGTGAAGCGGCGCACGTCCTTCGCCGACCCCTCGCCGGAGAGCAACTCGGACTCGAGCAGCCGGGTGCGCAGCGGGTTGGTCCGGGAGTGACCCGTCGGCTCCGTCGCGGCGGGCTGCGGCGGCGCGGCATCCGGATCCAGCGCGGTCATCACGGAGCCCAGCCAGGTGGCGGCGGTCTCGGCGTAGTCGGGCTCGCAGGACGCGCGCGGCGCGACCCGGGCGGCCCCGAGGTGTTCGAGGCGGGCGTCCAGCTTGCGGGCGAAGCCGCAGAAGTCGGCGTACGAGGGGTCGCCGAAGCCCAGGACGGAGAACCGCAGACCGCTCAGGTCGCCCGGCTCCGCCGCGGCCAGGGCATCCCACAGCGCGACGCCGTTGTCGGGCGCCTCGCCGTCGCCGGTCGTGGCGACCAGGAACAGCACGGTGCCCGTCAGCTGGGCGGGCGAGACCTGTTCGGCGCCGAGGACCGTCGCCGTCATGCCCGCGCCGCGCAGCGCCGCCGCACAGTCCGCCGCGTAGGTCTCCGCGGTACCCGTCTGGGACGCCCAGACGACGGTCACCGTCGCCGCAGGTTCCTGCGGCGCGCCGCCGAAGACGCCCGCCAGGACGCCCTCGAGCCAGGCCCGGGCGATCGGGGCGAGCGGGGCGTCCCCGGGCACCGTCGGCACGCCCGACGGCGGCGCCACGCTCAGGCCCGTGAGCAGGCCGCCGAGGAAGCCCGATGCCTCGGCGGTCAGCTCGCCCGGGCCGGAGGCGTACGGCGCGAGCGCCGCCGCGAGCGGGGACGCCGGGGCCTCCGCCGGGGCGGGCGGTTCCGCCGGCACCGGGGTCAGCGCGACCGCGCTCACCTTGAACTCGGGCTGCAGGGACTCGGGGTCGACGGCGTCGTTGGTCACCGCGTTCACGGCCACATCCTCTCCGAAGGCGTCGGCGAAGTGCATGGGGGCGAAGCAGACTCCGGGGCGGACGGCGTCGTCCACCGCGACCGGCAACGTCGCGCCGCCGCGTCTGCTGGAGACCCGCACCTGCGCGCCGTCGGCGACGCCGAGGCGGCCGGCGTCCTCGGGATTGAGCTGGAGGAAGGGCGCGGGGTTGAGGCGGTTGAGCTTGGCGACGCGGCCCGTCTTGGTCATGGTGTGCCACTGGTGCGCGAGGCGGCCGGTGGTGAGGATCAGTGGGTACTCGTCGTCGGGCAGTTCGGCGGGCGGTAGGTAGGGCCGGGGGAGGAAGCGGGCACGGCCCGACGGCGTGGCGAAGACCGGGCCCCGGTCGGGGTTGTCGGGGTCCAGGTAGCGGATCGGGTTCCGGTCGGGCCCGCCGGGCGCCGCGGGCCACTGCACCGGGCCCTGCGCGAGGCGGGCATGGTCGACGCCGCGCACGTCCCAGCCGGTCCGCGGATTGTGGAAGGCCTTGAGCTCCTCGAAGACCGCGGCCGCGTCGGGGTAGTCGAAATCGGCGCCGTGCCCGAGCTCGGCGGCGATGAGGCAGATCAGCTTCCAGTCGGGCAGCGCGTCGCCGGGCGGCGGGGTGGCGGCCGCGGTGCGGGTGAGGGAGCGCTCCGAGTTGACCATCACCCCGTCGGTCTCGGCCCAGAGTGCGGCGGGTAGCACGACGTCCGCGTACTCCGCGGTCTCGGTGCCGGTGTACGCGTCCTGTACGACCACCAGCTCCGCGGAGCGCAGGGCGTCGATCACGGTGGAGCGGTTCGCCATCGACGCCACCGGGTTGCTGCAGATGATCCATGCCGCCTTGACGGTTCCGGCGGCGAGCTCCCGATACATCTCGACGGTGCCCTGGCCGGCCTCGGCGCGGATCGTGCCCTCCGGCAGGCCCCAGAGGGCCTCGGCGCGGGCGCGGTCGTCGTCGTCGAGGACGGACCGCTGGCCGGGCAGGCCGGGCCCCATGTAGCCCATCTCGCGGCCGCCCATCGCGTTCGGCTGGCCGGTGAGGCTGAACGGACCCGATCCGGTCCGGCAGATCGCGCCGGTGGCGAGGTGCAGGTTGCAGAGGGCGATCGTGTTCCAGGTGCCGTGCGTCGACTGGTTCAGGCCCATGGTCCACAGGCTCGTCCAGTTCGCGGCGCCCCCGATGAGCTCGGCGATGCGCTCGATGTCGGCGGCGTCGAGCCCGGTGATCTCGGCGACGCGATCGACCGGGTAGTCCTCGAGGAAGGCGGGCATGGCCTCCCACCCCTCGGTGTGGGCGGCGATGAAATCCGCGTCCAGGTCGTTCCGGTCGGTCAGCAGGCGGAGGAGGCCGTTGAGCAGCGCGAGGTCGGTGCCGGGGCGGACGGCGAGGTGCAGGTCCGCCTTCGCGGCGGTGGCGGTACGCCGCGGGTCGACCACGATGAGCTTCGCGCCGGCCTTGACCCGGTCCATCATCCGCAGGAACAGGATGGGATGGCAGTCGGCCATGTTGGCGCCCAGGACGAGGAAGACGTCGGCGTGGTCGAGGTCGTCGTAGCTGCCGGGCGGGCCGTCGGAGCCGAGGGACTGCTTGTACCCGGTGCCGGCGCTGGCCATGCACAGCCGCGAGTTGGATTCGATCCACTTGGTACGGACGAAGCCCTTCGCCAGCTTGGTGGCGAGGTACTGCGCCTCCAGCGTCATCTGCCCGCTCACGTAGAGGGCGATGGCGTCCGGCCCGTGCTCGTCGCGGATCTCCCGTAGCCGCCGACCGGTCTCCGCGATCGCGTCAGCGAGGTCGACGGGGCCGCGCGGCGCGCCCCGGACCGTGCGAAGCTCGGCGCGGGCCTGCCGCCCGTCCGCGGCGAGCAGGTCGACCGTGGTGGTGCCCTTGGTGCACAGCCTGCCCCGGTTGGCCGGGTGACTCTTCGTGCCGACGGAGCCCGTGACGGCACCGTCGCGCACCTGCAGGGTGAGGCCGCAGCCCACCCCGCAGTACCCGCACACCGTCTGCACATCCATGCCGCCCACGGTGCCCGCGCGGTGTTTCCGGGGTCGGGCCGGATTGTTACGGCGATGTCACCTGCTCCGCGCCGGCCTGCACTACTCGGCGTGCGGTCGTCGCCCCGAGGGGCCGCCGGCGGGAATCGAGTAGAGGGTCCTCGACGTCGAGTAGTCCGGCACGCTACCGGCGCGGTCGCGGTGGCGGTTGACTCACGGGATCAGCAGCGGCCCCGAAGGAGACATCATGAGCACGAGGACAGTCAGGACCAGTCGCTCCTGCGGCGCGCGGTTCAGCCGGGCGGTGGTCGCCGGGGGCGCCGTCGCGTGCGGCGTGCTCGCCGTCGCGGCGCCCGCATCGGCGGTGCCGTCCGGCGGTCAGGTGCTGTGCGCCGTGGGGCAGCCGTGCATCGACAACCTGTATCAGACGGGGACCACGATCGTCGTCGAGTGGCGCGGCGATCAGGAGTGGGACGGGTACAACGTCCGGTGGAGTCGCCCGGGGCGGGCGGAGACGCAGCACGCCGTGGCCGGGGGCCGGGCGGGGAGCTTCCGGATCAACGACGTGCACCCGGGCGTCACCTACTCGGTGAAGGTCCAGGGCTGCGAGACCCACGTCCTGAGCAGCTCGACGTGCTCGCCCTGGGAGGAGGCGTCGATCACGGTCCGCTCGAGCCTGCCGTACGGCCCGGACACCTGTAAGCAGGGCTTCGTCTGGCGTGAGGCCCGCTCCTCCGATCATGTCTGCGTGACGCCGTCGACCCGGACCGCGACGGTCGAGGAGAACCGGCTCGCGTCGTCCCGCCGGCAGCCGGGCGGCGGGGCGTACGGGCCCAACACCTGCCGGCAGGGCTTCGTGTGGCGGGAGGCGTACTCCGGCGACGTGGTGTGCGTGACCCCGGCTTCGCGGACCCGTGCCGCAGCGGACAACGCCGCGGCGCCGAGCCGCCGGGTGCTCGGGTGACCCGCCGGGCCCGACCGACCGGTCCTTGATCGGGCGGGCCCTCAGCCGAGCAGGGGGAGGACCTCGGCGTGCAGCCGTTCCAGCTGCTCGCGGTCGGCGGCGACGTCGAATCCCATCGGGTTGAGCAGGATGGTCTGCGCGCCCGCGTCGACGACCTCGCGCAGGCCGTCGGCGACCTGTTCCGGTGTCCCCGTCACCGCGACGTCGCCGAACCGGGCCGCCATCGCGCCGTAGATCCGGAACAGTCCCTCGTCCGCCGCGCGGCGCGCGCGGTCGGCGTCGTCGTCGACGACCAGGTACACGCGCTTGCCGATCCGGAACCCGGCGTCGTCCCGGCCCTGCCCCGCCAGTTCCTCGCGGACTGCGGCGACCGCGCCCCGGAAGTGCGCGGTGGTCGACGACCCCGCGCCCATGAACCCGTCGCCGAGGCGCACGGCGCGGGCGAGCGCCTTCGGGGCGCCTCCACCGAACCACAGCGGCGGGTGCGGCCGCTGCACGGGCTTCAGCGGGATCGACACCCCGTCGGCGTCGCGGAACCGCCCGTGGAACGTCACGATCGGGTCGTCGGCCCACGCGGCCTTCATGAGCTCGATGCCCTCGGTGTACGAGGCGATGAAGGTCTCGCGAGCGACGCCGAACGCGGCGAACGGCCGGAAGTCGCCGCCCGATCCCACGCCGAGGTCGAGGCGACCGTGGCTGAGCCGGTCGACCGCGGTGGCCGCGGCCGCCAGCTGCAGCGGATCGTGCAGCGAGGAGACGATGACCGCCACCCCGAGGCGCAGCCGGCTCGTGCACGCGGCGGGCCAGGACAGCAGCTCCAGCGGTGCGAGCATCGCCGCGCCGCCCACCGTCTGCTCCGACGTCCACGCGCCCTCGAAGCCGAGCTCTTCCGCGCGGACGAGGTAGTCCCGGACGCCGGCGGCGTCGAAGTCCCCGTCGAGGATCTGTGGGATCGAGACGGAGAAACTCGCGGCGGTCATGCCGCCACGCTACGACGGCTCAGCCGATCCTGCGGCCGATGCGCCAGGCGCCGAGGAGGACGAAGACCACGAACAGAACGGCGAACAACACCCAGATCGCCCATTCCGGGACCTGCGCGGACGCGATGTGGGGGAGGAGCCCGTACTCCTCTTCGATCGTCCCGCGGGCCTGGTCGGACGTGCCGGCGAGGGCGTCGAGCGGACCGCGAGTGAACGGGCCGCGCATCAGCGTCGCGGCCTGGTTCAGCGGGAGCACGTTCATGAACGTCACGACGCCGCTCGGTAGCGCCCCGACGGTGATGTAGGCGCCCGCCAGGAAGCCGCCCGCCGTCCCCACGATCGTCGCGACCGAGGTGAAGACGCCGGCGGAACCGATGAACGTGACCACGAGGCTCCAGATCGCGGAGAACAGCAGGCAGAAGCCGACCAGCTGCGCCAGTGCCTGCGCGAAGGCGCCCGCCGACAGCGCCGCCGAGTGGACGACGCCGAGATAGACGTCCGCGAGGACGAACACCGTCGTGCTCAGCGCGACCGACACCACGAACGCCCCGAGCAGGTAGCTCAGGATCATCTGGAGCCGGCTGATCGGGGAGACCAGGAAGTCGCGGAAGACGTTGCCCACCCGGTCGTTCACGAAGACCACCAGCGCGGACAGGCTGGTCGTCGCGGTGGTGATCATGACCAGGTTCGCGATCACCCAGGAGTACACGAAGGCGTCGACGTCGTCGGCGCTCGCGGTGGGCAGGGACTTCTGCAGGGCGTCCGTCTGCACGCCGCCGAGGAAGGCGGAGAACAGCACGAACAGGATGATCGGCGAGAGCAGCGAGAAGAACACGGCCGCCGGATCGCGGAAGAAGACGACGACGTTGCGCCGGGTGAGATTCGCGAGCGTCATCGCGCACCTCCTCGCGTGATGGCGAGGAAGACGTCGTCCATCGTGCCGTGGCGGAACTCGAAATCGGTGATGTCGGTGTCGAAGTCGCGCAGGACCGCCCTGGCCTCGCCGCTGGACTCGACGGTGATCCTCCGCTCGGTGCCGTTGCGTCGCGCTCGGGGTCCGAACCGCTGGTCGAAGCGCCGCGGGTCCCTGAGCGTGACCCGCAGCTCGTCCTTCGCGTGTGCGCTCCGTAGCTCCGTCGGCGTTCCCGCCGTGACGATCCGGCCGTGGTCGATGATCGCGATGCGGTCGGCGCGCTCGGCCTCCTCCATGTAGTGCGTGGTGAGGAAGACGGTGAGCCGCAGGCGCTTCTGCAGGTCGAGGATGGTCGACCAGACGCGGTCCCGCGAGTCGGGGTCGAGCCCCGTCGTCGGCTCGTCGAGGAACAGGATGCGGGGTTGGTGGATCAGCGCGCGGGCGATGTCCGCGCGCCGCTTCTGCCCGCCCGACAGCGCCTTGTACCGGCGGGCGAGGAACTCCTCGAGCCCGAGCAGCGAGGACAGTCCGGCGATCCGCTCCTTCGCCGTCTTCGCGTCGATGCCGTAGAACGTCGCGCGCAGGGCGAGGTTCTCCTGCACCGAGAGCACCGGATCCAGCAGGGACTCCTGGAAGACGACGCCGATCGCGCGGCGGATGTCGAGGTCCTGTCGGCCCACCTCCAGTCCCGCGACGTGGATCGTGCCGGAGGACACGGACTTCAGCGTGGTGATGCAGCTGATCGTCGTCGATTTGCCCGCGCCGTTGGTGCCGAGGAAGGCGAAGGTGCTGCCGCCCGCGACGTCGAAGGAGACGCCGTCCACGGCGCGCACGTCGCCGTAGGTCTTGACCAGGTTCCGCACGCTGATGACCGGCGGGGCGCCGGGCCCTGCGGCGGGCATCGGGGGACCGGCGGGCGCGGGCCGGGCCGGCAGGGGTGGCGGGACGGCGGCCGGGGGACCGCCGTGCGGACCCGACGGTCGGCGCGCCGCCTGCGCGGCCGGTGGGCGGTCGGCCGGAGCCGCCGGAGCGGGGCGTGCGGCGGGCGGCGACACGGGGTGTGCGGCCGGGGCCGAGGAAGCGGAGGGGCGCCCTGCCGGCGCCGCCGGCGCCGCGGTCGCCTGCGGCACCGGCTTCGGGGGAGCCGCGGGGAGGGCCGCCCGTGCCGCGGGCAGCGCCGGACGCGCGACGGGCAGGGGCCGCGATGCGGTGACCGACGGGCGCGACGCGCGCGTGCGTACGGGGAACGTGGCGGGAGTGCCGGGCGGCGCGGGGGTTCGGCGGCGCCGCTCGCGGAGCGTGGTCGTCGTCCGCTCCACCGGGCCGCGCGGTGACGTCGCGCTCATGAGGCCGCGCTCTCCGGGAGGTCCAGGGACGACGGCGCCGGCAGGTAGCCGCAGTCGATGAACCACTCGAAGTAGCGGCGCAGCAGCGCACCGTCGATCGGGGGACAGGAGATGCCGCTCCCCGCCAGGCCCTCCCGCACGTTCGCGTCGTCGAACGTCGCGTCGGGCATGTTGTCCAGCGGCGTCGCCGACAGGAACGGCGCCAGCGCGGCGGCCGTCTCGTCGCCCTCGCGCTCGGCCAGCTCCGCCGCTCGCTCACACCACTGCCCGAAGGGCAGTTCCTCGCCGGCGTAGCCGAAGTCGGACATCCAGCGCACCAGGTCCGGCACCGCCACCGTCTCCGGCGAGACGACGTGGAACGTGCGCCCCGCGAGCTCCTGCTGCCCCGCCAGGTGCGCGATCGCGCCGACCACGTAGTCGACGGGGGTGATGTCGGTCGACATGTCCATCGTTGGAGCCGCGCCGAGGGCGACCCCGAGCCGGATCGTCTGCCACAGGAAGTCCGACCGCTGGCAGGCGCCGGTGCGGCTGTGCCCCGCGACACGGCCGGTGCGGTAGACGTACGTCGGCACTCCCCGCGAGCGCGCCTCGAAGACGAGCTGCTCGCCCACCCACTTGGACTGGGTGTACCCGAAGGTGAACCGCGGGTCCTGGACGGGGCTCCGGTCGTCCTCGGCGAAGACGGTGTCCTGCGGGTAGGAGAACCGCGAGAAGACGTACGTGGTCGAGACGAAGTGCACGGGCTTGACCGGGCCGTCGCACGCGAGTGCGAGGACCTGCACCGTCCCGTCGACGTTCGCGGACTTCAGGGTGGGGTAGGGCCGCAGGAAGTTCACGTCGGCGCCGCAGTGCACGATGCCGTCGGCGGTGGCCGCCAGGTCCGCCCAGGCCGCGTCGGTCACGCCGAGCCGCGGTCGGGTCAGGTCGCCGGGCACCGCGACGATCCGGGCGGCGTGGGCGTCGTCCCAGATCCCGTAGTCGCGCATCGTCGTCCGGATCCGGTCGAAGCCGTCCTCGGGCGAGCCCGCGCGGACCAGGCAGTGCATGGTGGCCGACGTCGTGGTCAGCAGCTCGGCGAGGAGGAAGGCGCCGACGAAACCCGTCGCGCCCGTGACGAAGAGGTGCCGCGGGTCGGTGGCGCTCCGCACGGGCGCGCCCGGCGCGGGCCGGATGTCGTCGGGGAGGACGACCTCGTCGGCGAGGACCAGGCTGCTCTCGAAGCCGGCGCCGCCCTGCTCGAGGATCGCCGCCAGCCGCTCGATGGTGAGCTCTCCGGCGAACAGCGCCGGCAGCGGCACCACGCGGCCGAGCTTCTCCCGCACCCGGAAGACCAGCTTCGTCGCGAGCAGTGAGTGCCCGCCGAGGAGGAAGAAGTCGTCGCGGACGCCGGGAGCGGTGCGCAGCGACAGCAGGTCGGTCCAGATCGCGGTGAGATCGCGCTCCAGGTCGGTGCGGGCGGCGACGTACTCCGTGCCGCTCGCGGCGGCCAGGGCCACGGGCGCACCGCCGCGGGCGGCGAGCGCCTTGCGGTCGATCTTGCGGTTCGGGGTCAGTGGGAAGGCGTCGACGACCGCGAAGGCGCTCGGCACCATGTACGGCGGCAGGGTCTCCCGCAGGCCCGCGAGCAGGGCACCGGTGTCGCCCAGCTGTTCCGCAGAGCACTCGAGGAATGCGGTGACCGCGGTCCCGCCGGCGTCGACCGCGGCGATCGCGCGGACGCCCGGCAGGGCGGTCTCGAGCGCGCTCTCGATCTCGCCCAGTTCGACGCGGAAGCCGCGGACCTTCACCTGGGTGTCGATCCGGCCGCCGAACTCGATCCGCCCGTCGCGGAACCGGCGCACCAGGTCGCCCGTCCGGTACGCCCGTGCCGGAGTCTCTCCGGCCAGCTGCACGAAGCGGTCGGCGGTGAGCTCGGGCCGGTCGTGGTAACCGAGCGTCACCCCGTCGCCGACGATGCACAGCTCGCCGAAGACGCCGTCGGGGACGGGCGCGGCGGTGGCGTCGGCGACCACGATGCCCGTGCCGCGGATCGGGTGTCCGATCGGGATCGCGCCCGCGGCGACGTCGGCGCCGGTGACCCGGTGCACCGTCGACCATATGGTGGTCTCGGTGGGGCCGTACATGTTCCACACCTCGTCCGTGCCGGCCAGGAGGCGGCCCGCGAGCACCGCGGGCATCGCCTCGCCGCCGCACAGCGCGCGCAGTCCGCGGGTGCCGGTCCAGCCGGCGTCGAGCAGCAGGTGCCACGTGGTGGGGGTGGCCTGCATGACGGTCACCGCGTACTCGTCGAGCAGCGCCGCGAGCCGGTCGCCGTCGCGGGCGTCGTCACCGTCGGCGATGACGACGCGCGCCCCGGCGGCGAGCGGGAGCAGGAGCTCGAGGATCGCGATGTCGAACGATGGGCTCGTGACGGCCAGGAGCGTGTCCGAGGGCGCCATGCCGGGCTCGGCGCGCATCGCCTCGAGGAACGTGACGACGTTGCGGTGGGAGACCCGCACGCCCTTCGGGCGCCCGGTGGACCCGGACGTGTAGAGCATGTAGGCCGTTCGGGTCGCGGGATCCTCGTCGGACGGTGCCGGGGCAGGCCCCGCCGGGGCGTCCGCGACGTCGAGCCAGGGGAGGTCGAGGCCCGGCACCTCGGCCAGGTTCTCGGCGGTGGTGATGAGCGCAGGGATGCCGGCGTCGGCGCAGATGAACGCGAGGCGCTCGGCGGGGTAGGCGGGGTCGAGCGGCACGAAGGCGTAGCCGGCCCGGAGCGTCGCGAGCATGGCGACGATGACGTCCGCCGACCGCGGCAGCAGCAGCCCCACGGGCGTCTGCGGCGGGGCGTCGAGGTGCTCCGCGATCCGGGCGGCGAGGCGTCCGACGCGGGCGTCCAGCGCGGCGTAGGTGATCCGCTCAGGTCCGGCGACGATCGCCGTGCGGTCCGCGGCGCCGCGAGCCGCGGCGAGGACGTACTCGTCCAGCGCGGCGGTCGCGGGCTGTGCGATCGGTGGCTCGACCGCGAGCGGCGCGGTCGACAAGGGCAGCGTCGAGATCGACCGTCCCCCGGGGGAACCGGGCGCGGTGAGCGCGTCGAGCACCGCGACGAAGCCGTCGATCAGTGCGTCGGCGGTCTCCTGGTCGAACAGGTCGGCCGCGACGTCCAGGGTGCCCGACATCGTCGTGGGCGTGGTGGTCACGTTGAGCAGCACGTCGAACTTGGCGCAGCCGTTGTACAGGTCGCGCAGGTGCATCTCGGGCGCGCTGCGGTCCTCCTGCATGTTGAGGATCGCCTGGAACAGCGGCGGGCGCGCGGGGTCGCGGCCGAGGTCGAGCGCCGAGAGCACGCGGTCGAAACGCGCGTCCTGGTGGGCGAAGCCCTCGCGGACCTCGGCGTTCACCTGGGTGAGCAGTTCCTTGACGGTCCGGTCCTCGCCGAGCGTCACCGGCAGCGCGAGTGTGTTGAGGAACGGGCCGATCACCCGCTCGGTCCCCGGCCGGGAACGCTGGGCGACGGGGACCCCGACGACGACCCGGTCCTGCGCCGCCCACCGGGACAGGACCGTCGCGTAGGCGCAGAGCACGGTCACGAACGGGGTGACACCGTGCTCGGCGCTGAACGTCCGGACGGCCGTGGCTCGCTCGGCGCTCAGCGCGAACTCCGTGCGGCGGCCCCGGTAGCCCTGGCGGGCCGGCCGGGGACGGTCCGTCGGCAGGGTCAGCGCGGCGGGCGCGTCGGCGAGCCGTTCCGTCCAGTACGCGATGTCCGTGGCGTCGGCGTCCGCCTCCGCGTGCTCGCGCTCCCACAGGGCCACGTCGGCGTACTGGAACGGGACGTCGGGCAGCTGTTGCAGCCGGCCGACCAGGCGGCCGGTCGCGAGCCGGCCGAGCTCGGCGAAGAGGATGCCGGTGGAGTAGCCGTCCGCCACCATGTGGTGCAGCGTGATCTGCACCCACGTGCCGCCGGAGGTGCTGCGCGCGAGCGTCGCCCGCAGCAGCGGCTCCCGCGCGATGTCGAAGGGCGTCCGCGCGTCCTCGTCGAACCGGGCCCACATCGGCGCCTCGTCGATCCCGTCGAGGACCGCGACCTCGGGCCGCTCGGCGGGTGCGATCCGCGCGACCGGCTCCCCGTCCTCCATGCCGAACCGGGTGCGCAGCACGGGGTGCCGCTCGATCACCTCGGCGAGGCAGTCGGTGAACACGTCGTGCGGAACGTCGATCGGCAGTCGGGCGACGCCGGACATGACGTGCATCGTCGTGCCGGGATGGAACTGCTCCAGGAACCACATGTTCTCCTGGGTGGCCGAGAGCCGGACGGCGTCGCCCTCGCGCACGCGGGGCGTGATCGGCGGCGCGGTCGACGGGGCCTTGCCCAGCCGGGCCAGCAGCGCACGCCGCTGGGTGGGGCTCAGTGCCGCGAGGCGGTCTTCGATCTCGGTCATCGGGGGCCTCCGGCGTTCGGTTCGGTGGTCTCGGACTCGGCGAGCAGGGCGGCGACCGCGTCGTCGTCCAGGTCGGCCAGCAACGCGGCGAGGTCGTCGACCTCGGCGTCGGGTACCGCGTCGTCCGACGGCATGTCGAGGGTGGCGAGCAGCTCGGCGGCGATCGTCGCCACCGTCGCTCCGTCGAGGAGGAAGGCGATCGACGGCGCGGCGCGGAACTGCTGCTCCACCCGGATCCGGAGCTCGGTGGCGAGCATCGAGTCCACGCCGAGCCGGCCGAGCGGCTCGTCGTCGGGGATGTTCTCCTCGGCCATCCGCAGCACCCTCGAGACGGTGAGGCGCACCCCGTCGGTCGCGATGGGCGTACGGTCCGCCGCCGCGACGGCGCCGAGCCGTTCGAGGATCGACTCGCCGTCGTGGTCGCCGTCCTCCTCCCCGCGGCCCAGGTGGGCGACGAGGATCGGGGTGAGCGCGTAACTCTCGATCACCGTGGGCCAATGCGCGGAGACCACCCCCTGCTGCACCTCGCCGGAGCCCAGCAACTCGGCGAGGAGCGTCATGCCGGTCTCGGGGTCGATGAGGTCGATCCCGCGCTGCCCGTAGAGCTCGCGCAATCCGAGGCTCGCGATCATGCCGGCGTCCCACGGGCCCCAGTTGATCGACAGGGCCGGCAGGCCCTGCGCCCGGCGGTAGTGGGCGAGCGCGTCGAGGAAGGCGTTCCCAGCGGCGTAATTGCCCTGCCCGGGCGACGGGATCACGGCGGAGATCGAGGAGAACAGCGTGAAGAAGTCGAGCGGCTCCCCGGCGGTCGCCTCGTGCAGGGCCCAGCCGCCGAGCACCTTCGGCCGGACCACCCGCTCGACCTGCTCCTGCGTCATCCGCACGAGGATCTGGTCGTCCACGGCGCCGGCGGAATGGATCACGCCGCGCAGGGCCGGGACGCCCGCCGCGTGCAAGCGAACGAGAGTGTCGGAGAGTGCCCGCGCGTCCGTCACGTCGACGGGCACGACGTGCACCGTCGCGCCCGACGCCTCCGCGGCGCGCACCGCGGCGACACCGTCGCGCTGCGCGGCGTCGGTGAGGGCGTCCCACTCCGCCCGCGGCGGGAGCCCCGAACGGCTGGTCACGATCAGGTGGCCGGCGCCGCGGTCGGCGAGTGCGACGAGCACGAGCCTGCCGAGCGCGCCGAGACCGCCCGTGACGAGATAGGCACCGTCGGGACGCATCCGGGCGGGGATCCGCCCGCCGGACCGGGCCGACGGGTACAGGCGCGCGACGAGTCGTGCGCCGTCCCGGTAGGCCACCTGATCCTCGTCCGTGCCGGCGACGGTGAGCTCGTCGAGCAGCATCGCCGCGCTCGCGTCCCGATCCCGCGGATCGAGGTCCACGAGCCGGGCCTGCAGCCCGCTCAGCTCGTGGTGCAGGACCCGGCCGACGCCGAGCAGTGAGGACTGCAGGAGGCCCGTCTCGGAGACGCCCGCGACGGGCTGTGCACCGTCCGTGACGAGGAAGGTGGGCGCCGCGAGCCCGCGCTGCTCCAGCTCGGCCGCGAGGTGCATCACCGAGAGCACGGCGTCGTTCGCCGCCCAGCGCAGCGGGTCCGCAGCGTCGGGGGAGGCGTCGAGCGACCACAGGTGGACGATGCCGCGGAGCCCCGCGTCGGGAACGAGCCGGTCGAGCGCGGAGGCCAGGGCGGCCCGGTCGGCCGGCGCGACGGCATCGGCGGCGTCGCCCGCGCGGAGCAGCACCGGCGTGCCTCCCGCGGCCGCGAGCCGCCCGGCGAGGTGATCCGCGAGGCCGGTGCCGTCCGCGAGGAGCAGCCAGACGCCCTCGGCGGGGGTGCGCTCGGCGTCGTCGGCGGGCTGCGGCTCCCAGGCCTGTTCGTACACCCAGTCGGTACCCACCCGCTGCGGCGCCGCGGCCGCGTCGTCGAGGATCCGGACGGAGAAGCCCTCCACCTCGGCGAGCACTCGGCCGTCCTCGTGGGCGAGGACCACGTCGCCGCGGATCGTGGCGGGGTCGGACGATGCCCGGGCGGTGGCCCGCGCGACGACGGGGCCGTCGGGTCGCCCGTGGATCACGACGCGATCGACCCCGACGGGGATGAGCCTCGTGCCCTCCGACCGCTGGAAGGCCAACGGCAGCAACAGCTGGAAGGCCGCGTCGAGGACGCTCGGCTCGAGGATCGGGGCGCGTTCGGCGACGGGCTCCGCGGCGACGGCGCGGATCCGGGCCGATGCGGCGCCGTCGCCGACGGTCACGTCGTGCAGGAGGCGGTACGCGGGACCGTACGCGAAGCCCGCGTCGCGGAACCCGTCGTACAGCGCGTCCTCGGCGACCGGCGCGCCCGCGACGGGGCCGACGTCGATGCGGGGCGCGACGGACGGCGCGGGCCGCAGGGTGGCCGTCGCGTGGCGCGCCCACCGGCCGCCGCCGGGCACCTTCCCGTGGATCGCGATCCGGCCCGAGTCGGCGTCGAGGCTCGTGTCGATCAGGTAGGTCCCGCTGCCGCCGTGCACGAGCGCGGTCTCGAACGCGACGTCGAGCAGCGTGCACGCGGAGGCCCCGTACTCGTCGCGCGCGACCTCCGCCGCGATCTCGACGTAGCCGGCGCCGGGGAACAGCGTGGCGCCGTGCACCACGTGGTCGGAGAGCGATCGCGGCGCGGTGCCGTCCAGCAGCCGCCGCCACCCGGGCAGCGCGCCGTCGGATCGGTCGCCCAGGTAGGGCTCGGCGGTGACCGCGAGACGCTCCCGGCGGCCGGCGTCCCCCTCGGACCAGTACCGGTCCGTCTGCCACGGGTAGGTGGGCAGCGTGCGCATGGGTGCACGGGGCGCGAGCGGGGAGAAGTCGACGTCGACGCCGCGCACCCACAGGTCGGCCAGCGCCGTGGCGAAGGACTCGGCGTCGTCACCGTCGCGGCGCAGCGACGCGGTCGTCGTCACCGTCCGCCCGCGCGCGGACGCGGCCTCCGCGATCGCCCGGCCGAGCACCGCCGTGGGGCCGATCTCCAGGAAGGTCGCCGCACCGTCGGCGAGGAGCGCGTCGGCCGCGGCGCCGAACAGCACCGGGCGGCGGATGTTGCGCCACCAGTACTCGGCGTCGTGCGGCTCGGAGCCGTCCTGCGGGACCGGGGCGCCGGTCACCGTCGAGTAGAGCGGGGTCGACGGTGCTCCGGGCGCGAGGCCGGCGAGGGACGTGCGGACCTCCGCTTCGAGCGGGTCCATGGCCCGGCTGTGGTACGGGACGTCGCCGGGGACGAGGCGTGCGAAGACGCCCTCGCCGCCGAGCCGCTCCGCGAGCGGTTCCAGGACGGGGAGCGCGCCCACGAGCGCGACAGAATCGGGGCTGTTGATCGCGGCGAACTCGACGTCGCCGCGCACCACCTCGGGCAGTTCGGCGGCGGCGGTCTCGCCGAGCGCGACGGCCAGCAGGCGGCCGCCCCCGCTCGCGGTGTGCTGGATGCGGGCGCGGTGCACGATCACGGTGATCGCGTCGTCGAAGGTCAGGGCGCCCGCCTCGAGGGCGGCGGCGACCTCCCCGGCGCTGTGCCCGACGATGAGGTCCGGCCGTACGCCGAAGGACTCCCACAGCCGGGTCAGCGCGTACTGCACGCCGAAGTTCGCGATCTGCGCCACCACGGATTCGGCCATCCGGGAATCCGTCTCGGGGGCCAGCAGTTCGGCGGTGAGCGACCAGCCCGTGAGCGGCGCGATCGCCGCGTCGCAGCGGTCGACCGCCGCTCGGAAGACGGCGTTGTGCCGCAGCAGGCCGCGGGCCATGCCCCACCACTGCGGGCCCATGCCGGTGTAGACGAAAGCCAGGGGGCGGGCGTCGTCGAGCGCGGAGCCCGACCGCACGGCCTGGTGCGGGGTCCCCTCGGCGGCGGCGCGCAGCGCTTCCGCGGCCTCGGCGTCGTTCGCGGCGACCACCGCGAGCCGCGCGGTGCGGTGCGCGCTGCGCCGGTGCGCGAGCGCCGAGGCGACCGGGGAGGCACCGTCGGACTCGACGAGCCCGGCGTAGGCGTCCGCGAGCTGCGCGAGGGCGGGCTCGCTGCGGGCCGCGAGTGGTAACACGGTCGCGATGCCGTCGCGCGCGGCGTCCGCGGGCGGCGGGGCGGGCGCGTCCACGGGGACGGACTCGAGGATCGCGTGGGCGTTGGTGCCGCCGAAACCGAACGAGTTGACGCCGGCCCGGAGGCGGCCGTCGGGGCGGAGCGCGGCGGGCTCGGTGGCGATCCGGAGCCGCAGCTCGTCGAGGTCGATGGCCGGGTTGAGCGCGTCGAGGTGCAGGTGGCGCGGTACGCGCCGGTGGCCCAGCGCGAGCGCGGATTTGATGAAACCGACGACGCCCGCGGCGGCCTCGAGGTGCCCCAGGTTCGTCTTGACGGAGCCGATCACGAGCGGGCGGTCCGCGGGGCGGTCGCCGCGGTAGACCTCACCGAGCGCGTTGGCCTCGATCGGATCGCCGACCGGGGTGCCCGTGCCGTGCGCCTCCACGTAGTCGACGGTGTCCGCGGCGATGCCGGCGTTCGCGAGCGCCGCCTCGATCGCGCGCTTCTGACTCGCGCCGTTCGGGACGGTGATGCCGTTGGTGCGCCCGTCCTGGCTGACGGCGGTGCCGAGCACCGTCGCGTAGATCCGATCGCCGTCGGCGCGCGCCTGCGCGAGCGGCTTGAGCACGACGAGCGCAGCGCCCTCGCCGCGGACGTACCCGTTGGCCGCCGCATCGAAGGCCCGCGACGTGCTGGTGGGGGAGAGGAATCCGCCCGTCGACGCGGCGACGGTGAAGTTCGGGCTGAGCATCAGGTTCACGCCGCCGGCGACGGCCAGGTCGCTCTCACCGTTCCAGATCGACTGGCACGCGAGGTGGATCGCCACCAGCGACGACGAGCACGCCGTGTCGACGGACATGCTCGGTCCGAGCAGGTCGAAGACGTGCGAGATGCGGTTGGACAGCATCGTCATGACGACGCCGGTCGCCGTGTGCGCGGCGACGGTCGGCGGCTCGGCGGCGGACGTCGAGAACTGCATCTGGCTGTAGTCGAGCGTGAAGCCGCCGGTGAAGACGGCGGTCTGGGAGCGTTCGAGGTCCTCGGCGCGCAGCCCGGCGTCCTCGAAGGACTCCCACGCGACCTCCAGCAGCAGCCGCTGCTGCGGGTCCATCGAGCTCGCCTCCACGGGGGAGATCCCGAAGAAGGCCGGATCGAACTCGTCGACCGGGTCGGTCAGGAAGCCGCCGCGGCGCACCCGGCTCTTGCCCGGCGTGCGCTCGGACTCGTAGTAGCGGTCGGTGCTCCAGCGGTCCGCCGGGATGTCGACGATCGCGTCGCGGCCCTCGTCGAGCAGCGCCCAGAAGTCGTCCGCGGAGCGCACGCCGCCCGGGAGGCGGCATCCGATCCCGACGACGGCGATCGGTTCGCGCTGGGCCTCTGCTCGATCCGCGCGATTCTGCATGGCCTGTTCTCTCACGGCGATCTCCCCTGTCCCCTGGCCGAATACGGTCCGACGGTCACTCCCCAGTCACCGTGCTTCCACTGTGTCGTTCGGTCCTTAAGCCCCGCTTGTTACGCGCCAGTCGGTCCGAGGCGGCGCCGGCGCGGGCCGGGAGCCCGGGTGGGCGGGCCGCGCCGCACCCCTCGGATCGAGCGTCGTCGCACGAGTAGATCGCGGCCCGGGCGAGCGCCGCGAGAGTGGCCGACTACTCGATTCCGGCACCGAGTACTACCCGGGAGGGGAGCGGGGGCCGCGCCGTCGCGCCCGGTCCGGTGCCCGCCCACGGGCGCCGGTCGGTAGGCTGGTGTCGTTTGCCCCCGGCACACCGGTGGGTCGTTTTCGCGTGAGAGCAGGCAGGGACTGTGGCTGAATTCATTTACACGATGAAAGTGTAGAAGCCGCTCCATCTCTCGTTCGAAAAGTCAATAGACAATCCGGTATTCCCAGCTCAGACAGCGTGTTTACCGGCGTGCCGAATGTCTGAAATCCGGCATCATAACGGCAAGATCGGCAGGGTTTGCTACCTCGTATGGGGCTATCGTGGGGCTGCGGGGGCTATTTACTGCTAGACTGGCCCCAGGAGGTAAATGAAATGGCGAGTCAGCGAACCAAACCGTCCGGTGCTGTGGTGTGGCGGGCGAGGTGGCATGGGAAGGAGAAGGAGTTCCCGACCGAGGCCGAAGCCCGCGAGTACGAAAACAACCGCAAGGGCAAGCGTCAGGCCACCGTCGGCCCGCGCGTCGACACGTGGACAGTGCGGCGTGCCGTCGAAGAGCACATGGAGGCCGCGGAGGAAGGCAGCAGCACCCGCGCCGGTCGTAAGCAGCTCTTGGACAATCTCGGGGCTCTCGAGTACCTGAGGATGGATCGCGTTACGCGTGAGCACGTCGAGGAATGGATCGAGGAGCTGACGACGGGGCGTCCGTGGAAGGGTGATAAGCCGCTTGCGGTGTCTACGGTGCGGACCCTGCGCCGCATTCTCGCCAGTCTGTTCAACGCGGCCATCGAGGATGGGCACCTTGAGCGCAATCCGTGCCGCCTGCGCCGCGACAAGAAGGGGCGGACGGTGGCGCGTGCGATCTCGCCGTCGGAGATCCCGACCAAGATTCAGGTGCGCGAGTTGATCGAGTCCACGACGGACCCACAGCTAGCGCTGATGTTTCGCGTGGCGGCGACAACAGGTATCCGCATCGCGGAGCTGACCGGCCTTCGCGTCCGCTCGGTCGATGTCGACGGCAGGCGCTTGCACGTCGAAGCGCAGAGCCGCCTGGGAGGTGCCGAGTGGGCGTGGTCAAGCTTGAAGACTCCGAACGCGATCCGCACGGTGCCGCTCACTGACGCGCTCGCGCTCGCCTTGAAGGACCATATCGACAAGCTCGACCGCGATCTCGACGCGCCGCTGTTCCTGACCCAGACCGGACGGCAGTTCTCTCCGACGAACGCGGGCAACCGCCTGCGGTCGCTCGGCGCACCGATCACCAAGTGGCACAGCTTGCGTCACTTCTACGCGTCGACCTTGTTTGACCAGGGGAGAACTGCTGTCGCCGTGTCTAAGCTGCTCGGGCACGCCTCGCTCGCGGTCACGATGGAGACCTACCTCCACATCATCCCCGGCGAGGACGACGCCACCCGCGCTGCCCTGGCCGACCTCTAAGGCGCGTATGTGACATTGGTCACAGCAATGGTGGCGACCAACGGATACGGGTCTGGTCGCGGTGCTGCGGCGACAGTGGCCGAGGGGCTGAGATAGGCAGCCGTTCGCCACGCGAACAGCTCAGAATCGTTTCCGCTCAACCTCCAAAACGACGCTAGTGTTCAGGGATCAAGTCCGGCGATTCCGGCACACATGACCAGCATCGACGTTTGGAGAAAACGATTGAGTATCAACCTTATTGAGCGAACGGCGCTCACGCCGGAAGACGTGGCAACCCGCCTCGGCGGAAGTGCCCGCAAGGTCCGCCAGATGATGGCTGACGAACTGATGCCCGGTTTCCGCTGGGGCGGTAGCTGGCGAGTCTGGGATACCGACCTTGCCCTCTACGAGAAGGGGCTCGCGCGATGAGCGACATCGCACGCGAGCTTCTACACGCGGACCGGAACAGCGGCCCCGGCATCCTGCATTACGAGTGGTTGCGGGGAGGCCTGGACGAGGGCGAGTTGACGCGCCATATCGGCGAGGTCTGGTCAGCCTCGGAGTTCCCCGAGGGTGCGCTAGACGACGATGCCTCTACGTCTCGGTGGGAGTGGGACGAGATGTTCCGCGCAGCCGGATACACGTCGGACGGCAAGCTCGCGGCCCCGCCCGAGACGATTAACCTCTACCGTGGTGGCTCGACCTGCGACGGCATGGCCTGGACCACCAAGAGGACAACCGCCGAGTGGTTCGCGCAGCGGTGGGGCGAGGGTGTCGTCTGGGAACACACCTTCTCTGGTGGCGAGTTGTTGGCGCGGATCAAGGGACGCGGCGAGAGCGAGTACGTGGTGTCTGCGGACGCCCTACTGCGCATGGCGACGGACGCGCCTGTGGTGCCGCCACTGCGGAGCGAGCTGTAACTCGCTCGCGGCCCCTGCGGTCCCGGCCTACGATGAACGGTTACGCCGTCGATCACCAGGAGGTCCGCATGTCCGATCACCCCGACGCCGAGATGCACCCCGAGCGCGGCCTTTGGGGCGAGGATGCTCGCAGGGCTGGCCGCGAGCTGTTCGCCAAGTACGCCCCCGGCACCGTCTTCCGTCGCGAGGACGACCCGGACCACGGGCGCAAGTTCCTCGCGGCGTACGCGAGCGTCTGGGACGACATCGAGGCCGATCCCAGCGTGGCCGAGAACCTTCGGGTCCGGTCTGACTTCATGATCGGCATTGGGGAGCAGGTCACCCGGCGCGGCTGGTCCCAGGTCGAAGCCGCCCGGCAGCTTGGAGTGTCGGAATCGCGGGTGTCGGATCTCTTCGCGGGGAAGATCGGCAAGTTCACCCTTGACGACCTGGTGGCGATCGGCGTCAAGGTCGGAGTGCGCGCCGTGGTCGAGACCGTCCACGACAAGGCCGACGTTCACCGAGTGGCCGGGCGCGTGGCCGACTGGTCGAGCGAGCTGAATAGACGGCTCCAGTAGCCCGACCGAAGCCCAAGTCTCCGACGTGTTGGAGACTTTCACCTCATGGCGGGAACTGGTCAAGTCGCTCGCCATAACCCATTTCTAAACCCATTGCAATTGATCCCAGGTGATTTACGCTGAGATTCAATGGACGAATACAAGAGCCTTCGCGCTCTCACCCATAATTCCGGCGTGGACTATTCCGCTGCCGTTTCAGCGATCGAGACCGGCCTCATTCCTGGCCGCTCGGTCAATTCCCTCTATTACGCTGACCCTGCGGCATTCCGTCGGTGGGTCCGCGAGAACCGGAGCACCAATGACTGATTCATGCACCTGTAAGCGCGACGAGCAGGAACTCGCAGAACGCGAACATCACCGCGTATCGGGGGAGCTATCCAAGCTTTTCGAGCTGACGTCCCCCTCCGCGCTGCGATCATTTCGCGACCGTGTGGACGGCTACCTAGACAAAGATGTTATTCGTGGGCGTCTGCTCGAGGCCGTCAACTGGGAGGGCTGGCAGGAGTGAGCGCCGTTAGTTGGCACACTTCCCTCGATCCGGCTGCGGCCTCGCGTGAGAAGGCGGCGCATGACGCGATCCTCGAATACGCCCTCACGAAGCTCACTAAGCGGCGGCTCTCGCGTCTCCCACTTGCGACTCGCGCCGAGCTGGCAACGCTCCTGAGGATCGCTGTGGACGACCTGGAGAACGTCGATGCATAGCCACGAACCTAGCGGCTGCCCGATCATTGGATGCGACTGGCAGCGGGCTGCGGCGCGTTTCTTCCCGCCGCAGTTCGATTCCGTCATCTGGTCCCTGTTTCAGCATTCGTTCGCGAAGGTCGATCGCGGGGCGCTGTACTCCGCACCGGGTCGAGACCTCATAGTGGAGGAGACCGGCCTGTCGTCCGCAACCGTCACCCGACGCATCGCGGCGATGCGGGCAGCCGGTTGGATTCGGTATGCGCACAGTGGGAGTGCGGACAATCCGGCTTGGTATGAACTGCGCATCCCGGACCGGACTGCCTAACGTGCGCGCATTTCCGCAGGCCTATCGGCGTGTCGTCTAACTGTTGGTCTCGACACTCTTCGTGCTTCTAAAACAGAACCGATGGCGCTGTGTGGCCTGGCGCGAAACGATGAATAGAGTATCTATTCGCCTGAAATGAAAAGATCCCGCCCCATTGCTGTCCAGGCTAGGGCGGGATCGGAGAAGAACTGACTTGAGTATAAGCGATTCTCAGCGCCTGCGCTATGTGACCGATGTGAACGTGGAGCGATACCCCCACCGAAGGGTGGCAGCATACCCGGCCGCAGACGGGAAGCCTCGCACGTTCGCATGGTTGCGCACGCTCCTATGTGATCCGTCGGTTAGTGCTGCCGGGTACAGGGTGGGCGGGTTCCTGCATTGCATCGCTGACCAATACACGGTGGACCCGTACTGCGGCGCGGAGTGGGCGGCTGGCGAACTGGGCGTGTCGGTCAGCACGGTAGAGCGCGGCCTCGAGAGCCTGCGCGGGCATGGCTACATCGTCCAGACAAAGCGGGGCGGATCCAAGAGCGGCAACGCCTCGGACTTCCTCTTGACCTTCCCGTCGATCGCGCCCGCGACGGGCGATGACGACGTACCCGTCAAAACTGAGGGGAACGCCAACGGTGTACCCGTCAATATTGCGGGGAACGTAGACGTACCCGTCAGAACTGAGGGGAACGTACCCGTCAATTCTGCGGAGGAGTGCCCGTCAATATTGACGGACCATCTCCCAATGCAATCTCCCAATAGAAACTCCCAATCTGAAGAACACTCGTCCGCGCGCTTCGCTGGCGCAGACCAGCGTGAGGGGATCTCCGAGGGATGGACGCCGAACAAGGCCCACGCTGCGAAGTGCCCGCGCGGCCTGTCCGTCGGTGAAGTGGGCGAGAAGTTCCGCGAGCTTGCTATTGAGCGCAAGCTCACCAGCGCCGACTGGGACAAGAAGTTTGGCGGGTTCCTCGGCTACCTCGATGGTGTGGTTGAGCGCTACGCCAGTCGCGAGCTGACGGGACCGATCGTTTGGGCCGACCATCTGGAGGACTACCTCTTTGGCGGTGCGGAGCAGTTCACGCCCAAGGGCTTGCGGATCGAGTGCCCGTTCTAGTCCGCCAAGGCCGCGCCCGCCGCTCAACCGAGCCGCATTCGAGCCCTAGTCGAGCCTCATTCAAGCCGCCGAAAAGCCTCTGACCTTGAGGTTCGCCAAGGTGTCACGCCGAGGCGCTGCGGACGTGTTCACGCGAACACCGCTCTGACAGCTAGAGCGAACAGGCCTCGCAAAAACGGACCGCTGAAAGTGCCGGCGAACAACTCATTGCAGCTCAGAAGCTATGCAACTCCGTTAAGTAAGCGGACCATCACATTAGGAGAACAAGATGACAGACGACTACAGGAACCTAGCTGACCAGCTCGGTGATCACATGAGACCCGAGGACAGGCGCGGTCCCGCGGCCCACCGAAGCTACGGGCGATTCCAAAATGAGTGGGATGCAACCAGATTCAGCGACACGCGCCACCGCGTGATGTCCCGCCGAACTACCTCGCTCGAGGACGCGCTACTCGAATTGCACGGCTACACACTGGAACCCGGCCAAACGTCGCGCGTCGAGAACCGGTATCTAGGCAATATTCGGGAACAGCGGTTCCCCTTCCATACAGCGCCCGAGGAGGCCACTAGCAATGACGACTGACTACATCATCGAGGCAGACGAAGCCGACGAGGACGACGTGATCGGCACCCGGCAGGATGTCGAGGAGGCCGACGACGAGGCCGACGAGCTGGAGTCGAACCGCGAAGCGCAATTGCGGGTGCGCCTGCGCGAGGTGGACGCGAGCATCGAGGCCGCCCGGAGCATTGCGGCAGATGCGGCTAGGTCCGTCGTGGCCGCTTTCGCAGCGCCGTACCTGGCGATCCCGGACGACCTGTTCGGCGTCGGTGGGTATGTGGCGGAGGACCTTCTACGGGAGGACGGCACCGTCGATTTCGCCGCCATGCACGACGCGCTGCGATCTCTGCTCGGTGAACGTCCGGGCCTCGCCGGTAAGCGCGCCGTGCCGTCGCCGGTCACGCCTGGCGATGCTGCCGACGCCGCCGATGCTCCGCGCGCGCATTGGATGCAGACAGTGCTCGATACCGCCCGTGAGGCCGCAGAGGCCGGGTCGGGGGAGATCGACGCCGACGCTTCAAATGAGGCACCCGCATGGCAGCTCTTGCGCGAGCAGGCCGACGCCGCGCCAAAGCGAGAGATCGCCCAGAGGTTGAGAGTGAAGGCGAGTACTTCCGAGCTGGAGCACATTGAGGGACGGCGCGACGCGATCCATCGAGCCCACATCACTGCGATCGCGGCCTCGGTCCTGGGCCGTGGCGAAGATCTATTCGATGTCGGCGGCTCGCAAGTGGCGGACATGCTCGACGGAACAGGCAGTGTCGACGCCGAACGTGTACGCGGGACTGCCCGTGAGCTGGCGAACAGCCGTCCCGGACTGCGCCGGGTTAAGCGACCGCCCGTGTACCCGAACACCGGAGTAGGCCAAACGCTGGTGGTCGATCGCGGCCCAACGGCTCCCAACGTCGTCGGTGTCGCGCTTAACGAAATGACCCGACGGAGGCAGCTCGGACTGGCGTAGGCTGCAATCACTTGCACACTGCGTCAAATGTGCAAGACTAAGAATGTCGGGTTGAGTGACTCCCCGTAGCGATGCCGTTCTGTGAACCTCGCTCATTGATATTTCCCTAGAAGCAAGGTTTACAACATGAGCAATACTACGCTCAATTCCGGTGCGATCCTTTCACCCGATGACATGAAGGAAAACTTCCTCGCACCGCTCGAAAAGAAGTCGATCGCCATGCAGGTTTCGCACGTCGAGCACGCAAATGCGGGCCACGCTGCGCTGCCGATGATGGGTAAGACTTCCGCCGAGTGGCTCGATGAAGGCGAAGAGCTGACAGTCGAGAATGTCCCTTTCAACGAAATCCGCGTGCCACACATGAACGCGGGCAAGCTGTTGACCGCGACCCGACAGCTGCTTAATGATTCGGCGTACGATCTTCCGACGCTGCTTAGCAATTCGCTTATCGATGCCTACGCCGAACTGGTCGATAAGACCTTCTTTGGCACCACCACGCCAAAGGGGCCAAAGGGCATCGAGAGCGTAAGCGGTCGAACCATCGTCGAGGCCGACGAGTACTCGCTCGATCCGTTCCTTGACGCCCTCGGCGCGGTCGAGGCAGAGCGTGCAAACCCTCGGTTCATCGTCATGGGTCCGGAGCTGGCGACCAAGCTGCGCAAGCTCAAGGTCAGCGCGGGATCGAATCAGTACATTCTCCAGTCAGATCCCGGTTCCGCGTGGCGAAACACCATCGCGGGAATCCCGGTGCTTACGTGTGCGGATGTCGCTGCCGAGACTGCGCATTTGATCGACCCCGACTATGTGTTCATGAGCGTTCGCGAGGATGTCGAGGTCGAGGCCGATGCATCCACCTTCTTTACGTCCGTGCGAACCGCTATCCGATCATTCGGGCGCATCGGCTGGGTATTCCCACGACCGGAGAAGCTGGCAGCGGTCAAGTTCAATGTCACGCCCTAGCTGAATACTCCTAGCAGGCTCCCAAACCGTAGGCATCCGGTATTTCCTGGCCTGCTAGATGGCAGCATTGCGCCGCATCGAGTCAGTTCCTGGATAGCTCGGGCTCAATGCGGGCGGTCCTCCTAACCGTCGCATGCCGCCAATAGAGCAGCCCCACCATAGCAAGACCATGGTGGGGCTGTTCCTTTGCGCTATCGGTTGGTCCCAAGCGTGCAACCTGCGGAGTCATATCCATATTTCTGGCAGATCTCGCGCGCCTTCTCGTTCGACTCTTCGAACTTCTTGTTGTCGCTGTTGATTGACCAGATAATGAGGATAACGAGCGCCGCTAAGAGTACGCCCACCGCAACAGAAAGTGTGCGCTTGATTTCAGTGCTCATAGTGTGCGGAATTCCCTTCGTTTGTTGTGGTTGCGAGGGTACCGCCGTCCGGGCGTGGCGATGTGCCTTTACTGAGATATTGCAATCCTGCACTATTGCTTAGCGAAATGATCGGGATGACCTGGTGTTAGCCCTTGACGGTCGCAAAGATGCGGGCAAAGTCCTGTTGCGACTTCGACATCTGCTCACGCTCGATGCGGGTGCCCTGCCCAACTGTGGCAATGTCCTCGATCTCGCACCCGATGCTCGCACCGTGCGCGCTCTTAGCGTGCTGCTTCGGTGCCGTGACGGCTTTGCGTGTACGCCTCACGCGCGGCTGCAATACCTGTAGTGCCTGCTGGTCGATATCGAGAGCGATCTCCCAGAGGTGGTGCATCGAGGGCATGAACATGCGGGCCGTCACGTCCTCGCCGCGCCGAGTGCGGATGACGCGACCCATGATTTGCGTCATGAGCAGCGGAGTCGCCTTATTTGTGGAATAGACAAGCGTCGTGAGCCGGGGGATATCCGTGCCCTCACTGACCAGCATCACGGAAATCAACCATGGATCGGACGACCGGCGAAACCTGTCGATCACTGCGGCCCCGTCGTCGCTGCCGACTGCCACAGGTGCCTCGATTCCCGTGGTCTCCGCGAGGACTCGGCGGACCATGTAGGCGTGCTCGACATCGCGCGCAACGATCAAGCCGCCCGCATCGGGGATCTCGCGCCGCTGCATCATCAGGTGCGCGTGTGCCTCTGCCAGCACTCCGCGCAACCACTCGCCATCGTCCAACGTCGACCGCAGAACGGACCCGCGAGCCGACCGGGGGATAGGCCGCTCGATGCTCACCTTGACCGACTGCGGACCCTTCGCGTCCTGCCAGTTCGCAGTGGTCGACACCGCCACGAACTCGACAGGCCGACACACCTTGTCGCGCAAGGCATCGGCGTAGCTGTAGGACACATCCGCGATCATTTCCCCGTCGGCAGTCCACCGCGCGAACGGGATCGCCTCGCGGGCATCGGTGCGCCAGGGCGTGCCCGAGAGCAGTAGCCGCTTGCGAGCGCCCGAGAAGGCCCGCGTGAGCGCCAGGCCGTACTTGGAGTCCTCGGCGGCGTGATGCACTTCGTCAAGGATCACCAACGTGCCCGAGCGCCGGGTGTCTCGGTCGATCGCCTCGCCGATCCGCGCGCCCGTCGCGCCCAACAGGCTGGCGTACGTCAGGACCAGACCCTCGCAACCGTCCGTGTCGATGCCCTCGGCTGGCAGAGCTGCCGCGAGCTTCAACAGGCCGTGAGCCGCCCACTGAGACGCCACAGCGAGCGTTGGAGCTACCACGATCACCCGGCGGGCCTTGCCGCTGTCGAGGTACTCGCGAGCCGCAGTGAGGGCGAACGTCGTCTTGCCCGCACCAGGACAAGCGACAGCAAGAAAACTCGAGCGACGGGAAATACGGAACTGCTCGACGGCCTCACGCTGCCATTCGCGGAGTTGCATCACTGCCTACTCTGCCTCATGCTCTCGCTCGATCTGCGCGAACTTCTCACGCGTCGCGTCCTTGATGAACTCGACAGTCCGGTCGTGGGCGAGTGCGGTACCTCGGTAT